>JAUNBK010000073.1 GCA_030527105.1 Planctomycetia bacterium
TGAGTTGAAATTTTCGTTGCCGTCCGCTGTCAGAGCGACACACCACGGCGTAAAACGAGTATATTTTTTGTGACACGCAATAGGAAGCGGGTGGAGCCGTTAGAGTTTGTGTAAGATGGCTCCACCCTTTTTTGAAAACTCAAACTCATTTGAGCAGCTGTATAGAAAGATTCAACCCAAGAAACTCTTGTGGGTGCGTGGCGGGATTTTATTCACTAAAAAATTCTTTGCACGATCCTACGGAGTTTGCAAACGCAGCGATCGAGAGGAAAAGCCTTTCTTCCGTGATTCCACCTTGGACGAGAATCTCAGCCGCGAGGGCAAGATCGTTGTCAGAATCGATGAAAACACGCGTGTTCTTTTCTTTGTTCCAACGATTGACTTTGCGCAGCGAAATGTCTTCTCCTGGAAAATAAGCGCGCAAAATGATTTTTTTCTTTTGGTTATGAATGATGAAATTCAGACCGTCGATTTTGCAGGTGTATACCCCAACCGTATCGCTTATGGCATAGCTGTCGATTTCATCTTCACTTTTGAGAAGACGAAGAACGCGTTCAATATTTCTGGACTTGCATTCCTCAAAAACATCATCCGCAGCGCAAATAGCAGGGAGGCAACAGATTGCCAGTGCGGCACAAAACAAACAGAAAGGTGTAAAAACGGTTGTCGTTTTCATAAAAAAGTCTCCTTTTGAAAAATTATTCTTGAATGTATTCGTGAATTTCCCCAATTTGCTGGATGCAAACGGCCGCGAGAAGATGGAGGTTTGCAATGCTACAGCCTTTCACGTCGAATTGATAACTTGCCCTCAAATCGTCTCCATCGAGGTAGATTTTGACGAAGAGGTTTTCCGAATTCCACTCGTTGACGACGTTCCTTGAGATATCCTCAACTTCCCACGAGGAGCCACCCACCAGGCTCTCGCCATCCGTCCAAATGATAGAGGCAACACCGTCCGCCTCAACACGGAAGATCACCTGTTCATCGTCTTCATCGCTCACGAGTTTGAATTCGTCGATGATATCCCATTCCTTGAGCATGATACAAATAACCTCCAGCCCGCTCGCTTCTAATCTTTTGATGGGAGCCTTCAGAGCCGCCGCAATTGCCTCGGTATCAAGTTCTTCGTCAGTCTCAGCAGCGGGCGCCTCCTCAACAGGAGTCTCCTCAGCAGGAGCCGCAATGGGTACGGTCTCTTGAGCGTACAGATTCCCTGTTGCGAGGAACAAAAAGACGCAAACCGCGAGGATCAGGCGATCCAAATAAAGTTGACAATTCTTGTTTTTCATACGAAGTTCTCCATTAAAAAGTTATTCTACATATTCGATGAATTCAGTCAGTTCTGAAACGTAGCTTAAAATCCATCGTTTTACACAATCTTTATCGACGCCACCTTCGATAATTAAATTATCGGCAAGGAAGGTGTCTCCATCTTCATCAATGTATGCTCTCGCGTTTTTCCTGGCATTCCATGAATTGATTTTCGAGAGGGGCAGCTTTTTCTGGACGAAAAATCTCAATGAAATCTGTTTTCCCTCATTTGAGAGGAGCGCAGCCGCTCCATCCGATTTGACGACGTACCAGTTCAAATGGTCGGTACTTTCGAAGTCGTCCAGAGCGCCACTCTGGACAAGCTCACGCCCGAGTCGCTCCAGGGTCGTGGATTTCATGCGTTGGATCAAATCTTCTGCAGCGACTTCGTTGGAGAGCGTCGAAGCACCAACGAGCAAAAGGGAGGAAATGAATGCAAAACGCACGAACAAAAAATGAAAACGTCTATTCATCAGTGGTTCTCCTATGAGAAATTAGTCGGAAATGAGTTCGTCAAAATCTTCGAGGGAACGGAGGAAAACGGCGGACAACAGGATTAAGTTCCAAGATGAACGCCCCTCGACCCGTGCCTTGAAGGTCAGGACGGCTAACCCTTCCTCGTCAACATAGGCTTTCACGTAGTTTTTCTCGTTGTTCCATTCGTTAATCCGATTGAGCGAGTGTTCCTCACCTTCCCAGCGTGCGATACCGAGGAGATATTCTCCATCCGTTTTGAGATGAGCGATCAGTCCCTCGTTTTCAACACGCCACGAGATGACGTTTGGGATATCCTCGTCCTCGCTCTCCTCCATTTTGTCGATAAGGTCCAATTCCTCCAAAGATAGGCAGATGTTCTCAAGTGCCCACGAGGAGAGCGAATCGAGCCTCTCAAGCTCCTCTGGCTCCTGCGCAAATGCGGAGGGACACGCCAAACCCAAGAGGATGGTGACCGCAAGGACGAAAAAGCCCCTTTTTGACAAAAATCCATTATCTTCCATCTTGTTATCAACCTTTCTGCTTAATGTATATCTTTTTCAACTCTGTATCATTATTAACGGTTGTTTTGTGTCAAAACGAACAACAAAATTTCATAAAAGAAGAAAATTTTTTCCTTTTACCCTAGAAAACTTTGCGGATTTATACGAATGATTCGCCCTTCGTTCATTGATGCTCGTGGGGAGACCTCGCAAAGACGATAAAATTGATATTTTTCTCCTTCACTGTTTCCCGGTGCGAAATGATACTGATGCTCAAATTTACTCAAGCGGTTGTATATCACGAGCACAGACCAGTATACACCAATATTGGGGAAGTCTGCAAGGGGGGGAATTTTTTTTCTCCCAATCCCACTATTTTTATGGGGTCTCCCTTGCGAAAAAAAATTTTTTGCGTCATAATGGAGGGGGCGTGGGAAAGTTTTCCTCCAAAGTAGGAGAAAGTTTCCCGCAAAAAGAGATTCCGTGTATGCCGATCGTAATGAAGAAAAGGAGTATTTCGATGAGAAAAATAGCGTTGTTTGCCATTTTCCCTGCCTTGTTGGGTTCCGTTTTGGTTTTGGGAGAAGACGCGCTGACGCCGTGTGTGCGTGGCGATAAGGAGCCGCAGCAGATTGAGCTTTCCCCGTTCGAGCAGGGGAATTTGATTTCGTCGCAGCGTCCGAGGCAGAAAAATCTCTGGGCGGATTCGTGGCTCTTTCTCGAAGTCCCTCGACTCGACGAGAAGGGAAAAATCATCGAAGAGACGGACGAGTCAGTCGAAATTCCTGCTGTTGAGCGAATCCATCAGTTCCTAAAAATCGAAGAGTGGTACAATGCCGCCCCGCCAGACCTGGAGGGGAAGTATGTTCTCATTGAATTCTGGGCGACGTGGTGTCCTCCGTGTCGGCGTTCGCTCCCGATGCTCAACGGCTGGCATGAGAAATTTGGCGACGAGCTTGTCGTTATTTCTATTTGCGAGACGAATCGCGCCGCGATCGACGACATGCCGGGAGACCTTAAGGGAAAAGACCTCGCGCATTTCGTCGGAATCGACACCCAAAGGCGCTGCGCCAACGCGCTCAATGTTTGGGGAATCCCTCACGCAATTTTGGTCGAGCCGATGTATGGCGGAATCGTGTGGGAAGGGATGCCGAATCAGCCGAATTATGAACTCTCCGATGAGATTATCGAGAAAATCCTCAGTGTCGGGAGAAAACTTAAGAATCAAAAATGATTCAGCCCGTCGCGCATTATGCACACTTGAAAAATTATGCACACTTGAAAAAAAGGATACCATATGACACCAACCGTTGCGCTTTTATTCAGTTTGATTTTGGGACCGTGGAACATTTCGTTCGACGAGACCACCTCGACCCTCACACTTCGCTCGGACGAGAACATCGTTATCTCGGGCGAGCTTTCGTTTCACACCGGTGGCGAGGCGTGGCGCATTGTGCCTCCTCGCGACAACGTCCCGACGCGACTTGCGATCATCGACAAATACAACGACGTCCAGGGCTACATTTCGTTCCAACAAAATGGGACGCGTCTCGCGCTGCTTGTGTCGCACCGTACGCGCCAATTTTATGAGGGTACGCTGAATTTCAAAGGGACGATCCAATTCCGCGAAAATAGCTTTCCGTGCAAAACGAGTGCCTCGCCAAGCGAGCGCGTCCTCTTTCTCGCCTCGGGGAGAGGAGACTCGACGCTGAACGACACGCTCTTCGCGCCGGAAGAAGACCTCGCCCTCCAAATTCGCGCCGAAAATCTCCGGATCGAGTCGCTTGGTGCTGCGGATTCAAATGTGGATCCAAATGCTCCAGCAGAACGTTGCGATTCCTACGCGCTCGCCTTCTCGGGCAGAATTCATGAGACCGCCGAAGCGTCGTTTGAGTTCAATCTCGAAAAGGATTATTATAAGAATCGATACATTCCCTACTATCGTCCGATCGATCGCACACGATGTCCCAAAGCACCGACGGGGTGGATGTCGTGGAATCTTTATTTCGACAAAGCAACGGCGGAAGACAACCTCGCGGAGGCGCGCTTGGGGAAAAAATACCTTCAGCCTTTTGGGATGGAGTTCTGGTCGATCGAATCCTGGCAGGGGAATTCCGACCAGCTCCCGGTCTCGAATTTCTACAACCTGAATCTCGAAGTGAACGAAAAACAATTTCCAAAGGGAATGAAGCAGCTTGCGGACGACATTCGCGCGCTTGGTTTTCGTCCTGGACTTTGGACTGCGCCATTCGGGACGGGGAACAAAGATTTTTACGAGGCGCACAAAGATTGGTTCCTCCATGGCGAGGATGGGGCGCCGCTGCGCACGTGGAACGGGGTTTATACGATCGACCCCACGAATGACGAAGTGATCGACCACCTGCGCGAGATTCATCGCATCGCGTCGCAAGAGTGGGGGTACGAATACTTCAAAATTGACGGCATGTCTGGCTCTGGCGGAGGGTATTGCGCCCACTTTTTCGAGCGACCCTACGTCAAAAAAGCGTTCAAGAACCCCGACTGCCCCAATCCTTTCGAGCGCTGCGTGGCGGCTTTTCGCGAGGGAATCGGTCCCGATCGCGTTTTTCTCGCATGCCAAGGGCATTTCTCGGGCCCCGAACCCGCTTATGCGGACGCAGCGAGAATCGGAGCCGACATTGTGCATCCGAATCAACCCGTCAAATGGGCGAATCTCCTCAATCAGGCGGGGCGAACGATCAACCAAATTTTCGCACACAATATTGTTTTCTACGCCGACCCAGACACGCTTCTCGTGAACGAGGCGTTGTCGCTCGAAGAGGCGCGCCTCTCCACGACCGTCGTTGCGCTCCCTGGGCAAATGATGTTCTCTGGCGACAAACTCGCGGAACTCCCTGCCGAGAGAATCCGTCTCCTCCAACAAACGCTCCCGGTGTGCGATATTCATCCGATGAATATGTACCCGATTTTTAAGCACCTTCCCGTTTGGGACTTAAAAGTGGCGCGCGCGTGGGGAAATTACGATGTTGTTGCGCTTTTCAACTGGTCGGAAGAGGAGGCACAAATCGACGTCGATTTTGCCGAGTTGGGACTCGACCCGGACGAAAAATATTTGATGTATGAATTTTGGACAAACTCCTTCGTTGGCGCGGTTTCGAAAGATTTCGCCACACGCGTCCCGCCACATGCCGTGAGATTGTTCGCTATTCATAAAATGCAGGATGTGCCTCAATTTTTCACGTCGGATCGCCACATCACGCAGGGCGCGACGGACGTTGAGACGCTGAAGTGGGACGCTGCCGCGTGCACGCTCTCGGGAAAAGTTGCACTCGTGGGGGAGAATCCGACGACACTCCAATTTTTCGTGCCGAAGGGATTCTCCTTCAAGGCGCTCGACGCGAATCTGGCGGATGCAATTTCGACGAAAACGTACCCGGCAGAGAAAAACGTCGCCGGTGGCGAAATTTTTGCGCTCACACTCCTCTCGCCCCAGTCGAAGACGGCAGAGTTCAAAATTCAATTTTCGCGGGGTGATCAAGTGACCATTGAGACCGAAAAATAGCAATGAAAATCCGTTGCCTTCGTACGACAGCGGGTTTTTTGATACAATTTATTTCAAAATTTTATTTCAAATGAAAGGTTTTTTATGAGCCAGAGAAAAAATTCCAACCGCCGCACCCTCCTCAGCGCGCTTGCTTGCGTCGCGATGCTCCTTGCGAGTGGCGTTGCGTCTGCCGACGAGACGAAGCGCGATGGCGAAGTGAAATTCGAACGCATTCCTCTCACGGAGAAATTCCACGCGGAGGGCGCATTTTATGGCGACTTCAACAACGACGGCGTGAATGACGTCACGTATGGTCCCTATATTTTTTGGGGACCCGACTTCAAAAACAAGTCTGCAATTCGCGAGGCAAAAGACTTCCAACCGACTGGCTACTCGGATCAATTTCTCGCTTTCGTCGAGGACGTGAATCAAGATGGCAAGCTGGACGTTATTCAAGTTCCATGGCCCGGGACGGAGGGTTTTTGGTGGGAAAATACTGGCGATCCGGATAAAAACGCGTGGAAGTCCCACTTCATCTCGCAAGAAATCGGCAACGAGTCGCAAGTTTATACCGATGTGGATGGCGACGGACGCAAAGATCTTGTCTTCAACCGGAATGGATACATTGGTTTTGCCTCGTTCGACCCGAAAAATCCCACCGCTGCGTGGAAGTGGAGAGCCGTTTCCGAAAAAAATGACAAATTCCAAAGATACTATCATGGGATCGGCGCGGGAGACGTGAATAGCGACGGACGCTGCGACATTATCGAGTCCCAAGGTTGGTACGAAAATCCTGGCGATTCGAATTCCGAGGGCGCGTGGAAGTTTCACCCTCAGGTTTTCGCCTCGCGCGGCGGCGCTACCATTTTGGTGTACGACGTGGATGGCGATGGGAAGAACGACGTCGTGACGTCCGACAGCGCCCACCTTTATGGTATCTTCTGGTGGAAAAGCGTTCATCAGGCGGACGGAAGCATTTTGTGGGAGAAAAACGTTATCGTTCCCACGGAGCCGAAGGAGGGAGATTTCGCTTTCTCGCAAGCGCACGCATTCGACGCTGGCGACATTAATGGCGACGGACTCGTTGATTTCGTCACGGGGAAACGTTTTTGGGCGCATGGTCCAACGGGCGACGTGGGCGCGAACGACCCGGCAGTCCTCTATTGGTTTGAGCTTAAGCGCGACGACAACGGCGCGACGTTCATTCCCCATCTGATCGACGACAATTCCGGCGTCGGAACGCAAATCACGGTTGGCGACGTGAACGGCGACGGACTTCTCGACGTTCTCTCGGGCAACAAAAAAGGCTGTACGCTATTTCTCCAAAAACCTTGATCGTTCTCCAAAAACCTTGATCGAAAGGAGTTTTTATGCTAAATATGCGGCACAATTTAACGCTTTTTAGTCGAGCAACGGCGCTGACCAATGGACTTTGGGCGTCGGAGGGTTGGACGCTCCCTCCGCGTCTCGAGAAGCCGGACGTTATCGAGAATGCCGCGCTCAAGAGGGACGACTTCATTTGGGCGGGGCTCGTCCATCTGGGGCGCAATATGCTCTGCGACACTCCTCTGGAGTCGTTCGCCAACACGCCGCCGGAGTTGCTCTCCTACATCTCCGAGGCAGACCACCTCAGGTGCGACGACAAGGTGTGGGACGACATCACGCAGCGGATGGCGGACGTCGGGCAGAATATGGCGATCATCAACATTGGTGAGGGAATTCGACTTGAGAGCCATCCCGAGTTGGCGGTGGAAGGGTCGTGGAGTGTCGAAAAAATGCGCACCAAACTCGCACGCCTTCGAGCGCTCGGGATTGAGCCTATTCCGAAGTTGAACTTTTCGACCGCGCACGATTTGTGGCTCAAGGAGTACGCGCGAATGGTTTCGACGGCAGAGTATTATCGCGTGTGTGCCGAGGTGATTCGCGAGGTTGTCGAGATTTTCGACCAGCCGCGCTTCTTCCACCTTGGATACGACGAAGAGACCGCCAGCCACCAGAAGAACTACAAATATTGCGTTGTGCGTCAGGGGGAATTGTGGTGGCACGATTTTCTCTTCTTCATCAAAACGGTGGAGGCTCTCGGTGTTCGACCGTGGGTTTGGGCGGACTACATTTGGATGCATAAGCCTGAATTCCTCAAACGCGCGCCGCGATCCGTCCTGATGAGCAATTGGTACTACGGCAAGAATTTTTGGGAAAAGCCGTACGTTTATCCTCTCACGTATATCGAGCTTGAGAAAGCGGGGTTTGATCAAATTCCGTGCAGCTCGAATTGGGATTTCCCCGAAAGTTTCCCCCAGACGGTGGAATTTTGCTCCCACTTTATCGATCCATCGCGTCTCAAGGGATTTTTGATGGCACCATGGAAAGCAACCGTGGAGCCGTTCCGGGACAAGATTGAGGAAGCGATTGATATTGTTGGCGTGGAAATTTCGAAAGCCGCTGCCGTTGATTATGATACTTCTCGTTGAAATTTCCGGTACCGTCCGCCGTTGGAGCTATGCACCACGGCTCGCCAAACGTTGCGCAAAACGGAAATTTAAAGGAGAACGAGTATAAAGGGGAACGAGTATAGAAAGAATGTGTGAGAAATGTGCGATTCGACGTTTTTATCCAAAAAAGTTCTCCTCCTTTTGGCGCTCAAAAGTTGCGCCCTTTTTGTCGCTTGCGTGGTGTGGGGCGTGAGTTTTTCGAACCAGAGCGCTTTGGGCGAAGAAATTCTCGTCGAGTCGCGCGTCGATCTCGCCTCCAAAATCCTCCTTTCCTTGCCACCTCGGGACGGAGATTTTTCGATTTATCTCGGAGCCTCCAACGAGTGGGACGACGCATGGACGATCGTTGCGCCACCTTATTTGACGACGCAAACTTCCGACGCGGCAGGCTCGAAAGCACCAAAAATCTTCCCCTCGAACGCGCCAAAAGATTCGCGTTGGGGAAAGCGCGACGCGGACGGAATTCGACTCGATTTTCGTCTTCCGCCTGAGTTGTGCAACGTCCCAACAACGCTCGTCGTTCCTTCGGGGATTTATTCTTGGGGCGCGCCGAGAGGCTCGTGGCGCGTCGAGGTGTGGAGCGGGTTGAGGCTCAAGCCACTCGTTCAATACGAGTCGGGCGGGCGCTTTTTCTCCATTGAAATTCGCCATCCCGACGTTGCGAGTGTCGAGTGGGAGGTGCCGGATTTTATTCCCGTGCAAAAAACGCAGAATTCCACGCAAAATCCCACGCAAAATCCCATGATGATCATCGGGAGGATGCCGCGTCGCGCGTGTGTGGTGCGAGCGAAAGTCGTGGCGCAAAATGGGGAGACGAGCGTGCACTCTTTTGAGCTTGCGCCAGCTCTGGTCGTGCCCCCTTTTGATCCGCGCAAAGTTGTCGTGGGAGCGTGTTTTTATGGCGACGACGAAACCCTTCCCCTTGGAGAAACGACCGAGTGGGAGGCACCCGCGCGCTCTCCTCGCTACACAGAGGCGTTTTATCTCGAGGACTTTCTCAAAGCGCCATACGCGCAACTTGCGGTCTTTTGGCCTGCCCAAAAGGAGGTCGTTCAGCAGCGCGATGAGTGGATTCGGCTTTTCGCGACGAAGAACATTTACTCCATGACTATTTATCAACATCAGTCGAAGAAAAGAATCCAAACACTTCGTGAAATTTCGAACGAAATGTTTCTCGGCAACAACCTTGGCGAGTACGCGTCGTATCTTTATCAGGGGCGCGCGGCTGCCGAGGCGTGCGACGTGAAACAGGTGGGCGACATGGCGCTTGCGCGAGATGGATTCGTGCGCGACTGGATGTTGCGCGGAACCCGTCGATATCATGCAGATTATCCCCTCGTCTCCTCCACTTCGGGCGCGGCGGTGGCGGATTATGAACTTCAAGGCGGAGTCGATTTTATGCTCTCCGAGCTTTTCGCGATTGGTGCGCAAAATCTCGCTTACGCCTCTTCAGAAATGCGCGGTGCGGCACGAAAATGGCAGCCAGAATTCTGGGGTGGCTGGCTCGCCCACGAGTGGCAGACCTGCGCCATTCCGTACGACGCCCCGCAAAAGTGGCGCCTTCTCGAAGCTGCTCTCTTTCAACAATATTCTATGGGCGCGTCGCTCATCATCAACGAATCGGGTGCCGTCTCCACTCAAGCGGGATTCTACACCCGCGACTCGGGCAAGCAAAATCGCACCTACCACTCCGAGACGTGCCGAAATTATCGCGACATTTTGCGGAAATTTTCTGATTTTGTGAGCGAGAATCCGCGCCAATCGAACTCTCCTGAGGTCCGTATCGCGATTTTGCGAGGGAATACGGATGCGTTCGTTGGGATTCGTCTTGGGAAGCAAGCCGTTTGGTCTCAATTTGACGCGGCCGAGCGCGATCCGGATTGGTTTTATTGCGAGCCGGAAGCGTCTTGGGGCGTGGTGAAAGAGACGTTTTTTCCCCTCCCGGAAGACGCCGTCGCGCCGTATTCGAATGCATGGCTCGCTGCGTCTCCCTTCGGGCAGGTGGATATTGTGGGTTTGGACGATTTTCTCACGCTTGAGGATTTGCGTCGTTATAAACTCCTCATTTTCGCGGGTTGGAGCGCCATGACGCCGCGCCAATTCGACCTTCTTACGCAATACGTCGAGGGAGGCGGGGTGCTTCTTGCCTCGCCGATTCATTTTTCGATGAGGACGGACCGGAGATTTCGAGCGCTTCGACCTGCCGACTTCCCCAACAATGGGTCGTTCGCCCCGCTTATCGACACGAAAATCAACGAAAATGGACATTTGGAGCACGATTCCACCGTCGAGGTGCTCGAGAATGGCTGCCTCCGTCAGGCGCGCGGAAAGGGTTGGGTGTATCTCATGCAGAAAGTTCGATTCCCTGGCGATTCAGAAGTGCGAGACGATTATCAAAAATGGATGGCACGTCTTGCGCAAGAGACGCGCCCGCCAATTGTCGCGACGGGCGAGCCGAGCCGATATTTGTTCTACGCCGTGTATTCGGATTATGTCGATTTCCTCAACGTCGACCTCAATCGCGCGCACGATTTTGAAGTCCAAATTGATGGGCGCCCGGAAAAAATCGCCCTTCCTCCCGCAGGTTGGACGCGCAAAATGCGTGAGAAGGCGCCGGCTCCATAATCAGCGTCGCGATTCGCGATAATTATACTCGGGATTCGTCGTGCAAAAGTCGAAATCCGAGAAGTTTTGATTCGTTTGAATATCAACGTAGGTATATTCCTCCAAAACAGGGAGTTCCCCCGCAGAGTTGGGCCAGCCCCACGCAACGTATTTGACGGGGAAATTTCGTTTCACGTCGACAAAAACGTGCGCTTTGTGGAAAAGGGCATCTTCGTGCGGATCCGAGTTGAGAACCTCGACGCAGACGCATTCTTGCCCGTTTAGTTTGCACTCCGCGTACGTCACGGAATAGGACGCCCGGTGGAGATTCTCTTCCCCCGTTTGTGCGAGTCGGCGCGCGAGATTCAAAATTCCAAACTCCGTGATCGGGTGGAGATTATTCTTCATCGCTTGTCGTCCGGTGGGGGAGATGTTGAGCGTCCCGGCAAGCGCCTCCAACCCAACGCCGTGGACGGCAAGCAGTCCGTCGTTTTTCCCCTCGACATAAATGACTTCGCGCCCTCGAAAGCGCCGCGGCGCCTCAAACTTCATATAAACGCTGAACGGCTCATGCCGCACTTTTGCGAAGATAGTCTCCTCGCGCCCCAATACGCCGTTGATTCGCTCGCGCTTGACGATGCGACACGAATAGTCACGAATTTCGGCTTGAATGTGTCTCGCCCCCGCCTTTGCCCATCGAATAGGAGCCATCAAAGGCGCCTCACCCTCAAGCGGCACCAAGTGAGCGATAAGCTCCTCATCCTCAGAATCCGCCGGACGATACGAGCCGGGGATATTATGAACCTCCATTGGGAGCATCTCCAACATGGACGCCGACGAGGAGGCGGAGGAGGAGGTTGAAGGCGTTGCCGATGGACTGGAGGTTGAGGAAAATGCCGAGTCGAGATGAGACGAGTTGAACTCAACGGAGGGTGCATTTGGCGTGCCCAAGTCCTCCGAAATCAACACTCCACTTGTCGAGACGAGAAACGAGCAAAAGACAAATGTGCGTGCGATCAAAAGTTGGTTTTTCATCAAAAATGTTCCTTGAAAAGATTCCCCATGATTTTGGTCGACTCTTTCCCTCTCGAACGGGACTACCCTGTCACACATCGAAAACACACTTCGAAATACTTCGAGAATGGAGTCAACACAACGCAGAGGGATATCGAAAAAAAGAGGCTCCGACTCCATATTTTCAGCGCGCAACGTTTTATTTTACCCAAAACGTGCATTTGTAGTGCATTGCGTCGAAATTTCCAGATACGCCCACGGAGCCGAGAACGAAGCGAAGCGTAGTTCCGGATGAAGTGCCGAGCGATTTTCCCTTCCGTCTGGAGAGACTCGAGCGCAAATTTTGGTGGCAACAATCTGGAGCTACGGCTGCGTCCTTCGTTCTCGGATCAGGAGAAACTCGAACACCAAATAGCGCTACTTTGTCTTCGCGTCCCACGCCTTGGATTCTTCCAAACGCTGGACGTATTTCGCCAAAATATCGGTTTCGAGATTCACGAGTCGTCCCGGCTTCATCTCTCCCAACGTCGTGACGTCGAGCGTGAAAGGAATGAGCGCCACCGTGAAATAATCCGGCTCCGCCTCCACCACCGTGAGACTCACGCCATCAATCGCGATTGATCCTTTCGAGACCATTTGCTTCGCGATTTCGTGCGTGATTTCGAATTTGTAGAAAGACCATTGCACCTCGTCGATTCTCTCAATGAGCGTGCCGGTTCCGTCGATGTGTCCCGAGACGATGTGCCCCCCTAATCGATCGCCCACGGCAAGCGCTCTTTCGAGATTGACGCGGTCGCCCACTTGGAGTCTGCCGAGGTTGGTTCTTTTGAGGCTCTCCGGTCCCACATCAAATCCCATGCAGTCTTCCGACTTTTCCACAACGGTGAGACAACACCCATTAATCGCCACGCTGTCGGCAACTTTCGTTTCTGAGCCGATTTTTCCCTCACGAATGACGAGTCGGCAGCCTGGTCCGTTGGCTTCTTTCTCGATTTTGGCGACGACGCCCATGGCTTCGATAATTCCTGAGAACATAGGATTCCTTTTCTTGTTAAAGTTGACCTGACGAACATAATATAATGCTTCGCATTGAAAATTCCCAACGCGGAGCCATAGAGTTATTATACCCAATTATCTCAACTTGAAAAGGGACACACATGGAAACTTTGATTGAAAAAGTCGTTGCACGGCAAATTTTGGACAGCCGAGGGATTCCCACGGTGGAAGTGGACGTCGTTTTGGAGAACGGCAAGGTCGGACGCGCCTCCACGCCGAGCGGTTTGAGTCGGGGGTCGCACGAAGCGTTTGAGCTGCGCGATAATCTTGCTGATTTTTATGCGGGGAGAAGCGTATGGCAAGCCGTCAATAACGTCAATGTTGTTCTTGCGGAGAAAATCGTCGGCATGAATGTTTTTCGACAGAAAGAAATTGACGATTTGATGATCGAGTTGGACGGCACGCCGGACAAACATCGACTCGGCGCGAACGCGATTCTCCCGGTCTCGCTTGCTGTTGCGCGAGGTGCTGCGGAGTCGCTTGAGGTGCCGCTTTATCGATATTTGGGAGGAATTTTTGCCACAGGGATTCCGATTCCTATGGTCAATGTTCTCAACGGAGGGGCGCATGCCGACAATCGACTCGACATTCAGGAATTCATGCTGGTGCCTCACTCGTTCTCGAGTTTTGCCGACTCGCTGCGCGCCACGTGTGAGACGTTTTATAGTCTCAAACGGATTCTCCACGAACGCGGACTCTCGACGAACGTTGGAGACGAGGGAGGATTTGCGCCCGACCTTGAGTCGCATGAAGAGGCGTTCGACCTTCTGATTCAGGCAATCGAGAGCGCGGGATATCTCCCGGAGCGCCAAATTTCGCTTGCGATCGACGCCGCCTCGAACGAATTCTTCGAAGACGGAGCCTACTATTTTGAGGGTGCAAAACGCACCGCGAAAGAGATGGCGCTCATGTTTGAGGGCTGGACGCAAAAGTACCCCATCTGCTCCATCGAGGACGGAATGGCGCAGGATGATTGGCTCGGCTGGCTCTTCCTCAACGAAATACTCGGCGACAAAATCATGATCGTGGGAGACGACCTTTTCGCCTCAAATCGACTCCGTATTGAAAAAGGTGTTCAAAAACGCGCAGCCAATGCCGTTCTCGTCAAACCCAACCAGGTTGGAACTCTGACGGAGACGTTCGAGTCGATTCGATTCTCACAAAACAATGGTCTTAAAATCATTTTGAGCCACCGAAGCGGCGAGACGATTGATGCATTTATTGCCGATTTGTCGGTTGCGGTTCACGCAGATTATATCAAATCCGGGAGCGTTTCTCGAACGGAGAGGACGGCAAAATACAACCAACTCTTCCGAATCGAGTCCGATATGTCGTGAGTTTTTCCGCTTTTTATACCCGATGCACTCTATACTCCGTTTGCGAATGCTGTATGTTTTTTTGGACACGGCGCCGACCCGCCTGAGCCGAGAACGAAGCGTAGCCTAGTTCCAGATGGTGGGAGAATCGTTTTGACTCGCGATCCGCCAATCTCTCGGGAGGAAACATTTTTGAAAAATTGTTTCCTCTCAAACTCTCCTTCAAACAACTTTTGAAATGCTCACTGCGCTCGCTAATATTGTTTATTTTTCGGACGCAACACCAGGGATTCTTTGCCGCAGGAATCGGCGCAGGAGTGGATTTCTTCGTTCGTTTTGGGAAGAAAAACGCTTCCTTCTTCGTGCCGTCCGCTTCGTGGAGAGACCAGAGCGTGAAAAAATAGCCATCCGGCTGAATCTTCATGAGAACGCTCGATGGGGGCGTTTGAAATGTGCCGACGCCTAAAGTACACGCGCTGGGGAGCGACATGGCACGAATGCCAAGCTCCTTGGGGAGATAGAATACTTCGCGTAAAACGGGAATTTTATAGGAGAACGAGTATAGAATTTGTGAAAATGACCATGTATCCACCCCAGAAGCTGTAACATTGTGGTTTCGTGTGAAATTCAATCCCTCGAAACACTCTCGAGTATGGCGAGCGAGGATTGAGGGAGGATTCTAATCCATTCTACCCTGAAAGGGGGGTGGGTGCAATAGCCTGGGAGGTTTTTTCTCTGCTTTCTTGAAAATCGCTCTTGACACAAAGCGAAATTTATGCCAGAATACCCGCCGGTGTCGGTTGTACTTTGAGTACGGTTTATTATAATACTTCGCGTTGAAATTTCCGGCGTCGTCCGCCGTTGGAGCTACGCACCACGGCTTGCAAAGCGTCGCGCCAAACGGGAATTTTAAAGGAGAACGAGTGTATTTCGCGTGTCGTAGTGCGAAGAGTCCATGTATCGTGTTTCGAGGAGTCCATTGTGTTTAGTTTGATTTTTGATTTGGAGAAGAATCGTTTTTCCCCCTCTTTTTTCGCTCTTTTGTTGACGAGCGTGTTGTTTGTCGGCTGCAATTCGTCGAAAGATGAGACACCCGACGGAATGAAGGATGCGCCCGTTCCGGCGGCGGAGGATACCAAAGTGGCTGACGTCTCGAGCGTTCCGACCGCTCAACCTGGCGTCGAAATGCGCGAGTTGTACCTCAAACCTGCGGAAATCGAAACCGCGACGCAAAATTTCATCCAAAGTTTGGCGGCTCTCCCCGAGTTGGTGGGGGTTGACGAGCCGACCAAAATAACGTATTATTTTATTAAAGCGTTGCAGGCGAAAAACGAGAGTGCCGTCCTCGGACTTCTCACGGAAGAGGCGTTCACGGAAATCTCCGAGAATAAAATCAGCCTCTGCCAAACAAATGCTATGCCGACTGCTGAGGTAAAAATGGGCGAGGTGCAGTATCTCGAGGACGAAGCGGGGGAAATCGTCGGCGCGAGGGTCGGTACCATTTGGACGGTCGCGTCGCCGGATGGGGATTTTGACGAACACATCGGCTGGGCGCTGCGCAAAGAGGACGACCAGTGGCTCGTTGCCGGCATGTTTAGCGTTATTAATCCGCAGTTTCCTCCCATTTTGATTAATTTCGAGGATATGGAGGAGACGCGCCGCAAGATGGATGAAGTCGAAGCGCAGATATCCGAGACTCTCGGAAGCGCCTCGAACGACGCCGCCGGTGCCAAAACGCAGGTCGAAACGCTTGATGCCCAAGACACGCTTGATGCCCAAAACACGCTCGACGCAAACGAAGCACTCCCCGGCTTGTTGGAGTCAAATCCACTTGAGTCCAACTCGCTCGATCCGACTTCCGCGCAGCCTTAAGCGGCAGCCAAGAACAAACCCATTTTTTAGGAGACGCCAATGATCCATTTTTTCAACCAAGGAACAACCCCGGATTCCCACCCAGGTTCGGGATCAACCATGGGAGCCACCTTTCTTCGGCACGTTGTTGTCGTTTTGGCGCTCCTTTTTGTCCAACTTTTGGTCGCGACGGAGACGTTTGGCGAGCTTCTGCCCCAAAACGTCGGCGTGATTGCTGTCCAAGGAAGTGAGGAATCCTTGGCAATCGCGCGGCACTACGTCTCGGCGCGAAATATTCCGCCGCGCAACGTTTTTCTCCTCGAAAAGAAGTATCCCTCGACCATTTCGCGCAAGGTGTGGAACGAAGAGATTCGCCCCCAGATTCGCGCGTGGCTTGCGACGCGACCGGATGTGCGGTGCGTCGTTTGCTCGTGGAGCGTCCCTTTGCGCATCGGTGGGTATGATTCCCAATCCCCACAGGTGGCGGGTCGTCTCGCGTTTCTTGACGAGAAACTTCGAGAGACACGCATTCGAGCGCGGGCACTTTTGGGCGAAATCAACAAACTCGGTGTGCCAGCGACGAGCGAGCCGGAATTGACGAATCTGTCGCCCGATTTTAGTGCGAAAGATTTTGTCGCTGCGCTTCAGGACGTGCTTCGCAGCGCGCAGGGTCGTATTTCGCACATCCAAGACGAAACACTCAAAAAAGCGGAAGCGACGAAACTCGCCAAAGCGGTTCTTTTGGCGGGAGGAACCGCGCGCGCGGCTCAGGCTTTCGCGAACACATCTAAGGAACGAGGCGTTCTTCTACTTGCCCAAAGGGAGAGCGTGTTTGCACTCTCCATCTGCCAGAGTCTCCCGGAGTCCAATGCGCGCGACGTGCGACTTTTGCGCCTCATCACGAGCTTTGGTGGTTTTGCGGAGGCGCTGCGTTTCTTGGAAAACGAAGTCCCTGCCACGCGAAAAAACGAATCAATGGGTTCCTTCGATAGTGAGCTTTCTTTGATTTTCGAGGAAGATTGGCCGCTCATTTCGTGGATAGCAAACCCTATTTCCTTCTACTCCAAAAGCGCGGAAAACATGAATCGTTTAGTCCAAAGGGATCAATTCATTCTCATGGTTGCGCGTTTGGAGGCACCC
Source organism: Planctomycetia bacterium (assembly GCA_030527105.1). Taxonomy (GTDB): domain Bacteria; phylum Planctomycetota; class Planctomycetia; order Pirellulales; family Thermoguttaceae; genus RGIG3701. Next base: position 17,285 of record JAUNBK010000073.1, read on the forward strand.
TCGCCCGAGGTGGTGATTCGGATGATCGATGACTCCATCGCGACGGAAGAGAAAGGTCTCTCGGGCGCCATTTATCTCGATGCGCGAACGGGTCGCCCGGGCGGCACTCCAAAACACGGAAGCTACGAGAAAATGGAGCAATCGCTCAACGATTTGGGCGCGCGCCTCAAAACTTGCACGGATTTAGAGGTTCATCTCGACACGTCGGGCGCTCTCTTCAAGAAAGAAGCGTGTTCCTCTCCGGCGGCGCTCTACTGCGGTTGGTATGCGTTGGAGAGTTATCGACCGACGTTCACGTTTGTGCCTGGGGCGATTGCGTACCATGTCGCGAGTCTCGAGGCCGCCAATCTCAAAGGTGGCAAAGGTTGGTGTCCCAACCTTCTCAAAGACGGCGCGGCAGCCACATGTGGTCCGACGTTCGAACCCTACGTGGTCGCGTTTCCTGAGCCGGATGAATTTTTCTCACTCATTCTGACGGGGAAACTCACGATGATCGAGTGCTATTATCGTACACTCCCCACGCTCTCGTGGGCAATGACGTACGTTGGCGACCCACTTTATACGCCGTACAAGAACAATCCGCAGTTGAAAGAAGAGAGTCTTCCCCAAACACTCAAGTCGGGCAGTCCGCAGAACGCCCCCCAATGATGCGCGAGGTGCGTGCCTTCAAATTTTGCTGCTTAAAAAAGAGTATTTCGACCCACTGGCTCTTCCAGAGTGGTTGCGCTTGTGGAGTGGGAACACTCCTGTTCCCGAATCTCCCTTCTTCCAGAGGGGTGGCAGCCGTTAGGCTGACGGGGTGTTCTGCTGGGGGCAGCGTTTCCCACCTCAGAGAAGGGGAATTGGAGGATTGAGCGCCAAACGATTCTCCCACCCATCCAGAAATCTCGAACGCCAATTTTTAGCACCCACCCGCATTTTTACAAATCCCTCCCCCCACTTTTCTTTTGCGCGAGATTTTGGTATAATTGCGTCGTTGGTGGATTGTTCCAAACGAA
>JAUNBK010000189.1 GCA_030527105.1 Planctomycetia bacterium
CCATCTTATCGGTCGACGTCGTAACTGCCATTTGGTTATCCTTTCTTAAAAATTCGGATGGCGGTCGTCCTCCGAAAAAGACACCTTATATTTTTGATAGTTTAATATTTACCCGAATGCCAAACCGGCTCAAGATGGTTTTCATTTCATCCAATGAGTATTTTTTCAATTTCATCTCCTCGATAATCGCGTCATATTTGCCGTTGTCACAACAACCGCGCAACTCCAAAACTTTCTCGTTTTTAAACCAGTGGCATGTGGTAAAATTCTGGACGGTCGTATAAAAATACGCCCACGGATTCCCGCAGTAAACACCTTGCGACTTCGGCGACGCACACCAGTTTTGAGCATCTTCGGTACTCATCATAAAATGTACGCCTGAATTTTTTCCCGTAGCGGTCGCCGTGTAAAGGAAGGCGTAATCATCCATCGTCTTCCCGTCGACAACGGGTTTTTCATCTTCCTTTTCCTTTTCAAGTGTCGGATTGTCGAAAAGCCTCAACTGGTCTGAGTCCGTTCTATGCTTGGGAAAAACCATTTTCTATCAAACGTAATGCCTTTTTCGGAGGGCGGTCGTCCCCGCCCGCCCAAAGGCGTGAGCCTTTCTCGTGTTTGTCAGGGCTTACGCCCTCATGGGTGGTCGAGGACGACCACCCTCCGAAGAGAACCGCCACCCTCCGGACCACCCACCCCTTCATGTTCACGCAACTTTAGAGGTTTGATTGACTTCTTTCTTCGCGAAGAAGTCAACCAAAATCGGCACCACGATTTGTAAAAGCTGCGCAATCGAGACCCACGAAACAGTGCCTTCATAGACATGATCTTCTTGCGTCGTCAACTCCGCCGCGAGTTCGCCATACTCGTCGCGCTTCTTCGGTGCCACTTCGCACTTCACAAGGTTTGCGAGTTTACCTCGTATAAAGTCGCTCAGAATCTTCATTTTGCCATCGTCGAGCACGACGCTCTCGAGGAAGTTGACCGCCCAATCGTCGAACGGGTTCTCCGTCTTTTCCGCAGGTTCCTTCAATGCCTGAATCAGTTTTTCCAGAATGTTTTTCAGCCCCTCGGTCGAGAAGATTTTCTGAATCCCTGCGTCCAAAACCCTTTTCAAAACGCCACTTACAGCCGTGAGTTCCATCGTTTTTCTCCCAAAATTTCAATAAAAAATACCCGTGTCTGGGACATCGGGCATGATTTTACCACGGTTTCAAAATCTGTCAAATTGAAACCGTATACATGTATATGGCTGGGGAAATTTTTCAGGAAAAATCCGATTTTTTTTCTGGTTCGTTCGTCCGAGGTATCCATGTTGTTTCGGATTCCTCCCTCTCAATGGTTCCCCAACGATGGCCGCAGTTGCGGCACTCGCGCTTGCGACGGACGGCAGCTAAGCACTGATGGTGAATGTACTTGACGGCGGACTTCGTGAAGTATACTCGGGTGTGGTGACATCCGCATTTGGGGCACTGGTACTGCGACATTTCAGGTTCCTCGCTTTCGTTTTTTCTCTTCGAAGCGTTCATGGAACGTCTGCTTTCGTTCGTTCAACCGCTCTCGAAACGTCTTTTTCTGCTTCGGCGGACGCGCAGTGTCAAGGCGGATTCCGCCTGTCGGGACGTAAACGCAACCCGCGAAACTGGCGAGGCAACAGCACCCGACTAAACAGTCAAAAAATTCGTTATCCGTTCCGGGGACGGCAGTCCAACGATTGCGTGTAACTCCCCGCGAGGTATAAGGTTCCGAACGTTCACTCTCGCAAACCTGAACCGCAAACAGTTCGTGCGCAAAAGGTGGGGCGGCAAACAAAACGAGGCTTCCGCGCTCTCCCTTCGGGGTGCGGATACGCTCCATGAGGTAATCCTTCCAAGCGTTCACGTCGCTGTGTAACTCGTAGGCACGAGAGACTTTACTGAATTTGTACATCCAGCGTCGGGCGTTGGCCGAGGGATTGCGCATGTCTTCAAACGTCGTGTCATCGTGGGCGGTGTAGGTTTCCATGCCCATGCGACCCGCCGTGATTCCGAAACCGTGGTAGGCTAACACTTTATCCGGCGGATACTTCTTGCAAACATCGCGGACGATTGGGGAAATCAGCCCTTCCTGCGCGTCCATCGCGACGTGGTGGATGACCATCTCGGAGTTGTTTTCGTCGTTTCGGACGTACTTGCGGGAAATCAGGTCGTCAAGGAGCGTTCGTAGCCCCCAAGTGTAGATGTCGTCAAGGTTTACGTTTTCCTGCTCGCTCACGATGCGTCGTTCCGCGAGGTAGGATTTGGTCAAAAGTCGCCAGTCGTTGGCTTGCCTGCGTCGATAATGCTGGACTCCGAACGTCGGAAACGTTCCGTAATCCGCCACGTAACAGCAGCTGAAATCATAGTTTACAGCCAGCACCACGAAGGCGAAATACTCTGCCTGAATGTCCACATAAGCCACCAATCGCTGGGCGTTCGCGGGGATGGTTCCCCGGTCGAGGTCGAGCGTTTTCTCGGCGAAATCCTGCCAACGGATACGCCCACTTTCGCTGTCCAAAAGGTCGGAACCGAGTTGTTGCATGTTGCTCAAAAAAGCCCGATGATTTTCGAATCTCAGGTTCATGGCGTTCTGGATTGCGGAAATTTCGCCCGGGTCAAAACGTTCCGACCACGATACTTCAAACCCTGAATCCATCACACTTTGGTTCAATTCATAGAAGGCAGTTGCTTCCCGAATGTCTCCATGCTTGCGAATGGATTGCCTGCGGATTTCGGCGTATTCCGTCCAAAGACGAGAGGTTTCGGTTTCTTGCGTGATGGCTTTGTCGTCCATTCCGTCCGGCCATTTCGTGACCATGGGGACGCGGATTCCACGCCACTCCGGTTTGAGTTCGGGATTGCCGTAAGTGTCGGCGAGGTCGTTACTTTCGATGACCGTGCAGGGCATGAGAATCGCGATAGGTTCACCCGGTTTCGGGAGGAAGCGGATTGCGTTGGCGATGATTTTGTCGAGTTTCTGGACGGTCGTAACGCTGGCCGCCGACTGGAAATCGTGAACGACAATCAGCCGTCACGTTCTTTGAGATATTACAGCTAAA
>JAUNBK010000074.1 GCA_030527105.1 Planctomycetia bacterium
CGCATTTCACACTTTTGCACTTTTTGATTCTTTTTAGTGAAAAAATGCGTTTTTTACGTGTTTTTTTGCGATCGAATGTTTTTTGCAAAAGTGGGTTTGGACGCAGAATTTCCGCAGTAGAGTTGATATTCGTTAATTTAATTGTTTTTGAGGTGGTTTTGATGGGTGTTTCACTCTTGTTTCTATCCTCTCAAATGCTATTTTACGAAATGCGGACTAAAACATCAGACTTTTTGAACAATATTGTTTTAAGTCCGTATTTTTCGCTATCTATCGCCAAACGTAATGTTTTTTCTCTGGGAAAATGCGAAAAAAGGGGTCGAAATGGGCGTTTGTTTGAATTCGTAATTTTGAAGAGACGCTCTCAAACTCTCCCTTAAACAGCTTTCGACTCGTTCGCGAGGGCTGATGGGTTGGCGAGATGTGCGGGAAACGAAAAATCTTTGCCCTCCAAGTGAGTGCCTACCAAATTTGAAGGCACCCTGGGGTAGAAATATCAAGAATCTCTCCCCGCCAGGTCTTGACGCGCGGGGCATTCTTTGCTATGATTAGGGGGTGCTCGACACGACTGTCCCGAGAGGATTTTCTCTTTCGTGGCAGACGTGTCGAGTAAAAACTCTGCGCAAAAATAGGACACTATGGGGAGGATTCCATGACTCGATTTGATTCAGCCCGAGAGATGTATCGCGACATCGGCGTTGATGTGGACGCGGCACTCGAAAAATTGCAAAACGTGCACATTTCGATGCATTGTTGGCAAGGGGACGACGTAAATGGTTTCGAAAGCGACGAGGGTCTTTCGGGCGGGCTTGCCACAACGGGCAATTATCCCGGCAAAGCGCGAAATGCGCAAGAATTGATGGCAGATATCGATCTCGCGCTCGACCTCATACCGGGGACACACCGGTTGAATCTCCATGCGATCTACGCAATCTCGGACGAGAAGCCGGATCGCGACGCGCTCGAGCCTCGGCACTTCGAAAAGTGGGTGCAATTCGCGAAAGAGCGTGGTTTGGGTTTGGACTTCAACCCAACGCTTTTTTCTCATCCCAAAGCTGCGGAATCGCTCACGCTTTCGCACCCGTCACGCGAGATTCGCAAATTTTGGATCGATCATTGCAAAGCGTGTCGTCGCATCGCGGAATATTTTGGGCGAGAATTAGGGACGCCAAGTCTCAACAATATTTGGATTCCTGACGGGTACAAAAACCCACCCTCCGACCGACTCACGCCTCGACGCAGACTGAAGGAGTCGCTCGATGAAATATATGCCGAGAAACTCGACGCGAGATACATCGTGGACAGCGTGGAGTCCAAGGTATTCGGACTCGGTCTCGAATCGTACACGGTCGGGTCGCACGAATTCTACATGAATTACGCATCGAAGAACAACGTTCTTTGTCTCCTCGACAATGGACACTTCCACCCGACGGAAACGGTTTCGGATAAAATCCCGTCGCTTCTTCTTTTTGCGGATCGACTTGCGCTCCACGTCACGCGCCCCGTGCGTTGGGACAGCGACCATGTGGTGCTTTTGGACGATGAATTGAGAGAAATTGCGAAGGAAATCGTGCGTTGCGACGCGCTTGATCGAGTGCTCATCGGGCTGGATTATTTCGACGCCAGCGTGAATCGCGTCTGCGCGTGGGCGTTGGGGATGCGCAACATGCAGAAGGCGCTTCTTGGGGCGCTGCTCACGCCGTGGGGGATGCTCGCTCAACTTCAGGACGAAGCGCGTTTTTGGGAGCTTATGGCGCTTCAGGAGGAGATTAAAACGTATCCTCTGGGCGACGTGTGGGATCATTTTTGCAAGACGAATGCCGCGCCTCAGCGTGAATCATGGCTCGAAGTGGTTAAAGAATACGAACGGGAATTTCAATTCCAGAGGGTGAATAATGGATAATCAGACAAATGTGGATCAAGTGGTGGAGAGCGCGGAGAAACAAGTTGCCCCTTGGATGCAGACCGCAATTGCGGCGCTCACGAGCTATATCGACGCTGGCTCTATCGTCGCGGGGGGGCTTGCTCTTGCCCACTTTTGGAAGGAAAAATTCGGTATGAACGAGTTGGACGAAGGGCTTATCGTGGCTTTTAGCCCCAACGCGTTTGCGGCAGCCATTGGCGCTCTCGTCGGTGGTATGATCTGCGACAAGTTGGGTCGGAAATTCGTTTATACATACGATTTGGTACTCTACATCATCGGCATGTTGTTCGTGATTTTTGCGCCCAATTTTTACGTGCTTTTCTCCGCTTATATGGTCGTTGGTCTTGCGGTCGGGGCAGATGTCGTCGCCTCGTGGACGCTCATTGCCGAGCAAGCGCCAGCGGAGAATCGGGCGCGCCATTGTGGAGCCGCTCAACTTGCGTGGGCGATTGGTCCCGCCGTCGTTTTTATCATTGCCTACTGCGTTGGGACGACAAGTCCGATGGTCCACCAAATCGTTCTTGGGCACCTCGTCGTTGTTGCGCTTATCACGTGGATGTTGCGACTTCAAATGCCAGAGTCCAAAAATTGGCGCGAGGCGCGCGATCGCGAGAAGAAAATGATTGCGGAGGGGAAAATCGAAAAAGTGCGCTTTTCTACTTTTCTCAGGGGGATTAATCTTCGCACGATCTTGTTTTTGTGCGGCATTTATGTCATTTGGAATCTTTGCGCTGGAACAATGGGATTTTTGCTCCCCACCATTCATAAAGAGGTTTGCGGCTTGGGCGAGCAAGCGTCCACGGCTCTCATGGCGCTACTTTTCTCCGTCTCGGCGTTTTCGACGCTTTTTGTCTTCATGTCGTGGGGCGATCGCCTCAGCCGGCGCGGGATTTATTGCGTGATTGCGTTTTTGTTTGTCGTTGCGTGGGGGATTTTTCTCCTCCCTGAATCCGTACTAAAAGCGTATCCGATACTCCTTATGACGCTTTTCTCCGTCCTCGTCGGCATCAACAACGGCTCGGGGCAGCAAGCGTTCTACCAATTGTGGTGCAGCGAGCTTTTCCCTGCGCGATATCGTGCGACGGCGCAAGGAATAACGTTTTTTGCAACGCGAATCTCCTGCGGGATTTGGACGTTCACGATCCCTTTTTTCATCGCGAAGGATAGTTTCGCCACCGCAGCGCTTTTTATGGTGTTTTTTGCCACGTTTAGTATGCTCGTCGGAACCCTTTTCGCACCGAAGACCTCTGGAAAAACGCTCCAACAAATCGAAAAAGAGCGCTATGGCGACTCTGCGTAGGGAGTTTCTCTTGTGCGGGGGCGAGTTTTTCTTTTGCATGATGTGTATTTGTGGAGTAAAATAAGATGGAAGCAAGTTTTTTTTCGAAAAATCAAAATGGATCATTATCGTGGCAAGTGGGGTTTGGGGAGTTTCTCCTTGTCGTCTTGGTTTTGAGCGTAGAATCTCTCGGGGTCGTACCGGAAGGGAACGAGTCTCAATATGTCACGCAAATCTATAAAGCGTGGCACACGGAGATGTTCGCCAACGATTTGTGCTACGATCGACCTTGCGCGCATGGTTTGTTTTTCTATGCGACCTGCTGGCTTGGTGCGTTCATGAGTTTAACTCAAATCGCGTGGACGCTTCGAATCGTTTCGACTTTGCTCTTGGCTTATGGATGGCAATCGCTTTCGTGGAGTCTCGTGCCGCGACGCTATTTTGCCGTGTTCTCTGCTTTTCTTCTTGTATTCTTTCACTCTGTCACGAGTATTGCTGGCGAGTGGATATGGGGAACGGCAGAAGCCAAACCTTTTGCTTACGCCTTCGTCCTTTTGGCGCTTGCGTCGGGAGTGCGCGAGCGATGGAATCGAATGTGGATTTTTCTCGGTCTCGCTTCTATGTGCCACATTCTCGTTGGTGGGTGGTCTGTCGTTGCGCTTTTCGTCGCGTGGGTGGTGTCGAGAGGCTCCATTTCGCTCTCGTTGCGCCGATCTTGGAGAGGAATGCTTATTGGCGGGGCGATTGCGTTACCAACGTTCCTCTCTGTCGCGAGCATAAATTATGGCTCTCTCGAGAGTATTTGCCACGCCGCAAATGTCATCTACTTGGAGCGGGTTCCACATCATCTTATTCTTTCCTCCGGGGATTATATTTCGCTCGCGGTTTTTGCCGTGGCACTGTTTTGTACTTTGTATAGGTCTCTATTTGATAATTCGAAAAACTTGCTCTTCTATTGGGGAGTGGGAACGCTGTTTATTGCGTTCATGGGGCAGATTTTATACATCGGCTACCTCTTCGCGCCCGATTCGTTTGTTGGTCTGCTTCGTTTTTATTGGTATCGCATCTCAAGCGGTGGTTTTTTGATTCTTATGCCCATTATTGTTTTGGAGGGATTGCGGCGTTTGAGGATCGACATGCCAAGGGTGGGAAATATCTGCACGGCTGCGCTTATTCTCGTTGCGGGCGCGTGTATTTGGGAAGAAGGATTCAAAAATATTTACGCAACGTGTACCTCCACACCAGACGATGAGGATCCTCAAGAGTATGCGGATTGGGTAGAAGCGTGCGATTGGGTAGAAAAAAGCGTGCCGCCGGACGCGATCGTTCTTGCTCCTGTGGAAGAACCAACCTTCGCTTGGCACGCATGTCGACCTTGCGTCGCGAATTGGAAGGATCTTCCCATTCGTGCCGTGGATATTGTAGAATGGCACAGACGAATGCGCTATATTTGCCAATCAGAGCGTGTGCGAGAAGCCATCAAGAAAAGCGAGCGCGGGGAGATCGATATTTTGGAGCGCATTCCTCGTGAGAAAATTTTGGACGTTTGCCACGAATTCAAGGCGGATTATATCCTTGCGGAATCCGACGCGCCGTGGGATTTTCCCCCTGTTTTTGAGAATAAAAGCTACAAAGTTTTTGCGGTTTCGCAACAGTATTAAATTTTTATAATACTTCTCGTTGAAATTTCCGGTGCCGTCCGCCGTTGGAGCTACGCATCACGGCTCGCAAAGCGTCGCGCAAAACGGGAATTTTGAAGAAGAACGAGTATAACACTCACACATGGACACATCATTTAAAGGAGGAACTCAAAATGGAAAAATTCGCTTGGAAGGCACGGATCATCGAGGGCAAAGTGGACGAGTACAAGCGTCGGCATCGTGAAATTTGGCCCGAACTGGTGGAGGTTTTGCGCAATGCAGGGATTCGAAACTACTCCATCTGGCGCCTCGGAAACGAACTCTTCGGCTATTTCGAATGCATCAATGGCGTCGATTTTGCCGAAAAAACGCAGGCGCAGAGCGAGGTCGTGGATCGGTGGAACGAATACATGAGGGACGTTTTGCTCATGGAGATGGATCCTCAGACGGGAGCGCAGCCCAAAATGGAGCAGGTTTTCGACCTTTTCTCGCCAGACTCTGCGTAAAATCAAGAGCAAAAACGAGGAAAATGAACTTTTTTGCGCTTTTTGCCCAAAATATTGTTGAAATTTCCCTTTTTTGGTGTAGAATGGGTGGAAGAGTGTTTTTATAGTACTTCTCGTTGAAGTTTCCGGTTCTGTCCGTCGTTGGGTTGCGCACCACGGCTCGCAAAACGTCGCGAAAACGGAAATCTTAAAGCACGATGAGTATATTCGTCCACTTTTTTCACGGGGAAGGTTTGCACCATGATCCAACGCCTCCACAGCGCTCCGCCAAAATGGGATTATCCCGAGTTCCGCCACTCCGACCGTGTCGCGCTTTTTATCCCGTGCTACATGGATCAATTTTATCCTACCGTTGGGCGCGCGGTGCTCGAAACTTTGCAACGCGTGGGTGTCTCCCCAAAATTCCCACCTACGCAAACTTGTTGTGGGCAGCCAGCATTCAACTCCGGCTATTGGGACGAAGCGCGGCGCGTCGTGCGGTCTTTTGTCGAGGCGTTCGAGTTTTACGATTGGGTCGTCTGTCCCAGCGGGTCTTGTACCGCGATGTGTCGTGTGTTTTTTGGACATCTTTTCCCGAACGACGAGCGTATTCTTCACGTGGGAGCGCGCGTCGTCGAATATTCGGAATTTCTCGTGAATGTCCTCAAAATCACGGACTTGGGCGCGGTTTTCCCCCACAAAGTGACGCTCCACATCGGGTGCCATGGTCGGCGCGAGTTGGGGATTGTCGAACAACCCGTCGAATTATTGAAAAACGTTAGGAATCTCGAGTATTGCGAGCTGCCACAAATGGAAGATTGCTGCGGTTTCGGCGGCACGTTTAGCGTGAAATTCCCCGACATTTCGATCGATATGGGGAAAACGAAGTGCCGCAACGTTCTTCAATCGGGGGCCGCCGTCCTTGCGTCGATCGACTCCAGTTGCCTCATGCATCTTGGGGGAGTGATGCAATATTTGCCCGAGATGAAGCACGTCCGGGCGCTCCACCTCGCCGAGATTCTCAACTGCCGGGACTAATTTTGAACTCAACAAACAAAAAATCATGCGCTTTCAATTATTTTTAGGAAATGAAATCGAGCCTCATTTGGAGAGCCTCGGGAGGCTGCGTCTCAAAGTGTTTCGCGAGTATCCTTATTTATACGAGGGTGCTTTGGAAACCGAGGTGGAGCATCTGAAGTGCTACTCACGCGACGCATCGGGGATGCTTTTGGCGCTGTTCGACGATGCGGATCGTCTCGTCGGGGCGGCAACGGGTCTCCCTGCGCTTGCACCTTGGGAGGATGCGTCCCTCCTTGTTTTTGACCCACAGCGCGAAGGAAAAACTTTCTACTGGGGCGAGTTCATCCTCGAAAAGCCTTTCCGGGGCAAAAAATGGGGGCAAGAAATGTATCGACGAGGCGAGGAAACGATTTTTCGCACTTTGGGTTTTGAGAACATTGGCATATACATGATTCGCACTTCCGAGGCGGACGCCAAGCGTCCCGCAGACTATTTAGACGTGAAAGAATTCGTGAAGCGCCGAGGGTATCGACTTCTCCCCGACGCACAAGTTGTGTGGGATTGGGCACCGGTCGGCGAGACACGGAAGGTTCCGCACACGTTGGACGCGTGGCTGAAGCGAGCGGGCGAGTTTTAATGCGCGGACGGGAGACGACAGATATGAGGAGCTGCGCAACGCAAGAGCTTCCGAGTGAAAATGATTTGGTGGCGTCGGACATTTTAGAAGACAACATTCGGACGTGCATGCCGAGGATTCTCGAATTGTTGTTGATCGACAGGACAACGTCGTCGCCGACAGTGCCACGAAACATCCTGTGGGCGAACGACAACTACGAGGAATTCGGCGCTCTCTATGCCGCGGCGGCTCAAATTAAGCCGGAATTAATTACGGGAGATCGAGGCGCATTAATCATGCCGAGGGCGTTGAAAACGGTCGCATTGCGAAAGGAGCGCACGAGGACGAAAGCCGAGGTTTTCACTCCGACGTGGATCGTAAAACGGCAGAACGACGCTGTGGACAAGAACTACGAAAACGATGATTTAGAAACCTACACGCGGAGAAAGTGGCTCGAAATCACCTGCGGCGAGGCTCCCTACATGGCGACGCGATACGACATGGAGACCGGAGCGATCATCCCGCTTGCCGAGCGCGTCGGATTTGTTGATCGGAAGCTCGCGAGAATCCATCGTGAGGTGGAAGAGAGGGGAGAGTGGCAACGGCTGGTCGAACTCGCGTACAAGGCGAGCTATGGTTTTGAGTGGAATGGCGATTCGCTTCTGCTCGCGCGTGAAAATCTACTTTACACCTGTCGCGACTACCACTTTGCAAAATGGGGCGAGTTGCCGGAAGTGTCCTTTTTTGAGGAGATTGCGAGAATCATCAGTTACAACGTTTTTCAAATGGACGGGCTGACGTACACGATTCCGCTTTCTCAAAAGAGGGAACGCGTCCAAAGCGCCCAAGGGACGCTGGATTGGTACAATGCCGAAAATCTTGAGTGGAAAACGCTCCCTGGCCAACGTGTCAAGGTCATGAATTGGGACACCAACAAAATGGAATTTTTTGACAAAGGGATAAGATGAACATGAGCAACCGCACGACGATCAAAACCACAAGGTTGATCTACCCTCAGATTTATGCGTATGTTCTCCCAGAATACAGACCCAACGAGGGCTGGATAAAAATTGGCTACACCGAGCGTCGAATCGTTGAAGAACGCATTCGCGAGCAGACGCGCACGGTGGGGGTTGATTATCGCAAATTGTGGTCGGGACCCGCCAAGTTTTGCGATTCGGATGGATGGTTTAAGGACCGGGATTTTCACGCATTTCTGCAAAATGTCAAGAATCGGCAACGGCGTTCTTGCACCGAGTGGTTTTATTATGACGGAACGCCCGAGGAGTCGCGTGCCGATTTTGATGCGTTTCGTCGTGGCGAGCGGAGCCAGATCGCTCGCACGCTTGAGTATCGACTGCGTGCCGAGCAGGAAACTGCGGTTCAAAGGACGCTTGAGTATGCCAAGAGCCATCCGGGTGGCGAGTTTCTGTGGAACGCCAAGCCGCGCTTTGGGAAAACGCTCACCACTTACGACCTTGTGCGCAAAATGAAGGCGGAAAAGGTGTTGATCGTCACGAATCGTCCAGCGATTGCCAACTCGTGGTTTGATGATTTTGAGACTTTTATCGCCTGGCAGACGAATTATCGTTTCGTCTCCACGACGGAAACCTTAAAGGATCGCTGCATTCTCACGCGCGAGGAATATCTCTCCGAGCTTACCAACTCGAATGACGACGAAACACCGGGCTGCATCGCGTTCATTTCACTTCAGTATTTGAAGGGCGCGATCAGCTTTGGAGGTCTCTTTGATAAGCTGGATTGGGTCAAGGGGCTAAACTGGGATTTGCTCGTTATCGACGAGGCGCACGAGGGTGTCGATACGTTCAAAACGGTGGTCGCTTTCGAGAATATCCAGCGAGGTTTTACGCTCCACTTGTCGGGCACGCCATTCAAAGCGGTGGCGAGCGGTAAGTTTTCCCAAGAGCAGATTTTCAATTGGACTTATGCCGATGAACAGAATGCGAAGTCCTCCTGGTCGGAAAGTTGTGAGGAAAACAATCCTTATGAAGGTCTGCCGCGTCTGAATTTGTTCTCGTATCGGATGAGTCAAATGATTACGGACGAGGTGAATCGAGGCACGAAAATCGACGACGAGGAGATGGATTACGCGTTCGATTTGAATGAGTTTTTTGCCACGAACAGCGTCGGGAAATTCATTCACGAAGACGATGTGAAAAAATGGCTCGACACGCTCACTAAAAATGAGAAATACCCTTTTTCCACACCGGAACTCCGGGCGGAACTCAAACACACCTTTTGGCTTTTGAATCGGGTCGCGAGCGCGAAGGCGTTGGCGAAACTGCTCAAAGAACACGAGGTTTTTGAAAACTATGAGATCATTCTAGCGGCAGGGGACGGAAGAACCGGGGAGGACACCGTCGTCGACCAGAAATCCCTGGACAAAGTCCGAAATGCAATAAAATCGCACGACAAAACCATCACTCTCTCTGTAGGACAACTAACCACGGGCGTGACGGTTCCCGAGTGGACGGCGGTGATGATGCTTTCCAATATCAAGTCACCGAGCCTCTACATGCAGGCGGCTTTTCGGGCACAAAATCCGTGGAGCTACGAGGTAAATGGGGAGAAATTCCGCAAAGAAAACGCGTATGTCTTTGATTTTGCTCCTGAACGCACGCTCCTGATTTACGATGAGTTTGCCAATAACCTGAGCAGCGAGACTGCGGGCGGAACGGGCACGACACGGCAGCATGAAGAGAACATTCGAAAACTCCTCAATTTCTTCCCCGTCATTGCGGAAGACACCAACGGCAAAATGGTCGAATTGGATGTCGAACAGGTTTTGACCATCCCGAAAAAGATCAAAGCGCAGGAAGTCGTCAGACGCGGTTTCATGTCGAACTTTCTCTTCCAAAATATCTCCGGCATTTTTGCATCAAGCCAAGTCCGTGAGATTTTGGAACAGTTGAATCCCCTCGCGCCGGGCAAGGTTACGCCACGTCAGAAAGGCGGTTCCATTGATACGCAGAATGTCACGGTCGACGATGATGGAAATGTCGTTATTGATCGTGAAATTGTTATCGCGGAAACCGCTGCCCGGTTCGGCGAAAAGGTTTATGCGGATATAATGGACGCCACGGCAGAAGCGGAGGGGAAGAACCCATCGCACGCCGTTGCGAAAGCCTTTGTTGAAAACATTTCGGCTACCATTGAAGGACTCGCCAAGGAGAATTCCCTCACGGTCGCCCAAGCGAAGCAGGTAGTGGAGCAAAACGCAAAGGTACTTGCGGAGGAGGTGGAAATTCTCGAAAAACAGGCGGAGATCAAACGAAATGTGGCGAAGGTGGAATACGAACGAAAAATCGCAGAGATCGAAAACGACCCATCCGCCATGGAAGAAGCAAAGGCACGATTCGAGGCTACGAATCGGGAAATAAAGGAAACCGAGCAAAAAGAGTTAGTCGAAAAGGTCGAAAAAAAGACTCTGGAGTTGGTGCAGAAAACGACGGAAGAAATCCTCCAAAAGGGAGAGGAAAAAAAGAAAAACACCGTGGAGGACGATGTTCGCGCCCGGCTGCGTGGGTTTGCCCGCACGATTCCGTCGTTCCTGATGGCTTATGGCGAGTCGGATACGACCCTTGCCAACTTTGATAAAAACATCCAGGACGACGTGTTTCGGGAGGTCACGGGAATCACTTTAGACCAATTTCGGACGTTGAGAGACACTTACAATTTCTTTAACCCGGAAGTGTTTAACGAATCTGTTCAGGAATTTTTGCGTAAGAGAACGGAGCTTGCCAACTATTTTGACGACAGCCAGGAGGAGGACATTTTCGATTATATTCCGCCGCAGAGAACGAATCAGATTTACACCCCCAAAACGGTGGTGAAGTTGATGATCGACAAAATGGAGGAAGAATACCCAAATCTGTTTGCCGATAAAAACCGAACGTTTGTCGATTTGTACGTGAAGTCGGGTTTGTTCCTCACTGAAATAGTAAAGCGGTTGTTTGTTGGATTGGAACCTATTATACCGGATAAGGACGCGAGATTAAAACATATTTTGGAGAACCAGATTTATGGCTTCGCGCCCAGCGAGATTATTTACAACATCGCAAGGAATTTCATCTTCGGAACCTTTGCGAATATCGACGATTCACATTTGCAGTGCTCCGATTTAACAAAAATAGCCAAAAATGGAGGGAATTTGAATATGAAATTTGACGTTGTGGTGGGGAATCCGCCGTATCAGGAAAGTGGCGACGCAAGAGACGAACCAATTTATCATCATTTTTACGAACTTGCGGAACGGGTTTCACAGGTATACTGTTTAATCTCACCTGCCCGATTTTTGTTTAATGCGGGGCAAACTCCCAAGGTGTGGAATGCCAAGATGCTTCGCGATAAACACCTGAAAGTTGTGTACTACGAACAAAATAGTGCAGATGTTTTTGCAAATACAGATATTAAGGGGGGCGTAGCCGTTATTCATCGTGACAAAAAACGAGTTTATGGCGAGATTGGCGTTTTCACTCACTATAGTGAACTTAATTCAATAGTCAGCAAGACAACATCCTTAAATGAGGCAAGTTTTTCGACAATTGTTCAACCGCAGGGGATCTATCGATTTTCCAAATGCTTTTTTGCTGATTTTCCGCAAGCCGAGGCGATGCAAGGAAAAGGAACAAAAAATAAAATTGTATCCAAGTCCTTCTCACAGATGGATTTTGCATTTCATGACGAAAAAACAGACGCTGATGAAATAATGATGTTGGGGTTGGTTGATGGCAAACGAGAATATAAGTGGATTTCGTCAAAATATATTGATCTGCCTGAATCGTTTGAAAAATTCCGCGTAATTATTGCGGAAACCAATAACACAGGAGCACTTGGAGAAACCTTAAGTAGTCCGCTCATTGGTGCTCCTTTCACCGCGCATACGGACACATTCCTAACCGTAGGCGCTTTTAACACCGAGGCAGAGGCGAACGCTGTGCTAAAGTATATCAAGACAAAATTCGCTCGGGTACTGTTAGGTGTACTGAAAATAACGCAACACAGCTCTCGTGCTGTCTGGCGAAAAATCCCACTTCAAGATTTCACGCCGCAGAGCGATATCGACTGGACGCAATCGATCGCCGACATTGATCGCCAGCTCTATGCGAAATACGGGCTGGATGAGAAAGAGATCGCCTTTATTGAGGAAAAAGTCAAACCAATGAAATAACAACGCTTGAAAACAAGGGTTCGCGCCCATCGACTAGTGTTGTGTTAAAGTGGTGATTATAATTCCCCTCTTTCAGAGGGGTGGCAGCCGTTAGGCTGACGGGGTGTTGGGGCATTGGAAAGCACATCACACTTCGAACTACCCCCCCTACGGGCGTACCCCTTCAAAGAAGGGGAATCATATTTACAAATTTCACAAAACACTAGAACAAAAAATAAGATCATTATTGGAGCGATTATGCAAAACACTTCCCTCCCTATTGTCGAACAATCGGGTTTTCCTTTTCAACCGAAAGAGATGATCGACTTGCACCATTGCGGTGGATCGCCCGCGACCGCAGCAGCCGCGAGACGCTCGTCGGAGGCGTATACCAAAATGCTCGAGAGGAACCCGAATTTTCAAGAGTGGCGCGATTGCGCAAACGAAATGAAACGCTACTCCATCAGAGAGCTGGACTCTCTTTTGGAAGAGTTCGAGCGCAATCTTAAAGCCAAAGGTGTCGATGTTTTTTGGGCAAGGGACGCGCAAGAAGCGAATAATATCATCATCGGCATCGCAAAAGAGAATCACGTCAAAAAAGTGGTGAAGTCAAAATCGCTCGTCTCGGAGGAACTGCAACTCAATCGCGCGTTCGAAAAAAATGGCATTGAGGCGATCGAGACCGATTTGGGCGAGTATCTCCTCCAACTGGCGGGACAGCGCCCAACGCACACGGTCGTTCCTGCGCTTCATCTCACGGCGGACGATTGCGGTCGGCTCTTCCAGGAAAAATTGGGCGAACCCTACACCAACGTTCATGAAGAACTGACGAGCATTGCGCGAAAACGACTCCGCGAACATTTTCTCTCTGCCGACATGGGCGTCTCGGGCGTCAATTTTGGTATCGCGGACACAGGCTCGTTCGTCGTCATAGAGAACGAAGGGAATGCAGGGCTCTCGACTTCCACCCCGTCGATTCATGTTGCAATAATGGGGATCGAAAAAGTGATTCCGTCGATCGATTATCTTCCCCAATTCCTCCATCTTCTGCCACGCAGCGCGACGGATCAGAAGTTGACGACGTATACGCACCTGTTTCAAGGTCCCTCGCCCGGCAAAAAAATGACCTTGGTCATCATCGACAACGGACGAACGAACGCTCTCGCTCAGCGCGAAACGGAGTCGGTCTTGTACTGCATTCGATGCGGAGCGTGTATGAATGCTTGCCCGGTGTATCATCGTGTTGGCGGGTGGGCGTATGGGTGGATTTATCCCGGACCGATCGGCGCGATTCTCAACCCGCACCTCGTGGGAATGGAGCAGGCGGGAGTGTTGCCGTTCGCGTCGTCGCTTTGTGAGAAATGCACGTCCGTCTGTCCCGTCAAAGTCGAAATAACGAATCAACTCGTGTATCTCCGCAGCCGAGCGACGAGCGAAAAATCGCCTATGAACTCGACGTACCAGAAGATTTTGTGGCGAACGTGGAGTTTTTGGAACGCGACGGCGTCCCGCTATCGTTTCGCGGCGTTTTTCGTCAGACTCGGAACGCGGCTGGCTCGGTGGATTCCGCGTTTTGTGCACGTCTTGGAGCTTCGCGCATGGACGCAGGGGCGCGCCATTCCTCGTCCAGAAGGGGGATCGTTCCGTGCGTGGTTTAGAAAGAATCAACCAAAAAACATAAAAGAAGAGTAAAATATGCAATCTCGCGAAGAAATTTTAGGGAAAATCCGCAACGCGCACCAAAACGCGCCGAAATTCGAGGTTCCGCAGGTGCCGGTGGTGCGTGCGACTCGGGGAGCTTCTACACAAGAAATGCTCTCTACTTTTGAGCAGGAATTGAACGCGCTCTCCGGTCGTTTTTTTCACGCACGCAGCTTGAGCGAGGCGCGAAATATCGTTTCTTCCCTTATCGACGACTTGGGTTGGTGCGATTTTTCCGCTGTGGAACACCCTCTTTTGCGAGAGATTTTCCCTCCCGAGACGTTGGAGCGTTTCTATTTTGGGGAGGAGACCGCAGGAGGAGCGTTGGACGAAAAAACTTTAAGAGAGAAGACCGACAAACGCCGGCTGTCGCGTCTTTCGGCCGGCGTGGTCTTCCCTCGATTTCTCATTGCGGAGACGGGAACCGTTGCGCTTTTTAACGAGTCGACGCACGAGCGGCTCAATTGTTATCTGCCGCCTGCGTGCCTCGCGGTGGGGAAAACGTCTCAATTGCGAGAGCATCTTCCTGCCGTGTGGGGAGAAATTGCACGAGAGGCGCGCGACGCGAATGCGCGGGGCGAGTGGCTTCTCGTCACGGGTCCGAGCCGAACGGCAGACATTGAGAAAGTCACGATTTTGGGCGTCCACGGACCAAAAGTCCTCTGCGTCCTCGTTATTGATGATAATTCGGAGGATTCGAGCGTCGCACGATAAAAACCACGCGCGAAGCCCGAAAAACTATAGTAGAACACATGAATTAAAAAGGATATGCCATGCGAAATTTCTATAAAAAACTCATTATCGCTCTCGTTTTGTGCATCCCTATGTGGGGTGTTGGGGTGTTTTTCGCGCCCGCTTGCGCGCAATTCGATTTCCCACTCGAGGAGGATTCCGAGGAAGAGCCTCTGGACGACGATTTTGGTAACGATTTTGGCAGCGACTCTGACAGCGACGATATCGGAGTTGAGGTGGAGACGCCGGAATCGGATATCGACGCGACGTTGGATTTCGACGACCCGGAACTTCTGGAGGACGATGAAAATTCAGACAACGAGGATTTTGACGACGAGCTTCCCCAATTGCCGGAGCCGTCGTCTTCTGCCGACACGGCGTCTGGATATCCAGGCGGGTTTTTTGATGCGCCCTCGTTCCCCGATTTTGGCGAGAAGGCGGGCGACCGAGCCGTCTTAAAAATCGGACGTGTCGAATATCCATTCCGTTGGTGCCCCGCCGGCTCTTTCATGATGGGAAGTCGCAAGGAGGAGTTGGGGCGAAGAGCCGCTGAATTCCAACACGAAACGAAGCTCTCAAAAGGGTTTTGGATTCTCGAGACGGAAGCCACCGTGCGAATGTTCCACCAATTCGTCCAAGAGACGAAATACGTCACGGAAGCCGAAAAAGACGGCATCGGCGGCTACTCGGTCGATATCAACACAGGGTTCATCAGCGGACCGAGCGTACGATACACGTGGAGGAACGTTGGATTCCACCAGAGCGCGGATTTCCCCGTCGTGAACGTTTCGCGCAACGACGCATCCGCGTTTGTCGCATGGCTCAACGAGAAAGTCTCCACGGCTGAGGACGTGCGCGAGTCGACGCGTCGCGTTGCTCTTCCGACGGAGGCGCAATGGGAGTACGCTTGTCGAGCCGGGACGGAGGGTATGTTTTGGATTGGAGATCACCCTGAGGATTTGCATTTGATCGCGAACGTTTGCGACAGGAGCTTGGTGCGCATGATGCAGAAGCTCGAAGGGACGGACGTTCTGCCGTGGACGCTCGAGAAATCAGATGGGTTCAAATTTGCCGCGCCCGTGGCGAGTTTCTCCCCGAACCAATGGGGAATTTATGACGTGCATGGTAACGTTTGGGAGTGGTGCCAAGATACGTTTGCACCCTACGACACAGGTCTTGCCGTCGATCCTCTCGGCGAGGGCGATGGAAAATTGGGCGTCATGCGCGGCGGCGGGTGGAACTCGAGCTTCTTGTTCGCCAGAGCCGCGACGCGAGGAACCAATCTCCCCTCAAGACGCCACATTTGTATCGGGTTCCGCCCCGTCTTTTTCTCGCTTGAGGAAGACCCGGCGTTTGTCGAGACGAAAGAAGATGGAGCGGATGAGCAGAACGATTCCGCACAAGATGGCGAGACGTCGGACGACGATCTCGGTGGCTTTAATGACGACCTTGGTGCGGACTCCGGCGAGGATTCTGGCGAAGATTTCAACTTCGGAGGAACTCTTCCGCAGGACGAAGAGACTGGCGAAGATGATGGAGAGGACACCGAATTCGACGATGGATTCTCGTTTGAGTAAATAAAAACGCCTCTGGAGAACCCCCCAAAGGCGCGTCATGAAGAAAACAAAAGTTTTCAACGGGGGGCGAGGAAATATCCTCTGCCCCCTTGAGGGATATCAACCACCGTCGCCCGAAACGACGTTTCCTACTCGGTGTGCGTGATCCAAGTCGATATAAATCACTTCCATGCGCTCTTCGTTCTTAATCGTGTGAGGAATCGGCCAGCCGTTGCGAATCACTTCCGTGAAATACACCTTGCACTTCCAATGCGACTGATGGATCTGAACCGGTCCCGCAAGCGGAATGACGATCGGGTCGCCAACTTCGTCTCGCACCTTCTCTTTCACGATGCGAATATTGTTGTGCTGCACCTCAAAAAGCCCGGGGAAATTCCCACGAACGTTGTGAATCTCATGGAACTTCCGCAGAATCTGATCGTCGCTCGGCGCATCCTCCGCCACGTGCGGACGCCCCGCAGGAATCGGATCGAGAATTTTCATCTTCGAATACCGCTCCTCAGCGGCATTATCCTCCGCTTTTCCCTGGAAGTACGGCGAAACGGGAATCGGAATCGAAAGAATTCCCATGCTGGGTCCAACGCTCGTAAACGCGCAGCCCGTTGTGGTCATCAGCAGTGCCACGCCCGTCAACAACAATCCTTGTATTTTTGTTTTCAACATGACTCCCTCTCATATTGTGATATGTATGCCCATAAGACAGGATCGGGTCACCCTGTCTCACGGCGGTTTCTTTTGATACAGTGGTTATATCGGCAATAGAATATGCGGAACTTGTGGACTTTTTCGATTATATCGATTTTTTGTAGAAAATTTTTTCCAGTGGCTTAATTTGGAGGATATAC
The DNA here is from genome assembly GCA_030527105.1 of Planctomycetia bacterium. Lineage (GTDB taxonomy): Bacteria > Planctomycetota > Planctomycetia > Pirellulales > Thermoguttaceae > RGIG3701. Next base: position 16,990 of record JAUNBK010000074.1, read on the forward strand.
ACATTTTAGGAGAAAACTTGCCCCCCTCAACATAATTAAAGTGAAAGGAGATTTTGAAATGACAAAATACCGATCACTTTTTGAGCGGGGACTGGCGATGGAGTCGCTTGAGGCGCGCGAGATGATGAGTGTCTCGGCGGCGCAGCCGATTCAAGAGGAAAACCTCGCAAGCGATGCCGCGCAGGTGGCGCAAGAACGCGGCGGGAGCACTCAAGAGGTAGCGTCTTTGCGCGAGGCAAATGTCGTCGCAACGACGGCGTCTGTCCAAAACGCGAACGCAGCCCAAAACGCGCTCTCCGCAACCGGAACGAGTGCAACCGGAACGGATGGGAATCGTACGAATTATGGAGGAAACTCTTTCGAGACGGGCGGAATCCCGGGGGCGATTTATGTACCCGGCATCCCACCGGGAGACGCGGGCGGAATGGCTGGAGGGAACGGCGGCGGGCGGTTGCCGCTCCAAATCCCTGGATTCCAAGGCTATGGCAACGCATACTACCTCGACATTAACGACCAGACGCTCCCGCGCGTCATTTGGTTGTATGCGGAGTATTTTCGCAACCAGGCGCGCGTCGCTCCCGGTCTGGCGTACCTTGCGCGACCCGAGATGAATCGGTCGTACGAGAATTATAGCTATTTTGGCGTGAAGCTTTCCCCCAGTGTATTTAGTCTCGTTCATCCCGACATGGAGGACGACGAGCGCCAAGGAGAGATTCTCGACCAAATGCAGCGCGAGAAGCGGAGTGAATTAATGGAGCGCCATCTTCAAAAGGATTTGGAGAAAACCCTGGACGACATGGAGCGAACGGATCTGCCGTTGGAGATTTTGGATCGCATTTTCGCGTTTCCTTCGCACGATGGCGATTCGGATCCCACGCCAGAAGAACCAACGACGACTCCAACCACTCCAGAAGAGCCGGCACCAGAAGTGACGCCGAAAGTGGGTCCAGAGGCAACACCAGAGACCGAACCGGAGTCTCCTGCGGAGCGATTCGACGTGCCACCAAAGGTCGAGCGTCCGAAGGTGCGCGGAGGGACTGCCGCCAACTCGTCTGAGCGTCGAGAGGATTGATTTTGCCTCGGGGCAACGTACTTGCTTGCAGGGACGTTCTCCCCCCCTACCCTTTTGGCACCCAACTTTCTATCTCCCCCAATTTTCACTCTCTGCTCGGGGGCGGGCGTCCGCCATCGCCCCCTTGCGTTCGTTCGTTT
>JAUNBK010000075.1 GCA_030527105.1 Planctomycetia bacterium
ACGGAGCGAAGCGTAATTCCAGATGAAGTGCCGAGGGATTTTGCCCGATTCCCCCCTTCGGAGGGTGGTCGTCCTCGGCCACCCAGCCCTAACAAACACGAGAAAGGCTCACGCCTTTCAAGGCGGGCGAGGACGACCGCCCTCCGAAAAGTGGAAGGAAGCGTAGACTCTTTAGCTAAATTCCCCTTCCTTGAAGCAGGGCTAGCGCATGAACGAGGTAAAATATAACGATTAACGTTTTGGAGCTTATTTTGCCGAAGAATACTAAAAAAGTTTGAAGAAAGGAGTTTTAAAATGGACAAGATAGGGAGAGAAATTCGTTATTCGTGCAACAATCAACACGCCCGGACACTTCTCAGAACGAAGGTTTGCAACGAGTCCACAACGGCTTTGAAAAATGCATCGTGAAAATTGAGACATTTTTGAATATCTACGAAAAACGCACTTGGCTAGTTGATCCAGTTTGCCTATTTGTTCATGCGCTAGCCCTGCTTCCGTCTCCCCTAAAAGGTGCGCCATGTCAAATTCCCTCCAAACTGCCAGCAAAATCTTTTTGTACGTCCAGTATTTGATTCAACAGCCGGTTGCTTTCAAGCACAGGACTCCACTGTTCCGTTTTGATTTCGAGAATTTTTTGCATTGCCGCAACGGAGTTTTTCATAAGAACCGGCACGGTCTCACCCGGTCCCGCGCTGCGTGGCTGTTGCGCAAGCGCCTGCACGTTTTCGGTCTCTGCGGCTTCTTTCCACTCCCTAACGATGCTGTCAAGCTCCTCAAGTGTCTTCAGTTGCCCCTCGAGCTGTGCTTTCTCCTCCTCCGACAGTCTGCCGTCAGAGGAAAATTTTGCAAAAGACGCATCGTACCTCTTTTGTGCGTCGTCCCTCTTTTTTTGTGCGTCGTCTGCCTCGTCGCGAGCCATCTGCGCGGCAGCCATGGGGTCGATACTTTGAAGACGAGCAAAGTCATTTTTCTTTTTTCTTTCCTGCTCCTCCTGCTTGATCGCGTCTTTCTGTCTGCCTGGAGCCGTGCGGAACTTTTCGATCTCTGCATCTTCCTGCGCCTTTATCGCCTGATAGCGCGTGTCGTACTCTCCGCCGATGAGATATACAGACCGCTCCTCATCAAAATTGTGTTCCGCAAGCGCAGCGCGCGCGACTTTGAGCCTCTTTTTTTCCTCCTCCGTGAGTTTTTTCTTCTTCTCAAGCTCTTCGACGATGATTTTGAGGAGTTTTGTTCTCACCTTAAATTCCTCGTTAAGCTCTCGTAGCGCCCTTTGGTGTCGCGATTCCTGCGCTTGTGCGCTTTTTGCACGCATCTCCTCCCAAGCTGCCTCCGCCTCCGCTGCCCGCTTCGCTGCCTCTGCTTCCGCCTCCCTTTGCGCCTCTTCTTTCTCTATGTCAATTTCCTGAAGAGCGGTCTGAACCTCCACCTTTCTCTTTTCCACCTCGCGAACTTTGTCTTCCACTTCTTCGATTTGCTTCAGGATTTCCTTTCTCTCGCGCGAACGCGACCCGGAGAACAAAATGCCGCGTCCCTGCTTTCCCGGATCGTCCATATCCGCAAGCCGCTGTTGGAGTGGGGCAAGTTTCGCGAGGTGTGCGCGAAGCTCAGCGTCGATGCTCGCGATCTCTGAGAGAGAGGCATCCCTCCCGTGTCTCTCAAGAGCTTTTCCAACGCCGAGAATCTTCCCGTCGGGCGCAACTTCAACCCCGTCCACTCTGCGCGCGACTTCTCTTGCGCGGCTTCGCTCCTCTGCCGAGAGCTTTTCTTTTTTCGAGAGCACTTCGAGAAAGCGAAGGTCTGCCGCGTATGCGCCTGCTTTCTCTTTTTGTCGCTTCGTCTGCTCTTCGGCAGTCCTGATCGCGAGGTCAAGTCTCTCCTGCTCTGCTTTTTTGAGTCGCTCCGTGTAATAATAAAGTCCGGCAGCCGCTGCGGCAGCCGCCCCAAACGCCGCCACCATCGGATGCGCTTTTAAAAGAAGAAAAAGGGTTTTGAGACTCTCGAAAACACTTTCCACCCCACCGCCGATAGCTTGCATACCGAGATTGACAAGCTCACACTGCGATCCCATCGCCACGAGCTGAGGCGGCACCGACTTAAACGCCCCGCTCATCGCGCTTGCCGCCGCGCGTGCCTGCGCGCCAAATCCCTGAACGTCTTTTGACGCAGACTTCATCGCACGTTGAAAAGAAGAGGTATTTGCATCTAATTCAATAAAAGCTCTCCCCATGCGTATTGCATTCGCGGACATTTTATGTTATACTCCGTATTGATGACGTTTTTTACTCGTTTTGCACAAAAGTTTGAGGCTGAACATGAGCAGTAATTACAAACCACCGCGCCGCGACTATACGAACAGACGCAAACGGCACTACCGCGGCACCCTTCCCAACAAGTTGATGTGGGGGGCGTTTCCGCCGCCACAGGAAGCACCACAAGACCCCCTCTTTGTAGTAACCGAGGAGCACCGACCGGTCGGAATAAATCGACAGGTAAATCAGCCGGCAAATCAGCCGGTAACGCTCCAGGACTCGCCATCTTACCTTGTCAAAGATGGCAAAGGTGGAGTGTGGGTACACTGGACATCGGAAGGCGCGTATCACACAAGCACGCTATTGCGTTTCATTGCTTCCATGTGTTTTCTCGCTGCTTACATTGGCGGCTGCGAGTATATGAGCGGGTACCATTACACCCCTGACGATTCCTTTGAAGGCGAATCCTTTGATGGCGAGTTCTATGATTATGACAGTAACTTCTATGAAGACTGAATCATAACGAATTCCTCCATTTCAAAATAATATCGTCCTTCGACTCCTCGAGCGCCGGGCGCATGTACGGGCGTGCTTCAAGCGTGTACGTTTCGCCAACGAACCGGAAACGGAGTAAATCCTCGTTTTGCAGTCTCGTCGCGCGATCCGCCTGCTCCTCGCTTACCAACTTCCGACGAACCGCCCACCGCCGGGTGAGATGGTTCTTTTCGTCGTATGCGTACACCTGTTGTGCGCTTGGCCATGTTTTTCCCTCAGGCATAAGCGCAACGGGTCCCCAGTCTCCCGTTCGATACGCCGCGCGGCGTAGCGCCTTCATTCCCCGCGCCGTCCCGCCATACTCAAGCAGGCGCGGCACATCTGAAGACCCGCCGACGGGACCGACTAAAACGTTTCCCGTCCCAGGATCCTCCGCAAACCGAATCGTGTCCTTGAGCTTTCCCGAGCGTGTTTTCGGAGCCTCGCCGGGTTTCGAAAAACGACCGGGGTCTTTTACTTTGCGTATCGACTGTCGCGCCGTACGACGCACCATCGCGCCTTGATGACGCAGCACTTTTTTTTGTACCTGCGACACCGCCCGCGTTAAAACTCGTTCTCCTTAAAAATTCCCGTTTTGCGCGAGGCTTTGCGAGCCGTGGTGCGTAGCTCCGACGGCGGACGGAACCGGAAATTTCAACGCGAAGTATTATAAAACTCGACCGTCGAAACGATTGACAAACTCAGCCATTTTCTTCTCCTAAAGGGTTGAGCGCCGCGAGACTGGGAAACTCGACGCGCATACCTCCAGAAGCGAGAACTCCCGCAAAAACTTTCTGAATCTCATATCGAATGAGAACGAGATCATCAATGCGCTGTTCCATTTTCGCTTCCCCATGCCCAGTTCAGTTCGCACCATGTCGCGTCGCTCAACTCCCGCCAACTCCATCCGAGGAATCCGCACTTTCTCCAGACGTGCCGCCAACTTTGTGCAACATCGTCTTTGCAAGCGACAGTTGCGACTGAGCCTCTGCTTGAATCATCGTCCGAATGGATTCGTTCATCTTTTCGCCTTCTTCTTTTGCGGTTTGTGCGGCGAACGCGATTCTTTGCAAATCGGTCGCCAATGCGCGGAAAAAATCGCAGAACGCATTCCAAAGTGCCCGCTGCGCGTCCTCTAATGCCTGCCCGTCGAGGAGTTCTAAAAACTTATTTTCTTCTGCTTTTTGCTCCTCCAGCGTAAAAATTTTATCTGGATACGCCATTTTTTTGCGCTCCCATACAATCGCGAAAGCGATCGCTGCGATCAACGAGTAATCGAAGTAAAGCGCGGAAAAGTTTGTTTTCTGCGGAACCATGATATGAAAGGGAGTGTCAGAAATCTTCGAGAAATCCCACTCCTGAAGCCGACGCGCAAGCGCGAAATTGAGTTTCAATACGTGGACTCCATCTTTGTTCTGGTTTCATATTCCCCCCTTATGCGACGCGCAACCAATTCGGCTCGACAGTCGAAGAACCGGACTTCATGTACCCGTATTTCAATGTCACGTCATGCTGATCCGCGATTACAAAAAGTGAAAATTTCTTCTAAAACTTCCGAAATTTCCCTTGACTTTAATAACGTTCGTGTTATAATACTTCTCGTTGAAGTTTCCGATTCCGTCCGCCGTTGGATGCTCGCGCACCACGGCTCGCAAAGCGTCGCGTAAAACGGGAATTTTATACGAGAACGAGTATAACTCGTAAAATTTGAAGGCACAATGCGAGTCTTATCCCCCCTTGCAAAATCCAGAACACTCGATTCTTTCTAATTTTGCCGCGACGAAAAGAAGTTGTCATTAGTGGCGTTTTTTTGAAAACAGCCGCTTGTGAAATATAATCATTGTTTTTCCTTTTTTGGGGAATTTTCTGTCTCAGCGTCTAAAAAAGAAGACGCCCCCCCTTGTAAAATAATCAAAAAGTAGTAAAATCCTATTTTCTATGGTATTGTAAACGTAGACAGGAATTAAAGTCATGAAAGTACGAGCCAGTGTGAAGCGCATATGCGAGGACTGCAAGGTGATTCGTCGCCAAGGTGTCGTTCGCGTGATATGCAAAAATCCCCGACATAAGCAGCGTCAGGGGTAGTATTGTCGTCGATGTTCGGTTGCGGACGTCATTCATCGTAAGTGTAATCAAATTCATCAGGAGGGCTTCATGCCTCGTTTGTTAGGTGTTGATATTCCGAACGATCGCCCTGCAGCGTATTCGTTGACGTATCTTTACGGAATCGGTTTGAAGACAGCATTGGATTTGTGTCGGAAAGTCGGAGTTGATCCAACAATTAAAGCTCGAGAAATGACGGAAAAACAGGTCGCTGACTTGGCGGCGTTGTTAGATAACGAGTATATTGTGGAAGGTCACCTTCGTCGTACGGTTGCCCAAAATATTGCACGCTTGAAGGAAATCGCGTGCTATCGTGGCTTCCGTCATCGCCGTGGGCTCCCCGTCCGTGGTCAGCGAACAAAAACAAATGCTCGAACCCGAAAAGGTCCGGCGAAAACTGTTGCAGGTAAAAAGGGCGTTAAAGACATGCGCTAGTGTTCTGCTAGTATTTGGTGCCCATCGTGTAGAGATCGTAGCCGGGTGGTCCGGCAATCGGTGTAGCGTATTATTGGTATTGTCGATCGTCCTCGCCTCTTCGGTGCGGAGGATGGTCGAAAGAGAGTTTTCAGGAGTATTTCCACAGTGGCGAAGGCAAAGAAGAAGAAGGTGCGTCGCAACGTAACCAGCGGCTTGGTTCACATCAAAGCGACGTTTAACAACACGATCGTGACGATTACGGACTTGAAAGGCGATACGCTCTGCTGGGCGACGGCAGGCAACAGCGGTTTCAAAGGCAGCCGCAAAAGCACTCCTTTCGCAGGGCAGATGGCAGCGCAAGCCGCTGCTGAAAAAGCGATTAAGTACGGTATGAAGGACGTCGAAGTGCGCGTCAAGGGTCCCGGAAGCGGACGTGAAAACGCGATTTCCGCTCTCGAAGCCGCAGGTCTCACGGTCAAATCGATTGAGGACGTCACCCCGTTGCCTCACAATGGTTGCCGTCCAAAGAAACGTCGTCGTGTGTAGTTGCATTTGAGGTGGGCAGGGAACAACGCTTCCCTGTGCCTCGTTTCTTTTTGCAATATATTCCCTTTAATCAAAACATATTTCGCCAGGAGAATAAGAATGCTGAAGCGGATGCGATGGCGCGGGCTGGAGCTTCCCAGTCTCGTTTCATGTGATCAAGAAACCTTAACTGACCGCTATGCAAAATTCGTTGCTGAGCCGTTCGAGCGTGGGTTTGGCACGACTGTTGGCAACAGTTTGCGTCGAATTCTGCTCTCGAGTCTGGAGGGAAGCGCTGTCACGCAGATGAAGCTGCAGGGCGTTTCTCACGAATTCACGACGCTTCCTGGGGTCTACGAGGACGTGACCGACATCGTTTTGAATGTCAAATCCCTTGTTTTGCGCTCGGAATCCGACACGCCAAAAATCTTGAGTATCGAGAAATATAAGGCAGGGCGAATCACTGGTGCGGATATCCATACGGACCATCAGGTTGAAGTGATCAATAAGGATCACCTGATCGCCACGCTGACGGAGGACAAGCCTTTTGTCATGGAGATGGTCGTCGAGAAGGGGCGTGGCTACGTCCCCGCCGCCGACAAACATAATTCCATGCAGGAGACCATTCCGCTCGATGCGACGTTCAGTCCTGTCGTGAAGGTCAAGTATGAGGTCGTCGAAACTCGAGTCGGACAAAAAACCAACTACGACAAGCTCATTTTGGAAATTTGGACCGACGGCTCACTCAATCCTCAGATCGCTTTGGTCGAGGCGGCGAAAATCCTTCGCAAACACCTCAACCCCTTCATTCAGTACTCTGAACTCGGCGAGCAAATTCACACAGAGGGAAGAGTTGCGGCAGACGACATCGACCCCGTCCTCGAAGCGAACTTGGCGAAACCCGTCTCGGAATTGCGACTTGGCGTGCGTGCGATGAATTGTTTGGATTCCGCCAATATCGCAACGATTCGCGACTTGGTCGTCCGGACGGAAGATCAGTTGTTGGAAGTGCGGAATTTTGGCGAAACCTCTTTGAAGGAAATTCGCGAAAAACTGCAAGAGGCTGGTTTGCAATTAGGCATGAAATTGCCGACTAGAAATTAGTCATTTCAAGGTTCCGTTTTGTGTAGGGCGGAACCTTTTGCGTTGGGGCGTGAACCGCTTCTTTAGACCCTCGCCAGATGGGGTCTACGACGGATTTTTCCGAAGCGGGGCATGGCTCAGAGTTTTTGTGTTTGATTTTATCAAATTCCCCAATTTTAGAAAGTTTTATCATGAGACATCGTTTTGCAGGTCGTAAATTCGGACGTAACCCTAAGCACCAGCGCGCTTTGATGCGTATGTTGGCGGTCTCACTCTTTTTGACTGAGCAGGAAGACGACGCTTATTTTGACGTCGTTTTGAACAAAAACGTTGGTGTTCCGAAGGTCAAAGGGCGCATCATCACGACAATCCAGAAAGCGAAGGAAGTTCGTCCTTTCGTCGAGAAGTGCATCACTATTGCGAAAAATGTGTTGGAGGATCAGCGCAAGGCAAATGAGTTGCTTCCTAGTGCAGATCGTCGCACGCCGGAGTGGAAAGAGTGGCGCAACAGCGAAGCGTGGCAGGAGTGGAACAAAGTGAACGCTCCCGTCGTTGCGGCGCGACGCAGACTGGCGCAGCTTTTACACAACGAAACCGCCGTCAAAGTCATTTTCGACGTCATTGCACCTCGTTTTGAAGATCGCACCGGTGGATATACGAGAATCTTGCGCTTGGCGAAGCCGCGTTTGGGCGACGCAGGGACGCGCGCGATCCTTGAGTTTGTTGGCAAAAACGATCGAACTTCCAAAGCCGCCATCAAGCCTTCTTTTGACACGGAAGAAGCGGAAGGCGAAACGACTCAGGAGTAATCACTGCCTGCGTTTCCTAACACCAGTCGATTCCGGGTTTGAGCAAACGTTTGAATACGGTTCGGGCAAAATGGTCGTTTGGCTATTTTGCCCTTTTTTGTCGGTTTTCTATTGTTGACAATCCTTATTTCGTTTTTTCGTTGTACAAAATCACAATCTCGGAGAAAAAATGAGAACTCTTATGTCTGTTTTTTGTTTGGTTGGAGCGTTTTTTTCTGCTTCCTCTTTGGTCTCTCTCTCGGCAGACGAGTGGAGGCGTTACGAGCAGGAGTTTGTTGTCGAATTCGCAACGGAGCAGGAGGCCGCGCAGGCGACCGCACAGGCGTTGGAGCTGCCGCCGGGGAAAACGCTCGCCATTTCCTCGCGTTGGGATGATACGAATAATGAGCACTTGCTCATGACAAAAACCCTCCGCGAGAATGGGTGGAAGGGAACATTCCTCCTCAATGGCTTCAACGACCATTTTGTCGCGAACATTGTCGAGCCAATCCTTGCCGATGGCAACAGCGTGGGGGTGCATACGTTTACGCACCCGCACCTCGAGACTGTCTCGATCAATCGCACGTTTTATGAGTTATTGGGGAACCGAGTCGACATCGAAACACGAACGAATTCGTGCGTCTCTTCAATGACGTTTCCCTTTGGTCTGCGCGACACGGACAATCCGTCCCTGAGCACGGCGGCGGAGCAGGGTGAAGCGATTCGTCGCGCTGGTATTTTAGGTGGTGGAGAATACGCGACGATTGCGGAAATAATGGGTTTGAGCGTTGAAGAGTTCATTTCGACCCACCTCATTCGTGCGAACGATCGTGATCCAAATGCCGAGCAATTCGCGCGGGAGTTCGAAAATGCGAAAAAACGCATTGCCGAGGGGAAAAATTTCTGCGGTCCAATTATTGCGCTGGGTGTGCATTCGTGGCAGAGGAAGGTTCATGCCGATGGATTCGATCGGTTGTCGAAAATCATCGCTACCGAGTCGAACAAGGCGGAGTATTGGTATTGCAACGCAGATGAATATATCGCGTATCGCATGGAGTATCTCAACAGCGCGATATCCAAGGTGCGCCAAGAAGGGACTCGCGTGACGTTTCGAGTTTCGCGCATTATGCCGTTCGAGTTGGGTCGCTCAATGGAGATGGGAATTCGAGTTTCGCCCGCTCCGACAAAGGTTGCAACGAAGGTTGGGGCTTCAGAGCGTCTCGTTGAACTTTGTGACAATGGCGAATTCCTCCTCCCCCATGCCGAGGGGCAGCGTTCTCCCGCGCGTATTGTCTTGGCACGAAATTTGGAGGGTGTGAAGATTTCGGCAACGACCGACTTGTCGAAAAACGAGCGGGTTTTGACGATAACGAACGAGTCGGACAAATATCTCACGAATTTTCACATAACGACCCGGCTGCCCCTTTTGTGGAAGGTGGGAATTCATCGCGAATTTGTTGAGAAGATTGCGACGGGCGAGTCCATTTCGCTTACGCTCCCACTGGGAGAGCGAGAGGTGGATCAAAAGTACTTGGTGGATGATCTTTTCGTCGTGATTCAGTGCGATTTCGAGTTTGGCGACGAACAAGTACGCGCATATTACGAGGAAAAGAAGAGCGTAAAATAATCGAGAAAGAGTGAAAGTTGGCTTGAAGATTGATGATTAAGCCGAAATAATCGTCAATTTTTTAAAAAGTCAACTTTTTTTTCGAGAAATTTCGATATTTTCGGGGGGATGTTGTTGACCTTAAATGGATTTCGAATTACACTATAGGGATGTGGGTGTAGCATAACCCTAAGGACGAACTTGGGACAAAATAGAATCAACACAATTTAGTTTAGACGTAAGGAAAATCAGATGATTCGAAGTAATGCGGTCTGGGGAATCGACATTGGCAACTGTTCTTTGAAGGCGATGCGTTGTTATACGGACGACAGCGACCCTTCGGGACTCATTGTCGATGCGGTGGATTACATTGAGTATCCCATGATTTTAACGCAGCCGGAGGCGAATCCTGACGAGTTGATTCGGGATGCGCTGCAGCTGTTCTTGTCGAGAAATAAGATTAAAGGGGATAAGATTGCCATTTCGATTGCGGGTCAAAATGGTTTGGTGCGATTCATCAAACTTCCGCCGATTGAGCCGAAAAAAATCCCAGACATCGTAAAATACGAAGCCAAGCAGCAGATTCCTTTTGATCTGAATGATGTTATCTGGGGCTATCAACGCCTCGGACAACAAAGCGGGGAGATGGGGTTTCTCGAGGTAGAAATCGGTCTTTTCGCCATGAAACGGGACCAGGTATTCCACATCCTGGAGCCTTACGAGAATGCCGACATCCCGGTGGATATCGTGCAATTGGGTCCCTTGGCGCTTTATAACTACCTGATGGCGGACGAAATGAGGGATTTGCCCTCCATGGAGGATTACGATCCAGAGAATCCGCCGCCGTACGTTGTCGCACTTTCAATGGGGACGGACGCAACGGACCTCATTCTCACGAATGGCTTCCGCGTCTGGCAGCGCAACCTCCCTATTGGTGGAAACAATTTCACCAAGGCGCTCATGAAGGAGTTGAAGCTCACCTTCGCCAAGGCGGATCATCTCAAGAGGAACCTTGCGACGAGCCAGGACAAGGTGGCGGTGCTCAAAGCAATGCAGCCCGTCTTCAACAGTTTGCAAAACGAAATCCAAAGATCGCTGGGTTATTACTCCAGCTTGGATCCCAATGCGGAATACGAGCGCGTCATTGCGTTGGGGAACGGAATGAAACTCACGGGGCTTACGAAGTACCTCTCCAAAAATCTCGGTGTGGAAGTCCGTTTAGGTTCTTCTTTTGCAGGCTTGGACACGTCCAACCTCGCTGACGCGCCGAGTTTGGCAGAGAATATGCCCACGTTTGGCATTTGCTATGGATTGTGCCTTCAAGCGCTCAAGCGTTCTGCCGTTCGTACCAATCTCCTCCCGGGTGAGATTCGCACGGCTCGCATTATCAACTCCAAAAAACCATGGATGATTGCCGCCACGGCGCTTTTGATGCTTGGTGCCACCGTCAACTATTGGGCGCACGTCAATATTCAAGCAAGTGTCGATAAAAACGCATGGCGCGGTGCCGAGAGCGCGGCAGAATCCCTCTCTGGACAGGCGTCCTCAGAGGAATCCAAAGCGAAAGAGGTCGACTCGGCATTGGAAGAAGTCGACGTCATAGGGAAAACCCTCATTGGAAATGTAGAAAAACGGCTCCTCTGGATTGAGCTTTTGAAAGGAATCAACTCCTGCCTGCCTGCTGAGGAAAAATCAATCGACCCCAACGCAGTTCCAACTGCGGAGAGCATTCGAAATCGGCGGGAGCTTCATATCGTCAATATTGAAGCGCAGCAGATCGACGACAATGCGGCGCAGCAATGGATGGAGGAAATGATTCGTCGGAAGTGGATTGCCCTCCCAAAACGCGTACGCGAGGCGGCTGCCGCTTCTGCCGAAGAGGGTGCCGCGCCAGATGTATCCGAGTTGGCGCTCAGAGCGCTTGAGCCAGCCCCCATCCCGGGTCTGGAGCCTACGGAGGAAGCGGCGGAAGCTGCCCCCGCCTCGGACGACACAGAGGGGGAAGAAGGAAGTGGCAAAACGCGTTGGCTCATCTCCGTTACGGGCTACCACTATCACAATGGTTTGGGCTTGGATTCCGTCGGCGCTCAATTCGTGCGCGAAACTTTCATCCGCAACATGATGAATCCCGACAAGAAATTTCTCATCCCGCGAGCGGTAGAGCTTTCTGTCGTGGAAAATGGCGATTCTGCCGAGGATGCCGAGGTGGAATACGACGAATATGGTGAACCGATCGAGTCGTCCGTCGCGAGCGAACCAGCCCCCGCTGGAGAAATTTCGGACAACGAGTCCGTTGCTGCTGAAGAGGAAGTCTCCATGGTCGATTTGGGCGTCCGCTATCCCGTCTTGATTCGACCAACACGACCTCGCAAGTCGGTGGAAAAGAATCCTTATCTCCAACAGGATGCGGCACTTGCCAGTAGGGGCGGAGTCGCAATGGAGCAAGTCCAGGTGGAGACGCCTGAGACCGACGAAAATGGAGAAGATTCGACGGAAGTGAACAGCGACGAAATTGCTGTCGAGCGTTTCGATTTCGAGGTGCATTTCATATGGGAGCCTCGTTTGCCTACCGAGCGTGCGCAAATCCGCCAAGCAGTTTTGGAAGCGCAGCGTCTCGCTGAAGAGCAAGCGGCTGCCGAAGCGGAAGCGGCAGAGGGCGAGTTGTCCGATGAGGAAATGGACGCGGAGTCGGAGTAATTCCCTTTAGGGTCGGATTCTTCTGCGTGCTGGAGCGAATGGAACTATAGCAAAGAAAACGAGAAAACGAGATCGCATAAAATGGATAAGTTCAAGATAGTCATGAAATTTGTCAAAAAATATCTCTTTTGGGTTTGTAGCGTTATAAGCCTGATTTTGATATTTGTTTTTTGGAAACAGGCGACCGGGGGACTGCTTGACAACTTCAACACACGCAAAGGCGAGATTGAGGGCAAGTTCACGCAAATGCAGTCCCTTGCGGGGGCGCAAAATCTCCCGAATGCAAAAGTTGTCGCGCAGAAAGAGCGTGCGCTGAGGATCCAAAGTCAGAATATTTACGACGCTTGGACCCAATTGTACAACACTCAACAACAAAATAACATCTGGCCAATCACGGATGAAAGATTTCGACCAGAGTTCGAAACTGTTGTTGTGCGAAAATTGGAAGACCCCAATTTTGAGCTTACGAACGAGGTGCGCGAGCACTACGGAAATTATATCAAGGATCATTTGCGCAAGATCAAGGCGGAGTTCGATATCAAGCGCCCCAAGAAAGAGGTGCAAGAAGCAATCGACGCAGCCGCGCGTGGTGTATCTTCGCCCACTCGCACGACACCTGTTGGTCGACGGGGACAGAGAACCGCGCAGGTCGCTTCCGAGGGGACGTTGGATCCCACTCAGCTGCGTGAGGATCAGCTCGATGGCGTTGTCTATTGGAACGATCAAAATTTCCGACAGTTGGAAAATCGTCTGACGTGGCAAGGCGTCCCTACCACGCGGCAAATTCTCGTCGCGCAGGAAGATTTGTGGATTTATGAGGCAATCTTGCGCGTCATTAAGGAAACAAACGAGGGTACCTCCGAGTATAACGCCAACGTCAAGGAAATTTATGCCATTGATATCGCGCAGGACACGGTGCTGCCGTTTGAGGACGCAATGTCGCGTGTCCTTAAGGTACCCGAGGTGAAAGCCGAAATGGACGAAATGGGCATGGCAATGCCGGTCGAGACCGCTGCGGCTGAGGGGGATTTGACCCCAAGCGACGATGAACTTGAATTCGATGCGCTTTACGACGAACGATACGTTGACGCGCAGGGGAGACACATCACCTCGACTCAATTACGCGGCGAAGAGGGCGAAGGTGGCGCGGAGGGCGAGTCCCAAGCCATTATTGTTCCCGAGTACAAAATGGTTCCTATTCGTATCCAAATCCTCATCAATCAAAGAGCGATTGCCCAACTGATGGTCAATTGCGTGAATTCCAAAATGCCGATTGAAGTCCTCCAAATTAGCATCAATCCCGGGCGCGGAAGACAGTTGGATTTGAGTGCTGAGAATCGAGGCACCACCACGGTACGCCCCAGGGATCGAAGGCGTTCGGGCGGAACCATCGAGACCATGCAGAACGAATTCACCCAAGATGGCAACTACACGATGGACGGAGCTGCGGGGGATCGTGGGCGACGCGCAAATCGTGGTCCGAACGATGTTGAGTTGGAACTTTTAGGCATGATTTATATCTATAATCCGCCGGTTCGAGAAATGTTCCCTGCGTTGTTGGAGGAGGAGGCTCTTGAAGAGGACGGATTCGAGGGCGAAGAATTTGAGGGCGAAGGCGAGGAACTCTCCGAGAGCGAGGACAATGCGGAAGTTGAAGAGGCTGCAGCGGAAGCTTCCGACGCGCCAGAAACTCCGGATGAGACCGCTTCAGAGGAACTCCCAGAAGACGCCAATTCTGAGGAAGATGCGGCGGCTGAGGATGAAGAATACGCGGACGATGAATATGCAGACGATGAATACGCGGAGGAAGAGTATCCTGAAGACGAGAACGCTGGAGAAGAATACGTCGAGGAAGAGGAATACATCGAAGAGGAGGCTCCTCTGGAGGAATAGGGCGATAGGGGCTTTTTGCGAAAGTCAGATTTTGAAGTACGATATATACAAAGAGTGTATTTGAAAACAAAGAGACACTTTATCATAGGACGGAACGATGAAAGTAAAATTTGATCCAGACAGTTTGAAAGACCTTGGTATTAATCATGCGGAGAAGGCTATTTTCGCACTGTTGATACTCTATATTTTGTCCATAGTCTGGTCGTCTCTTGGAGTGACGGGGTTGGATAAAGAGCCGCAGCAGCTGCAACAAATTGTATCGCAGGCGGACGAAAACCTTAAACGCGACCAAAAAATAACGACCCCCATTGAGAATTATCTCGCGGTGGTCGATAGCATCACAACGCCTATCGAACTTCAACATTTGGAGGCTGGTTCCGTGTGGGATCCGATCTTATTCCCCGCGCGCCGCAAGCGTGAAGCACCGACGATTTTGCCGATCGTGGACTTGCACGCGGCTGCGTATCGTGGCAAGGTACAACGTCCTCAGAGAATGCGTGCCGCCGATGAATATGGCGAGGAGGAAGACGATGGATATGCTCCCATGCCGATGGAGACGGGACCGCAGACGCGTGGTTTCCGCTGCTGTATCGTGACGGGTGCCATTCCGTTGCGAAAACAAATCCGCGCCTTCGAAGACGCCTTGGGTGTCCCAGCGGATAGAATTTCGTCCGCGATTGACGAGCCGACTTATTATGCGTATGAGGTTCAACGTGCCGAGGTGCCCCTCGATGGGAATATGAACAACCTCAAGTGGGTTTCGATCGAGGATACGCGCGATTTGGCGGATGAAAAATGGGAAAATCGGCAGCGCCTCGCGGAGCTTTTTGGCATCGCGTCAGAAGGTGGTATGATGATGTCCTCCGTCGCTTCGGTCTCATCAGGTCCGCGCGAGCAGGATTTTGAGCCGCCGATTCTCAAGGACTACCCCGCAGCGGACGATTTGGATGCCGAGGCGACGAGGACGGGGACGTTGGGCGTTGTTGACGAACGCGGACTTGTTCCGACGGGTTTCACGTTCAAAATGCCTCTCCCCAGCGTGATTTTGAATTCGAATAAGAAATTGGTTTGGCACGGGAAAAATGGTATTGCCGAGTTGCCTCAAGGGATTGATTTCGCGCGCAAGGTGCGAACCACGACAAGTCGCACGCGTCGTCCTGTGGAAACGACGAGCGAGAAGACCGTCGAACCGCTGCGATTTTTCCGCTTCCTCGATTATACGGTGGAGCCGGGCAAGAAATACGTTTATCGTGCGCGAGTCTTCCTCCATAATCCGAACTACAACTACAAGCCTGCGCACTATGTGGCAAATGCGGAGATTATGAAGTCTGCGTATTTGGAGAGTCCATGGAGCCAGACGTCCACCACGGCAACCGTTCAGCGGGACGAGCGCTTCCTTTTCCCTGGCTATCGAAAGTTGGTCGAGGCGAAGGGGGGACCTTCTATGTCTCTTTTGTTGGTGCGTTTCGAGGTGGAGACGGGCGAAGAGTCTCACGCTCTATTTGATGGGGTGCGTTTGGAGCCTCCTGCGCCGCCAAAAAAGTCCAAGTCCAAATCCAGAACGAAGAAACTCGAGTTGCCGCCGCCGCTTCTGCCAGGGCAATTATTGAGTCTCTTTGCTCCAGAGGCAGAAGACGAGAATCAACTGTCGAGTGCGTACACGACTTATCAAACGGATTCTCAGTATGCTGATTTGGAGGAGGAAAGGTCGCAAATCCAATACACGGAGCGCGATACGCAATTTCTCATCCTTGATTCCATTGGTGGGAAGTCCGAGTTGCACAAGCAGTATACTGCGCCGAAAACTCAGGAGCGAACGCGACAAAAAACAATGCTGGAGCGAAATCCTGAGGCAATTTATACGCCTTCGAAGGTTTTGCTTGCGAGTCCCAGCGGCGAGTTGATGATTCAGTCGGAGTTGGTTGATTTTGAGAACGTATTCCGTTTCTCACGCAAGGAAGAAACGCAGGAGATTATCGAAGAACCAACCGTGGAGCCGGATCGCAAGGGGAGGCGTCCCAAGAAGGATCGAAGTTCGTCGCTTAAGGAGCGTCGCCAACGCTAGCGCCTCGACGGATGTTTATTGAGGTGGCGTGGGGCGCGCGCCACCTTTTTCTTCGCTTTCATTGACGACGACTCACGAAACGTCGTGAGAAATGTTGTATCGTACGACAAAGTAGAAACACATAATGAACGAATTAAAGCCTGGTGAGATTTTGTTTTTAGGCACCGGGACTTCCCACGGGGTTCCTAAAATCGGGTGTGAGTGCGATGTTTGTCAGAGTTCCAACCCGAAAAACAAAAGGACGCGGAGTTCTATCATTTTTCGTGCAAAATACGGATCCATTTTGATAGACACAACGCCTGACATGAGGACGCAATTCATTCGTGAACGTTTGGCGTATGCCGATGCTATTTTGTTGACACACTCGCATTTCGACCATTTATTTGGTTTGGACGACACGCGCCGTTTTTTTGATCTCAATGGTCAAAAAAGGGTGCCGATTTATTGTTCGTTTGGCGTTTCGAGAGACGTACATACGTGTTTCGCCTATATTTTCGACCCCGCCATGCGTGGTTATGGTGGTGGCATTCCTCGGATTGATATCAAAATTTTGCGCCGATATCGACTGGTCGAAATTTTAGGGATGCCGATTTTGCCCGTGGTGTTGAGGCATGGAAAGAAACCTGTTTTTGGTTATCGTTTTGGAAACGTTGCTTATTGTACGGACGCAAAGTCCATCCCGAGCAAGTCGATGGATTGTTTGCGCGATTTGGACACCCTCATTTTAGGGTGTCTGCGTTATCGACCGCATCCCACGCACTTTTCGCTTGACGAGGCGTTAGAGGTCGTGAAAGAATTGAAGCCCAAGCGCACGTTTTTCACTCATTTGGATCATGAGTTTGAACACGAACGGCTTGAGGCGGAACTTCCCAACAATATTCGCCCGGCGTACGATGGGCTGCGTCTTTTTCAATCGCCGTGCGAAATGGACTGAATTCTATTTTTCGAAAAAGGGAACAAAAAAAATGCAGAATCAAGAAAATAAAAATGGATACGACGATTCCATGAATAACTATGGATACTCGCAGAGTGCGTCCTATTTGGACGATCGCATGGCGGCGGAGCTTGAGGCGGCAGACCGTGCGACTTTCATCGTGAAAACCTACACGCATCTCCTTGGTGCGATCCTTGCCTTTGTGGGGCTGGAGGTGCTCATTTTCCACACGCTTGATGTGGCTAGTCTTACGCAAACCTTCATGGGTGGGCGATACTCGTGGCTCATCGTCCTTGTGGCGTTCATGGGCGTGAGTTGGATCGCGGACATTTGGGCGTCAAGCACCACGAGCGTTTTCGTGCAGTATCTCGGACTTGGGGTATACGTCCTTGCGGAAGCCGTGATTTTTGTGCCGTTGCTTTATATCGCGACGACCTACAGCTCTCCTGAAGTCCTCCCAACGGCGGCGTGGACCACACTCCTTTTGTTTGGCGCGCTCTCTTTGGTTGTTTTTCTCACGCGGTACGATTTTTCGTTCATGCGTTCGTTCCTCTTTTTTGCGGGCTTCGTTGCTTTGGGTTTGATTGTTGTCGCAATCTTGTTCAACTTTGAACTTGGTCCCGTATTCACGTATGCGATGATTGCGTTTGCGTGCTGTTATATTTTGTACGATACTTCAAACGTACTTCATCATTATCGCGTGAACCAGCACGTTGCCGCTTCGCTTGCGCTTTTTGCGTCGGTCGCGCTTCTTTTCTGGTATATTTTACGCTTGTTTATGAGTCGAGAATAAAGCACAGAGTTGTGCTGTGTCAAAAAAAAACAATATTAGCGGACGAAGTGAGCGGTCTAAAAGTTTTTTGAAGGAGAGTTTGAGAGGAAACAATTTT
>JAUNBK010000190.1 GCA_030527105.1 Planctomycetia bacterium
ATTCAGTCCGTCGTGGTTCGTGGAATGAGAGGTCTCACGGACGGCGGCGGATTGGGGGGGGGCGTTCATTATCGTTTTTTGAAAATAAAGGTGTTTTATGATATGTAATGCAAATACTATTGAATCCATGAAACCTCCTGGCGGGTTCACGCTTGATTTGAACGCGGTTGCGCCGAACGTGGCGATCGGTGGGCTGGAATCGAAGACGGGAACGGACGCGAACAGGGTCATCACTGGTGCGGTCTCCGCCGAAATCGAGCGTACCAGCGGCGTGACTACTGCGACCGAAGCGTCCTTCGACATTTCCGCAACGTCGACGACCATCACGGGAATCGCGATGTCCAACAGTCCCTGGAACACCTCCGACAGTGCGGCAGACGACAAAACCCAGCCGTGGGTGACAGCGTTGGAATTCGCCATTGAAACTGCGGGAACGAAAACCTTGAATACATCCACTGGTGTGCTTACGAGATTAACGGAATTCCTGCATGGACAGGATGACCCGCAGACAACGGACGTGACCGAAGGTCATGGCTTGAGTTATGAGACGACGGGCGGAGCAGCTAAATATGGAAGACGCTATGGCGGTCCTTTCAACCTTTCTGGCTACATGGCAAAATCGGACGGCAATGTAGTTAACTGTTACGACCAGGCGGCGGCATTAACGACCTTCGGACGTCTCTTGGGAATTGAGGTTCGCTATGCTTATATGAATAAATTTGGCTATATCAACACTGTAAATCTGGTAGGTGTTGGGGATTGCAACAACCCATTTTACGAAAACGGCACGGCAATTAACAGTAAGGTTGTCGGGAATGATTTACTCTGGTCAAGTCGTACGGGCTTTGGCAATCACGCATTCGTAATGCTTGGTGATAACGTCTATGACGCCTGTGCTCTTACTGTTAACAAGCTTTATGATGATTATCTTGCCGATGCGATTGATACTTCAACGCCCGATGAGAGTGCGGCTGCAGGAACGTTGACCAACCGTGCATTTTACAATGTTACGATAAAATTGCCTTAGAACGGAGTGGACAAGCGCTGGCAAAGAAGCTGGCGCTTGTTCAACTATCATTTAACTTCACAAAAAATAGGAGATATTAATATGAGGATTCCATTTTTGCTTATGTGTTTATCGTTTGTTATGCTAAGCCAAAACTTATACGGACAAGAGCGTGTTTGGGTAAACGGGCAAGAGCGTGATTGGCTAAAGGGAGACAGCATTGGATTTGACAATGTACTTCGAATGCGGCAATACGGAATTGAAGAAGGTGACAGAAGTTGGAAAAACAGAAAGAAGAGAGTTGATATTTCAAAGGTTGATTTTGATTTGCCAGACAATCTGAGTGTCAACTTTCGGAGATCAGACTACATATACTACGACTTCACCGCCAGTATTGTTGGTGATACAGGTGAATGTGGCGTTTGTGATGTGGTATATGCAGATTCGCAGTTTTCTGCACGAAGAGAGCTGGCCCACCTTATTCATCACATTGGAAGCCGTGCATTTTGGTCAGGTGATTTTCTCCGAATAGAGGGGATTGGCGACGACATCTGCTTAATGCTACACAATAAAGGGGATATCTTTTTTATACGCGACTTCATTGCAGTCAGAGTTAAAATTGACCCTCAATATACTGACGCAGAAAAACTGGCAAGATGCATTGACCAAACATTGAAGGAGGAGAATGACAAACTGAATGCCCTTTCAGTTGGACTGCTTGAACGGGAATATGAGGAGAAACGGGTATATTTTGAGTCGGAACCATTACGTGAGCCGAAGACGTTTCAGGAATTGACGAACCGTTGGGAGGAGTACTCGAATGAGACGCAATTGCCGTTCATCTATCGAATTTCGCAAAATCCGAGTGCATTGTGTTTTCTACGGTGGTTTACCAGTTGGTTTCCCGGGATGAAGGAAGTTGGGGAACCGGATTCACCCATTTACTGCTACAAATGCCGCGGTATCGCTGCACTTGTGTGTATAGAATCGACGGTTGTGTCTTCCCGTCGCGGAACGAAGGAGAAGATGATAGAGTTTTTGGCCCAAGATTCCATAGACTTGAGACGTTACATCAATGGGACAAGCACAGTATCGCGCGGGGGAGGTTATCGACGCCAGCCAGGCGTGTCGCGATTTTTCCTCTCAACAAAATTCGACCACCGCTGGTCAAAATCCACTGACGGGAGAATTGGCAACTTTTCATTCGATAGACGTTTTGGAGGTTTCGAAGGGCACTGCGTATGTGAAGTGAATTTCGTGCGGGGAAATACGGTCGTCTCCGTGTTTGTGCCGTTCTCCAATGAGGAAACACGATTGCCAGAGAAGGGGATTTCGCCGACGAAGGTGTTCTCCGATTCTACTTCAATCCTCGACCTACGCCAGATTGCGTGGCAAATCGACCAGTATTTGAAGAGTGACCCGGTGGAAAAACTCGGCGATGTGGAAAAAACGCTGGAAATTGTGTTGCCGAAGGATGTGAATTTTGAAATTGGTAAAGAGTATCCGCTTGATTTTCCGCGAAAACTCCCGGACGGTACGGTTCCCGCTGAGATACGCTTGGTCGTCAGTCGTGGCGAAGTCCAGCAGGTTTCCGAGAATCCAACCCTTGCGCCAGAGATCGACGGCAAGTACACCGTTCTTTTCGGACAGTCTGGGCAACAGACGATTCGTTGTTACCATCTTGATGAAGCCGGTAAACTCCTCGCGTGGGGTGAAGTGGAAGTCGACGTGAAATATGCGCCAACAGCGGAAATAACAACGCCTCCTGCGTCGAAGTGATTTTGCCGCGTGAAGTTTTTTCAACATCCAGTCCGTCGTGGTTCGTGGAATGAGAGGTTTCACGGACGGCGGCGGATTGGGGGGGGCATTCATTATCGTTTTTTGAAAATAAAGGTGTTTTATGATATGTAATGCAAATACTATTGAATCCATGAAACCTCCTGGCGGGTTCACGCTTGATTTGAA
>JAUNBK010000076.1 GCA_030527105.1 Planctomycetia bacterium
GTGAGATAGCCCACAGAAACGATCACGACCGAGTCGTCTTGCGCATTGGCGAGGATTTGGCGATAAATGCGCACGGCGTCTGGCGCGTCGGCATTCGTTCGATACTTTCCGGGGAAGCGTTCCGCAATCGCTTTGGCGTAGGGCGACCCGCGCCGATCGCTCGCTCCGGGCAATTTCGGCGCGCCAATGGGAAGATCGGGGCGTCCAAAGTGTGTGTTTATCGCCTCGATGCATGGGACAGACCAAGCATAGTGCGAGCTGCACAACGTGGCGAGAATCTCGACTTCTCCCTCGTCCGCCAAAAAGTGGAGCATCGCCAAGGCGCCCGCATCGTCGCAATCCGTGTCGATGTCCGTGTCGAAAATGATGGGAAGAGGCGTTTCGTTTTCTCCTGCGGCAAGAGGAACGAAACACGACGTCTGCGCGAAAACGCAGAGAAGCAAAAGGGCGCTTAAGCGTACAAAGTGTGACATTGGAATTCTCCTGTTATATTCTATACTCATCGTCGTTTAAAATTCCCGTTTTGCGCGACGTTTTGCGAGCCGTGGTGCGCAAGCTCCAACGGCGGACGGAACGGGAATTTTCAACGCGAAGTATTATAACGTTCAAATGAACTTAAGTTTTGACGAATGACGAGCATGTATATAAAGTGTGAGTATATGCCGGGAGGGAATTTCTCACGGAGGAGTGATTTTTTTGTGTGGAGTCGCTAGAAAAACGGTTCCACGCGTCCTTTCTATTCCACACCCTCGACGCCTGGCGGTGCAATGTTGAAGAGTTGCGCGTTGTTGCCCTTCTTGCCAAAACGCGGCTCGATCGCAAAGTGTATGCCGAAATTGTCCGACGGATTGTCGTACGTTGCGCCAAGTGTGAAGAGGAACGACTCGCCAACGCGCGTGATGGAGACTGCCTCGCCGATATTTCCCTTGCCAGAGATATCAAACGTGGAGACGAAGGAGGAAGTCCACTTCTCAGACATTCGGTAGTTGAATCCCAAGCGCATGACGACATTTTCGACCGGTCCCGTGAGATAATGGATACTTCCAAAAATGGAGCCTTTCCCCGGTCGATCGAGGATTCCGCCGACGTCGACCATTCGAAGACCGTCGGAGAAAAAGTCGAAACATCCGGTGGAATAAATCGTCACGCGATCTCCTGGGTGCCACCGAAGGTCGTAGTCTAAAAGCCCAACGAGCGATCCGAAATTGTCGCGATCGGCATCGGGGTATAAATTCATGTTCATATCGAGCGTGACCCAATCGACAATTCTCTGCTGTCCCGGCATACCCCGCTTCGTCTGCCACCGATGGTGCATTCCGACGCGAATGAGCGCCAAATCGTCCGCCATTTCTGTGGAAGGAGACGTGACCCACCCCCCTAAATTGCTTCGGATGGCGTAGCTTCTGGGGTCGAACTTCCACGGAATGCCGGCGCCGCCGAAAATGGCGTTGGACATGTGGTGTCGAAAATCAATAATCGCACGATCGTCTAAAAGATCATAGAGAGGAAGCTCTTCGGCACTGATATTCGCGCCCGAGACGGATGCCTCCGCATCGAACTCGACTTTGTGCATGATTCCGTTGAGGTTGAATAGCTTGCTTTTGACGTCGTAAGTTTGCCACATGGGCAGGCTTGCGCGCACGCCAGCCTGTCCATAAAGTCGTGATGTGTCCTCGCCACTCATGTCTTCTCCCCAATATGCCGCCTCGCCGAGGGCGTAGGGGACGATTTTCACGGCGCCCGCTTGGAAGGGATAGGAAATTTCGTGTCGTGTCGAGGCGCGCACTCCTTGGCGATTCGCCTCCCAATCGAGAGGACTCCAAAGCGCGCGATCCTCGGGCGCCTCCGGTTCCGTGTCGGGGAAAGCATGAACGTATCCCATCTGAGAGTACGAACTCCACGTGAGCAAGTCGTCCAAAAGCGGCTCGCCAATCCAATAAAACTCCGCCTGTGGCGTTCTTTGCGTCTGGTTGTGGAAGTCGTTCACGCGAATGTCGCTCCAAATATTGTACGAACGATTCTCCTCCGTCTTTCGAATTTCAAGCTGCGTCGCGCGGTCTGGCTCCGTATACCAACTATTTTGGAAGTATTCCTCCTGAAAGTTTCGATCGCTAATCAAACCCAACTGCGCGCGAATTTCCCAATCGTTTCCGAAGATGCTTTTGTGCCTTCCGATCAATTGGTAGCGCCACTCCGTCTCGGGTTTTACGCGGCGTCTTTCGAAGCCGAGATTGTCGTACCCGGTATCATAAATGCCCCAAAAGTCGAGCCAACCCTCCCCGGGACCCGAGAAAAGCCCGAGAGGAATCTCCTCACCCGGCGCAGTGCGATTGTATCGAAATTCCGATCCAAATCCGGGCCCGCGCTTCGAGTAGTAGAAGAAATCTAAATCCCAATCCGTTCCCTTCCACGGCTCCTGAATGCCAAAAAGTCGATAGGCGTCGACTCCGACCATTGCTTGAAAGCCGAAGATATTGTCGTTTCTCAGGGAAAATTTATTGATAATTTGCGTAGGAGCCTCCATTGGTGCCGCAAAATAGGGGAGATAAAAGATGGGGAAATTCCCTACCTTGACGACGGTTCCATACCCAACGATATCGTTCGGACCTTCTTTCACGGGTTTACCTGTCCGTGGATCCAAAACAGGCGCGCCCGAGACGGGATCCACCTTTGTGCGGCGTTGCGATCGAAGCATGATTCGATTCATTTGGAATCGATAAAGCGGCTCGCCAATTCGACTCGTCGTGACGAAAGCGTCTGTTGCCGTGAGAACTCCCTCCTCCGGCATCCGCACCTCTTCCGCGCGCAAACGAATCAAACCCTCCACGTTGGGGAGCGACGCGAAAATCTCTGCCTCGCGAATAATTCCGCGTTTCGACTTGACGTCAAAATACATCCGATCCGCATAAATCTCGCGATCGCCCTGACGAAAGATGATGTTCCCCTCGAGGTACAACTCCAGCTGAATGTTCGCCAAGTCGATCGAATCCATCTGCGTCGCCAACTGCGAAAGGTCGGCATTCGACCACGCCACAATGCGGTCGGCAGCAATGTCGATCGTTCCGACGTTCAAATTCTGAAGATTCGGAATGTTTTTGATGTCCTGAATGTGTCTTTCCGCACCCTCGATCAAAATCGAAACACCGCCGTCGAATATCGCGATGCTTTGCCCCGTTTCGGGGTCGTCTCGAAACGTCATTTGAAGCGGCACATCATTCCGTTGGAAAAATCCGATTCTTTCGCGCCCAGGAGCGGTGAGATTCGGGTCGAGAGCCGTCGCGTCCCCCGGCGCAAGATATGGCGCACGCGGAAAGTCGGTTGGATACGGCTCGCCCGTTTCGGAATATAGATTTCCGTTGGGGATAACCACACCTTGCGCTCCGCTCGCGCTCGAATCCAAAACACTTCGTCCACCCTCACGAGGTGCCGGGAGTGGTGCCGTGCCAAGTTGTGCGGCATTAGGTTGTGCGGCGTTGGGTGCCCCGTTGCTCAGCTGCGTGAGTACGACTTGTGCGGGATAAAAGACGCGCTCTTTCGCACGAAGATAAAGCGCGTTGGTTTCTAAAGCCGCCTTATTTTGCGTAGGTTGTTCGCCTTCGAAAAAAGTCCGGACTTGGTTGTTTGTCGTGAGTTTCCCCACCCAGACGTTGTCGCGAATGCGGGAAGTCGTTTTGGAAGAGACGAACGTCGCCTCCGCACGCCCCTCCAAATAGACGAGAACGCAGCGGGTTGGGGAAAGATTTTCGTCCAACTCTTCGTCCCCGACCCAAAGCACCATACGCTCCGCCTTGAGTTGGGTGTCTCCCTGCTCAATGACGCAATTCCCCGCGAGAAGATAGACCTTGTACCCACCAACGCGAAATGAGGCGTGGTTTTGCGCGAAAATATCGACGCAATAGGCATACGACTCGCTGGGGTACGTGATGTTCGTGTCGTCCGTGATTGTTGGCGTGAAGACCCAATACGCGCTTTGGTCTTCGTCCGACTCCCACTCGTCCGCGGTCGAGAACGCCTCCAACGCGCTCAACGCAGGCAGGTTTGCTTGTGTGCTGAGCCGACCTTGAGTATCGAGCCAATCGAGCGACGTTTGAGAGTCTGAATTTGTGTGAAAACTCTCCCAAACCTCGGCACGGGTTGCGTTCTGGTGCGCGAAAAAAAAGACAAACGTCGACAAGATTCCCATTGCGACGACGCGCGAAAGCAGGGTGCACAACGCCCCCATGCAGGGGTGAGTTTTCTCAAACCTGGCGTTCCGTCGTCGAATTATGTGGGAAAAGTAGTTCTTCATAGGCAGAGGGAGTATAGGGAAAACACGAAAAAAAAGCAAGACGAAATGCAATAAAATGGAGAGGATTTGTTCATCTTTTTGAGAATTTTTGAGAAAAAAAGAGATTTTCCCTAAAGATTCCGCGTTACGCCTGGAAAATTCCCCCTGCGCGAAAACGTGCATTTATCGCGCAGAGAGTGGAGGAAAAAACGTTATAATACTTCGCGTTGAAATTTCCCGTTCAGTCCGCCGTCGGAGCTTGCGCACCACGGCTCGCAAAGCGTCGCGCAAAACGGGAATTTTAAACGGCGATGAGTATAAAAAAGTTGTTAGTTTGCGGCTTTAAGCATCCTTATCGCCGATGTACTAATTTCAAGTTCCCATCGCGCGCCTTTATCCGTGGGAACCAGCGTGAGAGTAACTTCACCCCTGCCGTTGTCGCGCAACGTTTCGAGTGCCTTCTCGAGCGACGCTTTCTGCTCCTCGTTTTTCTCATGAATTGCCCCGAGCCACAACACGTCCATCAGGCTGATTTGCGCGCCCAAAGCGGGTTGCGTGTCTTCTTTAGCACACTTGATCAACGCGAGCAAACGATCTTTTGCACCCGTTCCGACGGCGAAATAAACCATCTCTTTGTCGTACACGAGGCAGATCGGCAACTTGCCCTCAAAATGTTTCTGGAGTGCGTCGCAGCAAGGCTTTCTCTTGCAGCAGGAGTCGTCGATCACGACATTCAGGGAGTAAATATGGAGGTCGCCATCCTCAGAGTACGCATAATCCGAGAAACGCTTCTCGCATTCTTGCTTTTTGTACTCGTTGAGATACGCGCGCACATCGCCAAATTGCCCCTCCAACGCGTATCCATCGGGGACGCGCCGCGCCAGCGTGAGCAACGCGCAATCCGGCTTCAGGTACAAATTCCCACTGCCATCAATAGTCGAGTTGAATTTGCAAGCCTTCCACACGGGGGACGACGCCTCGATGAAACCAAGGATTTTCTCCAACTGCTCAGGATCTTTCACCTTGTGACGCACGACTTCTTCCAACTTCCCGATTTGATAATCATGCGACTCGCCAAAAACGGGGTCGTTGAGAAGCGGCACGAAAGTGTTCACGCCGAAGGAGAATGTCGCGTCAGCATCGCGAAATCCCGCCAACTTCGAGGCGCGCGGAGTCGTGGCTTGCGTGATTTCTCTGAGCAATCTCGACCCGGTCTGCGCTTCGAATTCCTCAATGGCGAGCAACGTTTTCTTGTCGGAATTCCACTTTAAACCAAATTGAATGGACTCGAGAGGACTCACGTAATTGTTGCGCTCGGCAGAGGCAAGAAGATTGTCCAGTTCCTTCTGCGCGGCAGCCGCCAACGCGGGACCGAGGCAGCGAGCGTGCTGATCAATCGCACGACGCAGATCTCCCACCGCCTCGGCAAGCGCTTCGCGACGCTGTTTTTCCGGGATGCTGTTGATAAAGAGCCGCGCGCTCACGTCGAGCGTTGCCGCATCGGCATCCAACACTTTTCGTGCGGACTCGCAGCAGAAATTTTTCGGGAGGTTGTCTTTCGATTTTGCCACGATGATCCAACCATCCTTCGCAACGGCGTAGGAGGAATCGTTGATCGTCCACGCATTTTCGCCAGCCTCTTCGATCCTCGTGTTGAGAGGGAGTACCTTCTGGAGCATCTCGAGATTCTTATACGGTATCAGCGCGAAAGCATCCGGTTTTTCCATATCATCATTGATCCACGCCACCACAGAGACCGGGCGCGTGATGTCCACTCCTGCCGAGAACGGAGGAGACAAAACCTGCTGTGCGACGAGTGCCGCGCCAAACGCCATGCCCTGATTCTCGGCAGCGGCGGCAATTTCAGTGTTCGCTTTGACCAATCTTTCCAAGCTGGAGATCGTGATGTGCCCCACCATGCGATCCTGCGCTTGGGCAGTCCCCACCACGAACAAGCTCGCCGTGACCAAAAACGCAACGGCAATTCTGAAACAAACTTTCATAGGAAATCCTTTTTCAAGAGTAAAATGAAGTGCGCCGAGGAAAAAACGCCCTGGGACGCACACGTACAAAACATTAGGACAATAATCCTTATTCGTTCTTATTGGTTCTTTCGTCTTCAATCATCCACTCAAACTGAGCTTTGAAGAACGCGGAAGACTCTTCAAACGCGGACGCGAGCGTTTCCCTTGAGGGCATATAATCTCTGCTCGCCGCCAACTTTTCGAGCGGAATTCCGCTTAAGTGCGCGACGCGGAGTGCGGTCTCGCTGGGAGTCTGCCACAAATCTTTCTGAACGGTTGCAGGAAGACTTTCCTCTTCCACCGACGAACCAAACACGAGGAGCAAACATGCCGTTGCGCACGCGACAGGCATCAACAAACGCCGTACCCAAACGCCACGCGCAGGTTGTGGGGAATGTCGCGCAGAAGCGACGCGCGCCATGATTTTCTCATGAAGCTCCTCGCTAAAATCGACGCGCAACTCCCTCGCCTCGTTTTTCAATTGCGATTCCCAATTTTTCATCACTCACCTTTTTGGTTCAAAATTCTTCGCAAATTTTTCCTTGCACGAAAAAGGAGCATTTTGACCCCGTTCGTCGTTTTCCCAAACACCTGCGCAATCTCTGCCAAGGATTTTTCCTCGGCATAAAAGAGCCACAACGCGTCGCTTTGCTCCCTCGGCAACTTTTGCACCACGATCCGCCAGAGCGACGAGCGTTCCTCGCGCTCGATCATTTGATCCTCCGCCGACCTCGCACGACCCGGGCTGTTTAATTCCTCTGACCACTCCACTTGGCTCGCCTCTCCGAGAGGATTTCGTTTGCGTTTCCGAAAAAAAAGAGCGCTTTGTTGAGACGCGATTGCAAAAAGCCACGTCGAAAACTGCCACTGGGGATTATAGGTACGCAAACTTTTCCACGCATGAAGGAACGTTTCTTGTATGAGTTCCAGAGCGTCCTCGTGCGCGTGACGCAGGAGGAAATAACGCATCAGCAACGTTTGATACTTCCTCGCCAGCAAATCAAAACTCTCGTCGTCGCCCGACTGCGCGGACTGAGCGAGTTCCTTATCTGATGGCGTGTGCGTCATGTTCTTTCCTCTGCGACAAACGAGCTTTTACTCTATTATATGTCGTTTTGGTGCTGAAGTTTCGCATGTTTCAACTTTTTTGGGGAAAAAACACACACCTTTCACAAAGGGGCGGAATAAAAGCCGTCTTATTCTCTCTGGGCTACTTGACAAAAACCTTGCGATGGTGTACATTGTTAGGCATGGCGTTGATTTGGTTCTCAACGAAGTCCGAAGGGAAAGAGAAAACGACTTTTTTGAGAAGGCAACGCGGCTTTTTTTGTGGCTCCGTGCGAATTCTCAACGCGCGTTGAGTCTTGTTTTTAGGAGGATGCTTTCTATGGCAGAAGCGTTTCGCGATATTTTAGAAGTTTTCGACAATAGCTACCCCGGCAGGGACTATACGATCGAAATTATTTGTCCTGAATTCACATCGGTCTGTCCAAAAACAGGTCAGCCGGATTATGGAACGATCACCATTCGATACATTCCGTCCGAAAAATGCGTCGAGCTAAAAAGTTTGAAGTTCTACATGCAGCGCTTTCGCAACGAGGGGATTTTTTACGAAAACGTGACGAATCGGATTCTCGACGACCTTGTTGCCGTTTTGGATCCGAAATGGATGCAGCTCACGGCGGAATTCACACCGCGAGGCGGAATCTCCACGAACGTTGTTGTCGAGCACTTCGCGCAAACCGATGAGCTGAAATAAAGACGAGTTGAGATAAAAAGGAGTACACATGAAGCGACGAATTTTCATGAAGGCAGCGGCGTTGGGGACCTTCGGGGCGCTCTGGGGTGGACACGTGGGTGCGCAAAGTGTCGCGCTTGAGCCTGCCGAGACGCAGGGCGGCAAAAAATGGTTCGATTTGGAGAAGGTACCTCTGGAGGGACGCGCTTGGACGGACGAAGAACGATTGGCTCCCTACGATCGTTTCCCAAAGCGGTGGATGGAAAAAATCCCTGGTGGCGTTGCCGCAAATGCGCGCCACTCTGCGGGGATGGCGTTGAGATTTTCGACAAACTCCAAAAATATCTGGATTCGCTACGAAAATACGAGTTCGGATCTCGCGATGTACCACATGTCTGCCTTGGGGAAGAGCGGGTTTGATCTTTATGGTCGCGACGACGACGGAACATTCCGCTACATCAAAGCGATTCAGGCGGGTGCCAAGGCAGAAGCGCTTATTGGCGAGGGGCTGCCAAGCGAAAAAATGAGAGAGTATATTCTCTATTTCCCGCTCTACAACGGTGTTCGTTCCGCTTTTGTGGGCGTGAGCGAGGATGCGGAATTCCAACTTGTTGCGCGAAGCGAGAAGCCGATCCTTTTCTATGGGACGTCGATTGTTCACGGCGCGTGCGCCTCGCGTCCCGGGATGCCTCACCCTGCGATTTTGGCACGGCGACTCGACTTGCCCTTTTGGAATTTTGGTTTTTCCGGATGCGGAAAAATGGAACGCATCATGGCGGACGCCTTTGGTGAGTTGGATCCTTCCGTCTATGTGATCGATTGTCTTCCGAATATGAACCCCAATCTCGTCGCTCAAAATGCGTACCCATTTGTGAAACGTCTGCGCGAATTGCGCCCGGCGACGCCGATCGTTTTGGTGGAAGACCGCGTTTTCCCCTGCTCATGGACCCAGCCTGGGCGTGCGCAATTTCATCGAGACAACCACGCCGCATTGAAGAAAGTGTACGAGAATTTGCTTGCCGACGGCGTGACGAACCTATTCTACATCCTGGGCGAGGCGCTTCTTCCTCCAGATGGCGAGGGGACGGCAGATAATTCCCACCCGAACGATTATGGTTTTGTTTATCAAGCAAACGCAATGGAACCCACACTCCGCAAGGCGTTGGGGCGAGGGGCGGCAGAATAGTTTTTTTGCCGCGTCTCGTTCAAACGCGAAGTATTATAATACTTCGTGTTGAAATTTCCCGTTCCGTCCGCCTTTGGAGCTACGCACCACGGCTCGCAAAACGTCGCATAAAACGGGAATTTTAAAGGAGAACGGGTATATAATACTTCGCGTTAAGATTCCCGGTTCCGTCCGCCGTCGGAGCTACGCACCACGGCTCATAAAGCGTCACGCAAGACGGGAATTTAAAGGAGAACGAGTATAAAATGCAAAATCCCAAAAATCTGGACTCGTTGGACCACTACGACTACACGCTCCCCGAGCGCCTCATCGCGTCGCGCCCGAAGGAGGAGCGAACGGACGCGCGGCTTCTCGTTGTGGAGAGGTCGAGCGGCACGATTTCTCATTGCCATGTGCGTGATTTGCCGAATTTTTTGCGCCCAAACGATTGCCTTGTCCTCAATAATACAAAGGTGACGCCCGCGCGACTCCGTGGCGTTCGAACTCTCACGGGGGGCGCGTGGGAGGGGTTGTTCCTTGAGCCTGTCGATGTGCGAGAATTTGGCGAGGATGATGCACATTTCAAAAAATTCGACACGCGTTTCGGGCGCTGGCGCCTTCTTGGTTCCACGCGTGGAAAACTGATGCCGGGAGAGAATATCACGCTTCATGATCGTTACGCGCGCCCTTATTTGCGGCTCCTGTTGGAGAAAAAAGTCCGTTCCGATGGGTCGTGGATTGCGATTCCGCTCTTGGATGGGGAGCCGACGGGAGATTCGTGCTGGGAGATTTTGGAGCAGGTGGGGAGCGTCCCGATTCCGCCTTATATTCGCAAGGGGAACGCTGACGAACAGGATAAGGAAAATTATCAAACCGTTTATGCCGAGGAACCTGGGGCGGTCGCGGCACCCACGGCAGGGCTTCATTTTACGAACGACCTTCTCCAAAGAATCGAACAACGCGGGGTGCAAAAGGTTTTCGTCACGCTCCACGTGGGGATTGGTACTTTTCGTCCAATCTCGGTGGAAAATTTGAACGAACATCATATGCATCGCGAGTGGGCGATTTTGACGCCTGAATCGTCCGAGGCACTGCGTCGTTGCCGCGCCGATGGAGGGAGAATCGTTGCCGTCGGTACCACTTCCGTTCGTGTTTTGGAGTCCGCCTCCGCCAACTTCCAACCTTACTCGGGCTACACGGAGTTATTCATTCGTCCGCCGTATCAATTTCATGCGGTGGACGCGCTCATGACAAACTTCCACTTGCCCAAATCGTCGCTGCTCGTTCTCACGAGGACATTTGGAGGGGACGATCTGATCCAACGTGCGTATCGCGAGGCGATCGAGAGAGAATATCGCTTTTATAGCTATGGCGATGCGATGATTATTTTTTGAAAAAAGGAACAAAAGGAAATACCATGGACGCAATTTCAAAATTCGTTTCCGACAACGAGTCTCTTTTTCACAGTGAGTTGTGCGAAATGCTTCGATTCAAGAGCATCAGCGCCGACCCGACCTGCTTTGATGAGTGCGTAAAAATGGCGGACTGGCTCGTCGCCCACTTCCTAAATATGGGGATTCGTGCCGAGACGTTCGACGTGCCGGGGAAGCATCCTGTCGTTTTCGCGCAGACGCCGAGGATTCTGGACGCGCCGACGCTCTTGATTTATGGACACTACGACGTTCAGCCCGTCGACACGGGGACCTCGGAAGGCGAAAAAACAAACGGCACTGCCGACGCGGAAGTCTCCGAAAAAAGCTGGCGGACAGACCCGTTTGAGCCGGTTTTTAAGGACGGTCTTCTTTATGCACGGGGTGCGTCGGACGACAAGGGCCCTGTTTTTGCGCATATCGCGGCGGCAAAATATTGGATGCAGGCGGAATCACGACCGCAGATTAACGTGAAATTCTTCCTCGAAGGAGACGAGGAGGGGGGGAACGAAGAAGTGCGGCAGTTCGTGCGCGACCACACCGACCTTTTATCGTGCGATTATCTTGTGCTGAGCGACACGGCGCAGTTCGCTCCTGGGCAGCCCTCCCTCAGCTGTGGCTTGCGTGGTCTTGCGGCTTACGAATTGACGATCCACGGACCCAATCGTGACCTTCACTCTGGTACGTTTGGCGGAGCCGTCACGAATCCATGCAATGCGCTCGTCAACCTCCTCTCGGCTCTTGTTGACGAGGATGGGCGCGTTCTTGTGCCGGGTTTTTATGACGAAGTTGCGCGGTTGTCGCCGGAAGAGGCGCGGCAACTCCAGATTCTCCCCTTCGACGAGTCGTCTTTTTACGCCAATCTCGGCGTCGCGAGCGGCGTTGGCGAGAAGGATTTTAGCGTGTATGAACGCCTTCGCACTCGACCCACGTTCGATATCCACGGCATTTCAGCCGGATATCAAGGTGAGGGGTCAAAGACCGTTATTCCGTCGGAGGCGTCCGCGAAATTCAGTTTCCGATTGGTTCCGCACCAGTCCCCGGAAAAAATCACGGAATCCCTCCGCGCCCGGCTCGCCTCGCTTCTTCCTCCGGGGGTGCGCATGACGCTCGACGTCCACTCGGAGGCGAAAGGCGTCGCGATCGACACGTCTCTTCCGTGCATGAAAGCGGCTGCGCGTGCCGTGGAATACGGCTTTGGGCGCTCCCCACTTTTTGTGCGAGAAGGCGGGGCGGTTCCCATCGTCACGACTTTCAAGGAGGCGCTGACTCCGAATATTATGCTCCTCGCGCTCTCGCTCCAGACCGACAACATCCATGGTCCGAACGAGCATTTTACGATGGCGGATTTTTATCGGGGAATCAAAACTGCCGCGAAATTGTGGCAGGAGCTTGCCGCGTTGGATTTGCTGTGAGACGAATTTTTTTCGATTTGACATGGTTTTTGACACATAATGAGCGCAGATAAAATGAACGAGACACCCCGAACAGTCGTCCTCCTTGCGGGAGGGCGTGGAACCCGAATGAAAAGCGAGATGCCGAAGGTTTTGATCCCCGTTTGTGGGCGACCGATGCTCCAATACGCAATTGACGCGCTACGTTGTGCGGGTGTCGTCAAAATCTGCGTCGTTGTGGGGTACAAAGCTGACCTCGTGATCGAGCGAATCGGGAAGGCACACGACCTCGAATTTGCTTTCCAACGCGCCCCACTCGGGACGGGCGACGCTGTTCGTGCCGCGTCGGATTTCCTGAAAAGGCTACTCGAAAGCGTTCCGCCGACGTGTCGAGTTCCGATTTTCGTGACCGCAGGCGACGCGCCACTCCTCCAGAGCGAGACGATTCGTGAAATGTACGAAATTTGGGACAAAACACAGCCCGCATGTCTCATCGGTTCGATTTGCGTGGAAAACCCACATGGTTTAGGTCGAATTCTACGCGACGCGGACGGGAACTTTCTTGCGATTGTCGAGGAGAAAGATGCGACACCCGACCAGAGGGCGATTCGCGAAGTGAATCAAAGCTACTATATATTCGAGGCGCGCAGTCTTATGAGTGCGCTCAACGAGTTACGCCCGAACAATGCGCAGAGTGAATACTATCTCACGGACGTCCCCGCCATTCTTCACTCCCGAGGCGAGCGCGTCGAGGTGAAGCCTGTTTTAAGACCCGTCGAGGCGATATCGATCAACACTCCAGAAGAATTGAAGCGCGTGGAGGAGACTTTGCGCCAACTCGACGTGCGTTAGGAAAGATGGCTATCGAAGACAAGCGGTAAGCTGAAAAAGACGGCGAAAAACAGGTTCCAATATTAAAACAGATGAGGGGAACGAAGAGAATGGCGGCGATAAATGATCTGGTCAATCAGATAGAAAACTTGGAGTTGCGGGAGCGTATTCAGCGGGAAATCAACAAGATGAATAAGCAGAAGAAGTTCGGGTTGGTTTTTGAAGAACATCTGCCGGAATGCACGCCGCTCTATGATATTCCTGTCCGCGCAGGTTCTCTTGTTGCGCGAAAAAGCGGAGACATGAACGAGCTGTATACCGTGTTTGAAATAAACGGCAAGAAGGCGGTATGCAAAAGGTTTGAGGGAATGGAAATCAGCGAATTTTCCGTAAGCGCGCTTGTCTCCGTTGCGAAATTCGGCGACCCGATTTACCCCTGCCTCAAGCCGATAGACAGCGTCTGCAATGCGCCGGACAGCGACCTGTGGCACACGCTGATTGAAGCGGACAACTACCACGCCTTGCAGCTTTTTGAATACCTCTACGCCGGAAAGGTTGATTGTATCTATATCGATCCGCCCTATAACACCGGCGCGAGGGACTGGAAATATAACAACGACTATGTGGACGGCAACGATACATACCGGCACAGCAAGTGGCTTTCTATGATGCAGAAGCGGCTGAGGATTGCAAAAAAGCTGCTGAATCCGAAAGATTCAGTCTTGATTGTTACCATTGATGAGAAAGAGTATTTGCACCTTGGGTGTTTACTTGAAGAACTGTTTCCGGAAGCGAGAATGCAGATGGTTTCAACAGTTATCAATCCTAAAGGAAACAGACGCGATAACGAATTTTCGCGCTGTGAAGAATACATCTACTTTGTCTATATCGGTGTTGCCGCTATCATTTCCAATGGAACGGATATGTTGCGTGAAATGGACGAAGTCGAAGAGGGTAATGGCAAGGACAAGTCTGTACGGTTGAGAGCTTTATTAAGACAGGCGAGTAATCACGGAAAACGAACAGATCGCCCCAATCTGTTCTATCCCCTTTTATTTGAAAGAGAAACAGGAAAGTTTGTGGGTCACGGTCCTGTTCTTGATATTACAGAGGATAGAAATAGCTACACACCTCTCGATGGTGTTGTGGCGATGTGGCCTATTGGTGCCAACGGAACAGAACTTACATGGAATTTGCAGCCCACAACATTGATGGATAAACACAGGCAGCATTTTCTGAGTTTTGGACGATGGGATGGAGAAAAAAGAACCGGCTACTATCTATCAGAAGGACAGGAGGAAAATTTCAAGAAAGGGCTTTACAATATCGTTGGGCAAGATCAGGACGGTGCATATGTCATCGAATTAAAATCTGTAGAGGATCGAGATGTGCGCCCCATGACAATATGGCACAAAAAATCCCATTCAGCAAGTGAGTATGGAACAACACTGCTCAACAATATTTTCCATGACAGACGCTTTTCGTTTCCTAAATCAGTGTATGCAGTTAAAGATACATTGAGATTTTTCGTTGCCAACAAACCCAACGCTCTCATCATCGACTTCTTCGCCGGCTCCGGCACGACGCTCCATGCAGTCAATCTGCTCAACGCCGAGGACGGCGGACACCGCCGCTGCATTATGGTAACGAACAATGAGGTTTCCGACGCCGAGGCAAAGGAGCTCACAAAAGCCGGACATCACCCCGGCGACGCGGAATGGGAGGCACTCGGCATTGCCCGCTATGTCACATGGCCGCGCACCGTCTGCTCCATTGAGGGACACGACATCAACGGCAATCCGCTCAAGGGCAATTATCTCGGCAGCGACATCCCGATGGCGAACGGCTTCAAAGCCAACGCAGCATTCTTCAAGCTGAGCTTCCTCGACAAAAACGCCGTTGCGCTTGGAATGCAGTTCAAGGAAATGCTGCCGACACTGTGGATGAAGGCGGGCGCGCACGGCAAATGCCCGGAACTTGATGGAAACGATATTCCTAAAGTTCTCATTCTGCCGGAAAACCGTTTTGCCGTGTTGACAGAAGATGACGCTTTTCCGGAGCTTGAGGCGCAGCTTGCCGACCATCCGGAAATTGATACAGTTTATATCATTACTGACTATGAAGCCGGATATTGCGCTATGGCAAAAAGCCTGAAAGTCGCGCATACATATCAGCTTTATCGGGATTATCTCGATAATTTCAGAATTAACACGGGGAGGAATTGAATATGAAGGTAGAACTGTTCCCGTTTCAGAAAAAAGCGACAACAGAACTCCGTGTAAAGGTTGCCGAGGCGCTCGGCGGCTATCACCGGACGCATACGCCGCAGGTGGTTTCACTGCAAGCGCCGACCGGCGCGGGTAAAACCATTATTATGGCGGCGCTGATTGAGGATATATATTTCGGCACGGATCAATTCGCAGAGCAACCGGAGGCTATCTTTGTCTGGCTGTCGGATTCTCCTGCCCTCAACGAGCAATCCAAGCAGAAAATCGACCTGAAAGCGGACAAAATACGTTTCGGACAGTGTGTGACGATTGAGGACGAATCCTTTGACCAAGAAGTTTTGGAGGACGGGCACATCTATTTTCTGAACACGCAAAAGCTGAGCAAAACGGCGAATCTCGGCCGTCATTCAGATACACGGCAATATACTATTTGGGAAACGCTCACAAACACGGTCAGGGAAAAAGCAGATCGGCTGTATTTTATCATCGATGAGGCGCACCGCGGAATGCAGGGGCGTGAAGCCGGAAAAGCCACCTCCATTATGCAGCGTTTTCTGAAGGGTTGCCATGAATTGAAGCTGCCGCCCATGCCGCTCGTCATCGGCATCAGCGCAACGGCGGCAAGGTTTAACGCGCTTGTCGGCGATACAAGCTCTTCGTTGCAGAAGTGTATCATTACGCCGAACGAGGTTCGCGCCTCCGGCTTGCTCAAAGACCGGATCGTTATCACTTACCCGGATGATCCGGAAAAGAACAACGAAATGGCTGTGCTTCAGGCGGCGATTGACGAGTGGAAAAATAAGTGTGATCACTGGTATCAGTATTCCTATGAGCAGCACTATGCACAGGTGAATCCCGTGTTTGTCATTCAGGTGCTTGCAGGAAGCGGAAAGGCCGTTTCCGACACCAACCTGGATGATGTTATTGCCAAAATCGAGGAGCGCATCGGTGCGCCGTTTAAGGAAAATGAAGTTGTGCATACCTTCGGCTCGGCAGGTACGATGACGATAAACGGACTCACCGTGCATCACATTGACCCGTCTGAAATCACCGAGGACAAGCGCATTCGCGTTGTGCTGTTCAAGGAGAATCTTTCAACGGGATGGGACTGCCCAAGAGCAGAAACTATGATGTCTTTCCGCCGCGCTGAGGACGCAACTTATATAGCGCAGCTTCTCGGCAGAATGGTGAGAACTCCGCTGCAATGCCATATCTTGGTTGATGATTCCCTGAATGATGTTCGTCTGTATCTGCCGTATTTCAACAAAAATACGGTGAAGCAGGTCGTGGACGAGCTGCAAAGCACAGAGGGCGGCGAAATCCCCACCGTGCTGGACGGCGAATCATTGGAAAATCCGGTGTATGTCCCGTGGTCTGTGCGTCCGCCGAAAAAGAAACCTCCGGTCGAAGATCCGAATCAACTGAATTTGTTTTCTGCCTCAGGCGGCGATTCCGATGCTATACCATCGGTTGATTCAGCTACGGTGCAAAGCGGGAACTCGGCTGATAATGCTCGTACGCAGAACGAAGCGCATCCCCAGCAGGAGCCTACGGTTATAGTGCCCGCAAGACCGCAGCCCTCGCCCTTTTTGAATCCCGCAGAAGTTGTTACCGGCGAGCAGACCACAATCCCGTCGTTGCTGATTGACAGAGAAGCCGTTACCAAATTCATCAATGACCAGGGTTATCTTACCTATCTTGTGCGGAACGTCAAAATAAACAGCTATCTAAAATCGCTGCTGAGTCTTGCCGGACTCTTGACGCAGAGCAATATATACGCCGGGGCAAATGACGAGATTGAAGGCGAAGTTGTTGCGATGATTCGCGAATACATTGATGGACTGCATACAGACGGCATATATAAGGAGCTCGCAAAAGATGTGCTTTCCTTTAAGCTGTCCGTGCGGATTTTTGATGTGTTCGGCGAATCTCTTGATAATGGTATGGCGCACGATTTATTTACTGCGTCTGAAAGTGATCTTGACCGACAACTTCGTGCGGCAGACGCAAGGCTCGGTACATACGGCTTTCCGTATAAATACGGGCGTGCATACGGCGACCTGAATAATCCCGCACAGTACAAGATTGACTGCATTCTCTTTGCAGCGGACGAGGAGTGCATCGGGAAGCTGAATCGCTATGCCGAAGAAAAATTCCATAGCTTGAACGATAAATACCGCAAATATGTAGTTGCCGCTTCCGAGCGTATCAAGAAGCAGTACAGCTCTATTATTGCTGACGGCGATGTTGTCAGTAAGCATAATTTTGCCCTGCCGGAAACCATAACCGCCCGTCTTGAAGAGGATGGCAAGGAATATACCAACCACCTCTTTGCGGACGAAAAAGGAGTTGCAAAAATCAAGCTGAACGGCTGGGAAGAAGGCGTGCTTGAAGAAGAATCAAAGGCGGATGATTTCGTTTGCTGGATTCGCAACCCGTCAAGAGGAAGCTGGTCACTATGCATTCCATATGAGATTAACGGCGAAATGAAGCCGGCATTCCCGGATTTTATCGTCATAAGAAGTGATGCCATACTCGGATATGTGATTGATATTCTGGAGCCGCACAATCCAGATTATAAGGACAATCTCGGCAAGGCAAAGGGCTTTGCAAAATATGCGGAGGAAGAGCCGCGTATCGGCAGAATCCAGCTTATCCG
>JAUNBK010000077.1 GCA_030527105.1 Planctomycetia bacterium
TTACAAAACCGAACAAAAACCAATTTCCTGGAGCCGAGAACGAAGGACACAGCCCACCCGGTACGACCGGGGGCGACGACGGCTTCCGCTGGTCGCAACATCACCGGGAGGCAGGCGCTAACGCTTCTCGTCTCCCTTGCCATCAAGACGCAGCCCGTAGTTCCAGACGGCAGGAGCATCGTTTGGCGCTCAATCCAAAGGGTGCTCCACCAAAGTTCACGCTCGAGATTCTCCGACGGGAGGCAAAATCCCTCGGCGCTTCATCCAGAACTGCGCTTCGCTCCGTTCACGGCTCCGGCGGGCAAGTGCCGTATATAATACTTCTCGTTGAAATTTCCGGTACCGTCCGCCGTTGGAGCTACGCACCACGGCTCGCAAAGCGTCGCATAAAACGGGAATTTTAAGGGAGAACGAGTATAACGAACGGAGTGAGCATTTCAAAAATGTTTCCTCTCAAGATGTGGCGGATCGCAACTCAAAACGATTGTGTTTATAAAATCGACATAACTCCAGGCGTCCGCCAGAGTTCCGGAAGCACAACCTTTTCTCGCGCCCCTACCAGCGGAATGTCTCACCAAGACCTCGCATTCTGCCGAAATACACAACAGAAGTCCGAGGGAGCCCGTGCTTCGATGTGATTCACAATCTGTGTTTTTCAGCGTGCTTCCGTGTTGCGGCTGTCGTTCACTCCACGGAAGATTGCAAGACGCATGGAGTTTTTCGTGTCGCTAAACTCGCTGTCCTCGGGAGTATTCTTCAAAATTTGCGCCATGATATAGAATTTCGCATCGATATCGTCGGCATAGTGCACCAAGAGCGCCTCGGGCGTCATGTTTGGTTTGGGCGACCCCCACTCTGGCAGTCTTTGGTGCGAAAGAACGACGTGCTCCAGACGGAGTTGGCTCTCAAAGTCGAGATGAAAGTCCGGCTCCGTTTCGCGCAGGGTCGCCAACTCGTCGCGAATATAGTCTCGTCCCAAAACGATGTGCCCGATGAGCTGCCCTTCGGGCGTGTATTCAAAGCCGCCGGGGCAGGAGCGCAGCTCACGCAGCTTGCCGATGTCGTGGAGCGCTGCCCCCGCTGCCGCCACGCCTTTGTCGAGAGGGGGATCAAGACTCGGTAGGAGTGTGCGATATTGATCGCATAGCCAAATGGTCGTACGCAAAACGTTTCTTGTATGTTCGAGAAATCCGCCGACGGAAGCATGGTGATTCCCCTTGGCTGCGCTGCTTTTTAGAATTTCGGAGCGATATTTGGCAAAAATGTGCTGCGTGAGCCGAAGCAGACCGGGATGAGCGACATTTTGCTCGAGAATATCCATGATTTCACGAAAGGTATCCTCGGGGGGAAATGGACTTTTGATCATTCCCATCTCGGGATCGAAACCGTCCGCCACGTCGGCATCGCACGTGACTCGGATTCTTTTTATGTCGAGTTGGGGACCGTAGGTAGTTTCTCGATACGAGGCGCGAACTTTATAATGCCTGCCCAGTTGCCAATCATTTCTGCAAGGCTCCGCCCAAGGGGAATTTTCCCAAATGGGGAAGATAATTTCTTTTGTTTCGTCTCGAAAAACCACGCGCCAGTAGGGTTTTTTCGCCTGCGTGAGGAGTTGCTCTCTCGACGCGAACAGGACGAAAAAGTCCGCCTCGCATCCGTTTGTGAGTTGTGACAATTTTAAAATGGACATTTTTCTCGTTTATTGATATTTTCTTGTTTTCGTCAGTACGCGTTACTCCTCCTCATTTTACTCTATTTTGGAAAAAACGCAACACCTTTATGAGAAAATAATGGAAAAACTTTCTATTTAGTATATTTTGCCCATACTTCACAACTCCAAAAGATATTTTAAATTTTTCGAAAAAAATGCGGATATCCACCTTGGAAGAAATGCCAAATTAGTATAGAATGGATGAGAATATTATATCATGCTGAAGTCGGTCAGTCTTATTTTATCCTCCGCGCCGCGCAAATTGCGGACGGCAGCGACCTTAGACAGAACGGCAACGGTCCAAAACAGAAGACACTTGCACCCAAATGCCGCCGCCTCCCTTTGTCGGAGCTGGGCGCTGCAGTCGTGAAGCGTCGCGAAAACCTCGAGTTTGATAGGTATAACAAGGATTTGAAGATGATATTTTCCACCTGCAAGCCCCGAATCGGGTCCAAATTGTTTTTTCATACGTCGATTTGCACGGAAGTTGTTCGATTCTCGCGATTGGCAGCGAGCTGCTTGATTTTTAGCTTGCTCTTTCTCGGATCGTTCACTCAGGACGCAGCAGCGCAGGAACCGGCTGAGCCTGTTCTGATCACGGCGGATGTTCTCCTTCCTGAAACGACATGCGCATATGTTTCGATTCGTAATTTCACACAATTTCGAGAGGCTTGGCTTCAGACGGAGCTGGGCAAATTGCAGCAGACGCCGGACATGGAGGCATTTTTTAAGGATCTGAACGTCCAGATGAAAGATCGTTTTTCTACGATTCGAGATCGTTTAGGCGTCTCGCTCCAAGAGATTGCAGAGATTGCGGATGGTGAAATTGCCGCGAGCGTTATGCTCTTGAGTGCGGAAACGTATTCCGTGGCTGTTATCATTGACGTTGGCGAGAATATGATTGAGGCGCAAAACGTCATGGCAAAGGTTGCCGAGCGCGTCAAAGCCTCTGGCGGCTCACAAACTCGGCAGGAGATTCAAGGCGCGAAAGTCTTTATCCTGAATATCCAAGATCAAAAGACTCGTGAATTCCACAAAGCCTATTATCTCTTGAAAGATCGCCTTCTCCTCGCCTCCGACAACATGGAGACGATCATGCAGATGCTCAAGCGATTGGAGCTGATCCAAACCAACTCGGAGGAATCCCTTCCGTGTTTCGCTTATATTGATGGTTATACCAACATTCTCGATAATTGTTTTGTGGAGGAAAAACTGCCTGATCTGGTCTGGTACGTGGATCCGATCCGATATTTGCTCGTCCAGAGGATTATGGAGCTTGAGACCAATCCAGAAAGTGCGAAAAAAACCTCCACGGCAGAGATGCTCAACAATTGTGGATTCCAAGGTGTTCAAGCGGTGGGGGGTGTTTTCACCCTTAAATCTTGCGGATACGACGCAACACATCGATCCTTCGTTTGCATACCTGCGACCCCCACTCAGTCGCTTAAGATGTTCAAGTTCATTGATTCCGACAAATTTGTCTTGCCGCGTTGGCTCCCGGCTGACGTCAGTGCTGTCCACATCGTGAACATGGATTTTCTCACGATGATCGACAATGTGGGACCGCTTTTCAACCAATTTTTCGGCGAAGGGGATTCTGGCATTTGGGACGATGTCCTTGCGGGTTTGAAAGAGGACGAGTTTGGACCGCAAGTCGACTTGAGAAACGATTTGATCGCAAATTTCCACAATACGTTCATCTTTGTGACGCATAATCTCGACCCTAAAGCGACTGACCAAGAGCGCAAACTCATCGCGATCCCCCTCCGAAACGCGAAAGCCGTTTATGTCGCCTTAGCGAAGATTCTCGGCGAGGAGCCGGGATTTGAAGTCGTTCAAACTCCACGCGGTGAGGTCTATTGGAAAGCAATTCCAGACGAAGAGATCGATCCGAAAGAACAAGCGGGGAAAATGTTCCCAGAGATGACCCTTACCGTGTGGAAGGGCTATTTGCTTATCGCGTCCCATTTCGATTATTTTGACACGATTAAGTCTTTTGATCCCGAAAAGGACACGGCGCTTGTGAAGTTGCCAGAGTTTGCCAAGATTTTTAAGGAAACTAAAATCTTTGCCGACGGTGCCCCACGCGCGTCTTTCCATTTCATCAATAACGTGAGAATGAGGGAACACTTCTATCAGATGTGTAAGCAAAACTCCGTCGATGAAAGCACCTCCGCCAACACAAGTTTCGTGGGCAAAATCCTCACTCAAAGCAAAACACAAAACCAAGAAAAGCTCGACGCCTCGGCTCTTCCTGATTTCGAACTTGTGAAGCAATATTTCCTCCCCGCTGGCGGAATGATCATCAACAAGCCAAAAGGATTTTTGTATCAAAGTTTTTGGATGTCGAAAGAAAAGATGGGCGAGCCTGCCTCCACCCCGCAATAAGAGAGGGAAGCCACTGTGCGGAGCCGCCTATAAATTGAGGATGTTGAGTCTACTGCTCTGGTGGGACGGTTGTATTTCCACCAACTTGATACGGCGGCTTGATCGAGCGCAATGTGAGTGCATTCATCCCTCATCGCGCTCGAAAATAGGGGTTCATGGTGGTTTACGATGTGTACTCATCCTCTTTTATCTCGGGTTTCACGAAGTTTCGGGAGCCGTGGTGTATAGGCTCCAACGACACACCTCGACTCCCCACTTTTTGTGAAAACTCAAATTCATTTGAGCGCTAGTACAAAAAACAATGACGAGAAAGAACAATGGACAAAAAATTGATTTTGCTCACGAACGATGATGGCATCCTCGCGCCGGGTCTCACGGCAATGCACCACGCGCTTGCGAGGTTGGGTGAAGTGTACGTCGTTGCGCCCGCCACGGAGCAAAGTGGCGTGAGTCAGTCCGTCACTTTTCGCACGCCGTTGGTCATTAAGGACGTT
Organism: Planctomycetia bacterium; assembly: GCA_030527105.1. Lineage (GTDB taxonomy): Bacteria > Planctomycetota > Planctomycetia > Pirellulales > Thermoguttaceae > RGIG3701. The sequence goes on from JAUNBK010000077.1 coordinate 4,594, forward strand.
TTGCTCCAGGGCGAGCGGTGGGGTTGGGCGGTGGAAGGTTCCCCTGCCGACTGCGTGAAAGTGGGCGTGTGTGTCCTTTGCCCGAGGAAGCCGGATGTCGTTGTGAGTGGGATCAATTGGGGACAGAATGCAGGTATAAACATCCTCTATTCTGGAACCGTCGGTGCCGCCATGGACGGAGCGATCGTTGGTATTCCGTCGTTCGCGCTCTCCATTCAGGACGCGGCGGTGCCTCCTTTTGAGCGGGCTGCCGCAGCAGCAGCGGACATTATTGAGCAAATCTTGCAAAAAATCGAGGAGCGACCCGAGGCGGAGCTGGATTATTGTGGAAATTTGGTGCCCGACCTCTATAATATTAACTTTAGTGCAGGTTCTTTGGAGAGCGACTCGCCCGAAATTGTCGTCACGCCGATGGACACAACGCCCTACGCGAACGCACTCGAGGAACGAATCGACACGTTTCATCGGAAGTACTACTGGCTCACGCCCAACCCGCGTTCGCGAATTCCAGAGCGAACTACCGACATGAACGAACTCAAGCGCGGCAAAATCATCGTCACGCCGCTTCTTTTGGATCGGACGAATCATGCGTTGTGCAAGACCATGCAGGATTGGGACTTATCGACTACTGTTGATGTGTCTGCAAGCGACGCCACCTCGACCTACGTGCAGATCAAAACCGCGCGTGGAGAAATCGGTCGCTGAGCCGTGCACCAGAACGGAGAACGAGTATAGATGAACGAATCGAAACCTAAAATTGTCGTTTTGGATGGCTACGCGCTCAATCCTGGCGATTTGGACTACGCGCCTCTTTCGGAGTTCGGCACACTGGAGGTGTACGACCGTTGCGAGCGAGAGGATATTCCGCGCTTGGCGGCGGACGCGAAGATCATTCTCGGGAACAAAATCGAGATGGGCGAGGCTGAATTCCGTCTCCTTCCGCGCCTCAAGTACATCGGCGTCCAAGCGACGGGCTACAACCTTATCGACACTGCGGCGGCGCGGCACTTTGGTATCGTGGTGACCAACATCCCAGCATATAGTACGCAATCCGTGGCGCAGCTTACGTTTGCGCACATCCTGAATTTGTCGTTTCATCTTTCGCAACACGCGCAGGGCGTTCGAGACGGACGCTGGTCGCGAAATCCAGACTTTTGCTATTGGGACGCGCCTCTCGTCGAGCTTGCTGGCAAAACGCTCGGACTGGTTGGGTTTGGCAACATCGCAAAAAAGGTGGCGCAAATCGCTTTGGCGTTCGACATGCGCGTTGTCGCGACGCGGCGCAACAAGGACGCGAAAAGCGAAATGAACGTCGAGATGGTGTCGCTTGAAGAAGTGTTTCGCGAGAGCGACGTCGTGAGTCTGCATTGCCCCGCCACCAAAGAAACAACGCACTTGGTGGACGCTCAGCGCCTTGGTTGGATGAAGCCGAGCGCACTTCTCATCAACACGGCACGCGGCGCGCTTATCGACGAGCAGGCGCTAGCCGACGCCCTTCACTCTGGACGGATCGGTGGAGCGGGACTGGATGTATTGTCGAGCGAGCCACCTGCGCCAGAGAATCCACTCCTCTCGGCACCAAATTGTTTCATCACGCCTCATTTCGCGTGGGGAACCTTCGAGGCACGCAGGCGCTGCATGGAGATATCCATCGCCAACGTTCGCGCGTTCGTGGGAGGGGCTCCGCAGAATGTCGTGAATGGAGAATAACTCCCCCCCCCTCTCTTCTGGCAAAAACGATGAAGCCGTGGTGCGTAGCTCCGACGGCGGACGGAACCGGAAATTTCAACGCGAAGTATTATAAAACGCGACCTTCGTTTCTTTTGCGCATTTCGTCCAATTTGGTCACCGAATTTTCAGGGTGCCCGCCATTGATTTCAAAGTAATGTCAGGTATAATAGGGGGATGTAGAAATATCAACCACTTCCCCTATAGCGAGGCAGAATCGTGGAAAAACCATTAGGATTTGTTTTTGATTTGGACGGTACCCTTTTAAACTCTCTGGAGGATTTGGCGGACGCTGCCAATTCGTCGCTCTCGAAAATGGGATTTCCCTCCCACCCGGTCGAGCAGTACAAATATTTCGTTGGCGATGGAGTTATCACGCTCATGAAGCGCATTCTTCCGCCCGAAAAAGCGGAGGATGAGGAAGTGTGCGCGCAATTTTTGTCGGCTTATCTCGCCGCCTACGACCAATATTGGGACAAAAAAACGTCTCCTTATCCCGGCGTGGCGGAGTTGTTGGACGCATTGAGCGCGGCGGGGGTTCGTTTGGGAGTCTTTTCGAACAAGCCACACCGTTTCACGCAATTGTGTGTGGGGAAGCTGCTCTCGCGCTGGCATTTTGACGCCGTTGTGGGGCAGAGCGACGAGGTGCCGAAGAAGCCAGATCCAACTGGCGCGCTTCTCATTCAAAAGCAGTGGGGATTCGAGCCGGGGCGAATCGCGTACGTTGGAGACACCGCGACAGACATGAAGACTGCCGCAGCAGCTGGTTTTTTCTCCATCGGCGTGACGTGGGGATTCCGTCCAGAGAGCGAACTGCGCGAGTCGGGAGCCTGCGCAATCGTTCATCGTCCTGAGGAAATATTGGAGTTGTGGCAATTCGCGTAGGGCGTCACGACAGCCCGCCGAAGCGTCGTTCCCGTTGTCGATAATGCGCGAGCGCCTCGTGAAAGAGTGGGACGTCGAACTCTGGCCAGAATTTTTGCGTGACCCACAATTCCGCGTAGCTCAGCTGCCAGAGGAGGAAGTTGCTCAGCCGAAGCTCGCCCGCAGTCCGGATGAGGAGGTCGGGATCGGGCGCGTTTCGAGTGTATAAATGTCGCGCGAACAATTGCTCGTCGATGTCGTTTGGGTCGAGGGTTCCCTCTTTTGCCAAGAGAGCGAGGCGACGGGCTGCGTCGACAATTTCTTGACGACCTCCGTAATTAATGGCGAGGCAGAGCGTCAAGCCCGAATTTTGCGCCGTGAGACGGACGGACTCGTCCATTTCGCGCAGGGTCTCTTGTGGGATTCCGTCGCGGCGACCGATCACTTCGAGACGGACGTTTTGGCGTTGGAGCAGGTCGCGCTCGGAGACCATAAATTGGCGCAAGAGAAACATGAGAGCTTCCAACTCGAGAGGAGGGCGCTTCCAATTCTCCTGCGAGAAGCAGTAGAGCGTGAGTCGGCGTAATCCGAGCCGAACGGACTCTTCGACGATGCGTCGGACGGTTTCGGCACCAGCCCGATGTCCCTCGGAGCGCGAAAGTCCTCTTTGTTGCGCCCAGCGACCGTTGCCGTCCATGATGATTGCGATGTGTTCAGGATCCATTTGCGTTTTGTCCATATTTTGAAGCAGCGAGGCTTGAGGTCCGATACTTCTTTTATACTCATCGTACTTTAAAATTCCCGTTCTGCGCAACGTTTTGGGAGCCGTGGTGCGCAAGCTCCAATAATGATATTGGAATACTATCATTTTGCAAGGACTACCCATGCAAAAAATAAAAAATTTTTGGGGGTGCCTTCAAATTTTGGTGGTTATATACTCGTTCTCCTTTAAAATTCCTGTTTTGCGCGACGCTTTGCGAGCCGTGGTGCGTAGCTCCAACGGCGGACGGAATGGGAAATTTCAACGCGAAGTATTATAATACTTCTCGTTCGCAACTGTCGGTGGGGGCGAGATGTGCGGGAAACGAAGACGTTGTCCCCCAAAGGAGCACCCACTCCATTTGAAGGTCCCCTCCAAAATGCGTTTGGGGAAGTTGCCTATTGACTTTTTCGCCTTTCGTGATAGAATTATACTGGTGCTCAAATTCATCGGAGCGCAAGTACATACTCGTTCTCCTTTAAAATTCCCGTTTTGCGCGACGCTTTGCGAGCCGTGGTGCGTAGCTCCAACGGCGGACGGCACCGGAAATTTCAACGAGAAGTATTATAATACGCCCTCTGGGGTGTGTGCCGAGGGCGCGTAAAAACTCATACCACTTTTGCAAGGTATTGTTATGAAAAAAATAACCATTGAAATCTGTTGTGGAACCACCTGCTATATGTTGGGAGCGTCTCATTTTTTGAATATTGAGGAGGAGTTGCCCGAGGAGTGGCGGGAGCGCGTGGAAGTGAGAGCGATTCCTTGCATGGATATGTGCACGTCCGAGAATATTTGTGCCGCGCCATTCGTTAAATTAAACGACAAGATGATTAGCCATGTGACCAAAGAGATTCTTTGGGAGGAGATCGAACGCGCTCTGCGGGAAGGAGACTCGATCTGATGCGAAATGGCGCTCAATTCATTCGACGAGAGGTGATGATTCGTCTCGTGCGCGCTTTTGACGAGGGAAATTTGGTCTCCGAGATTGATAAAATCCCTATCTTACTCCGTCCGAAGCACGGCGAGACAAGTCGATGCTGCCTTTATCACGACCGCGCGGTGCTCAAGTATCGTCTCATGGCTCTCTTGGGGTTCGCGTGCGAAGATGAGACGGACGAAACGCGTACGCTCGCGTCCTACGTCGAGGAGGCGTTGAAGACGGAGCCGACGGACGGAGCCATTCCGCTTACGGTTTGTTCTGCGGGTTGCTCGAGTTGTCCCGATAGTTCGTTTAAAGTGACGGACACATGCAGGGGTTGTTTCGCGCGCCCGTGTGTCTACAATTGTCCGAAAAAAGCTATTTCGGTCGTCAATCAGCAATCCCAAATCGACTATAGCAAGTGCATAAAGTGCGGCAAGTGCATGGCGGTCTGTCCTTTCAACGCGATCGTGAAAACGACCGTTCCGTGCGAGGAAGTGTGCCCGGTCGGTGCGATTCGCAAGGACGAACACGGAACAGCTCAGATTAATTTTGATCGTTGCATTGCGTGTGGGAAGTGCTTCAACGCCTGTCCATTCGGCGCGATTATGGAACGGTCGCAGCTGCTCAAGGTCCTCCAAGCGATTCAAGACCCCGAAACGGAAGTCGTCGCCATGATCGCTCCCTCGGCTTACGCGCAGTTCCCCGGGTCGGTGGAGCAGCTATTCAGCGCCGTGAGCAAACTCGGATTCAACGACGTGATGGAGGTTGCGCTGGGTGCCGAGATGACGACGGCTCACGAGGCGCAGGAGTTTATCGAAAAGATGGAAGAGGGGCAGCCCATCATGACGACGTCGTGCTGTCCCGCTTATACTGGACTCGTCCACAAACATCTCCCCGCCTTTGAGGACAAGGTTTCGTCGACGCCCAGCCCGATGGTGTACGCGGCGCGACTTGTGCGTGAAAAACATCCGAACGCGAAAACGGTCTTTGTCGGTCCCTGCATCGCGAAGCGTTTCGAGGCGAGCCATATTCCTGAGGTGGATTATGTGCTCACGTTCGAAGAGATCGGGGTCATGATGGCAGCACGGCGGATCGATATCATTTCTCAAGAACCGTGGGCGCTCACGCATCCCGCAAACGAGCACGCGCGCAATTTCGCGAAAAGCTGCGGCGTCACGCAAGCGGTCTTGGCAGAATTGGCTCCCGAGCACCCCAACATTCAGGTGAATGGGAAATTTATCGACGGAATCGACAAAAAGACGCTCGCCATGCTCCGCGCGTACGCCTCTGGCAAGTTGCCAGCCAACTTTTTAGAAGTGATGGCGTGCCCTGGCGGCTGCGTAAGTGGTCCATGCTCGCTCACGAAGTAGGAACCCGCGAGGCATCGTGCTGCGTCGTGAAGTATGCTGCGTCGTGAAGTATAATGTTTGGAGGGGTCGCTACGATTTCGACTCCTCCACCTCCAACACTTTATAATCCTGCCCCTCGACGACATTTTTCAGCGTCTCAAGCGGCGTCTCCTTAAGACACGAGATTTGCGCGAGACCCGTTTTATGATCGACACTCGCCGTCGTTCCGGGTATGGACTCCAACGCCTTGCGGACGCGGTTTTCGCAATGCCCACACATCATACCTTCTACTTTCATCGTGACATTTTTCATTGGTTTCTCCTTAATATCATCGAAATGAATTTCTTCCAAACGTCCGCCCGACTTTCGGACAGACCCAAATAATGCACTCAATAGCGTCCAACGCCGTGGTGGGGCGTCTTTCGCTCCGTTTTTGGGGTCGAAGTAGTTGAGACGCAGCGCGTTGCTCACGACGCAGACGCTGGAGAGGCTCATCGCACCTGCCGCAACCATGGGACTGAAGGCGAGTCCGAGGGGCGCCCCGCAGCCTGCCGCGAGAGGAATGCAGAGCGCGTTGTAGAAAAACGCCCAGAATAGGTTTTCGTGGACGTTGCGAACGACTGCACGAGAGAGCCGGACGGCAGATGCCGCATCGAGAAGGTCGTTGCGCACGAGAACGACTCCTGCCGCCTCAATAGCAATGTCGGCTCCCGCCCCGATCGCGACGCCGACGTCCGCGCGCGTGAGAGCGGGTGCGTCGTTGATTCCGTCGCCAACCATTGCCGTGAGAGCGTGCCGCTGGAGTGTTCGAATCACTTCTTCCTTGCCGTCCGGCAGCACGCCCGCGACGATATTCTCGGGAGCGATGCCGACTTGTTGAGCGATACTCGCCGCCGTGGTTTTGTTGTCGCCACTCAAAAGCCAGACGCGAAGTCCCAAGGCGTTCATCTGCGCGACTGCTTGGGCGCTTGTCGTTTTGATTCCGTCTGCCGCTCCAAGGACGCCGAGGAAACGTTTTCCCTCGCTAAAAAAGAGGGGCGTCACGCCTTGATTCATCAGGGAGTCGACACTCTGGAGGGTCTCCGAGGGAATTTCGCATTGGGATTGGACGAAATCGATATTTCCCCCGCACACCTCGACGCCGTCGACATTTCCCCGCAGCCCGCGCCCCGGGAGAACGACGAAATCGCGAGAGGTTCCCAACGCGGCACCCTTTTGAAGGTTTTTCTCCTGCGCCATCTCCACGACGGCACGCGCCAACGGATGCTCGGATGCGGCTTCAAGCGCCGCCGCCCTCTCTAAAAGATGCGCTTCGCTCACCCCCTCGGCAGGTAGAATCGCCACAACCTCGGGTCTTCCTCTCGTTATCGTCCCGGTTTTGTCCAGTGCGATCTGCTCGACACGCCCCAACCCCTCGAGTGCGGCGGCGTTTTTGAAGAGAATTCCGTTTTTCGCTCCCACTCCGCTGCCGACCATAACGGCAACCGGCGTCGCAAGACCCAACGCACAAGGGCAACTCACGACCAACACGGAGATTGCGCGCTCCAACGCCACGGAGAGCGGGGCACCTAAAATCAACCAGACACCCAGCACACCGAGTGCGATAAAAATAACGGCAGGGACGAAAAAGCGACAGACGACGTCCGCCGTTTTCGCGAGTGGGGCTTTTGTCGCCGCCGCACTCTCCATGAGACGAATCACTTGCGCAAGCGTCGTGTCCCTCCCCACCCGCACGGCTCGGCAGACGAGCGCGCCGGTTTGATTCATCGTCGCGGCACTCACCAAGTCCCCCTCCTTTTTATCAATCGGCATGCTCTCGCCCGTCAGAATGGACTCATCGACGCTCGACGCTCCTTCCACCACCACAGCATCGGCAGGGACGGACTCCCCCGGACGCACACGAAAGATATCTCCGAGATTCAACTCCGCCGCCGGAATCCGAATTTCCTCTCCATCGCGCAGGAGAGCGGCAGTTTGAGGCGTCAACTCAACCAGATGCTTGAGCGCGTTTGTCGTCTTGCCGCGACTATACGCCTCCAGCAGCTTGCCAATCGTGATGAGCGTCAAAATCATCGCCGCCGACTCGAAGTATAACTCGTGACGCCAATGGTCGGCAGCCGCCCAATCGCCCGCTGAGGACGCGCTAGCGATTCTCATGGTGACGATGAAACTATAGCCGAGCGCCGCGCCAGCACCCAAGGCAATGAGAGAATCCATGCCGGGCATCCGCCGCACGAGTCCCTTTACGCCGCTTATGAAAAATGTCCGATTGTTCCAACAAATGGGGAGCGTGAAAAGTATCTGAGCAAGCGCAAAACGCAGCGCGTTGTGTTTCCCACTCAACCAAGGAGGAACGGGGAGTCCCAACATCCCGCCCATGCTCAAATACATGAGCGGCAACAATAAAACGAGGCTCCAAGCGAGTCGCTTCGCGAGTTGCGCCACGCGCTCGTCCTCCTCGCGAAAGGAATCGACGCACTCTTCAAGGTCCGGCTCAGCCGCATAGCCTGCCGCCGCGACCGCAGAGCAAATCGTCTCCGTCGTTGCGGGCGGCTCAAATTCAACGTTCATCGAATTCGTGAGGAGACTCACGGCGACACTTTGGACTCCCGGAGTATTCAAAACTGCCTTTTCGACATGTGCGCTACATGCCGCACACGTCATACCATGAACCCTGAATCTTTGCATGAAACCCGACTCCATTTTCTCAGCGCTCGCAAGCGAGAAAAACTCTCGCCCATTGAGTGACTCCATAAGTGCCTAAATAAGACAATTTATAAAACATCACGTTGAAATTTCCGGTTCCGTCCGCCGTTGAATCTATATGTACCACGGCTCGCAAAGCATCGCGAAAAACGGGAATTTTAAAGCGCAATGAGTATAGACATTATATCCCATTATAGTCGGGCGTCAAGGAGTCACTCAGTTGAGGGAGAAATTTTCGTGCGTCCGTCGCGGATTTCAACGCGCTCGTCCACCAAAAGTTGAATCGCTTCCACTAAAAGAGGGTACTCCGCCTCCTGCATGATCCTCTGCTGGAGCGTCTCAGGCGTGTCGTCTTCCAACACCGGGACGGCTTTCTGAAGCAGAATCGGTCCCGTGTCTGTCCCCTGATCCACAAGATGCACGGTCGCGCCGGATATTTTCACACCGCGTGCGAGGGCGTTTTGATGAATTTTGAGTCCATAACTCCCCTTCCCACAAAACGACGGAATCAGAGAAGGATGAACGTTCACGATGCGATTTGGATACGCTTCAATGACCACCGGCGGCAAAACGACGAGAAATCCCGCCAAGGCAATGACATCTGCTTCGAGTGTGCGAAGTGTCTCGAGAAGGGCGACTCCAAACGTCTCGCGCGACGCAAATGCACGATGGTCCACAACGCGCGTGGGGACACGAGCAGCGCGCCCACGCTCTAGCGCATACGCACGCTCGTTGTTCGACACCACGCCCGCGAGGCGACAATTCCGCAGAACGCCCGACTGAATCGCGTCGATAAGCGCCTGAAGGTTGGTTCCGTTCCCCGAAACAAGCACGACGAGGTTTTTCATGAGGTGCCTCTTGACCTTATTTTCCGCTTGTAGTGAGTCGTGTCTATCATGATTCCGCGTTGCGCTACCCTTGAATGGCGCGGACGATATCCTCCACGTCGTTCTCGACCGGGAGCGGATTGTTGGCGAATTTCGCCTCCATCACGCCGCGCGAAGCGAGGGTTTCTTGGAACTTCTGCTCGTCTCCGCTGTGGTACGCCACTGTGGCGGTGGGATCCTTGAGTTGGTGCCCCGTCAAAATGCAGACGACCTTTTCGCTCGGCGCAATAATTCCTTCCTCGCGGAGGAGTTTCGCGCCCGCCAAACTCGCGGCACTCGCAGGCTCGCACCCAAATCCACACGCGCCGACTTGCGCTTTCGCGTCGAGAATCTGCTGATCCGAGACGCGACGCACCACGCCGTCGCACCACTCGAGCGCGCGGAGGCATTTCTCGAGATTCACGGGGCGATTGATCTCGATCGCGCTTGCAATCGTTGAGGCGTGGCGATTTTCTTGGCTCATCTGCTCGAAAAATGCCGCAATCGTCTCGCGATCTGGCGTCCCACCGTTCCAGCGGAGTCCCTTCTCATTGTACAAACGATAGAGCGTGTCAGCACCCTCCGCATTAATCACGGCGAGACGCGGAATCCGATCGATAAGCCCGAGCGTTTTAAGCTCGTGAAACGCTTTCCCAAAGGAGCTTGAATTCCCCAAGTTGCCGCCAGGGACGACAATCCAATCGGGCACGTTCCACCGCAGCGCCTCGAGAACGCGGAACATAATCGTCTTCTGCCCTTCGAGTCGAAATGGATTGACGCTGTTGACGAGGTAGATTCCCAACTTTTTGGAGACCTCTTTGACGCGCGCCATGGCATCGTCAAAATCGCCATGGATTTGAAGCGTTTGCGCCCCATAATCAAGCGCCTGAGAGAGTTTCCCATACGCGATTTTCCCGGAGCCGATGAAGATGATCGCTTTCATCGATTGAATGCAGGAACAATAAAGCGCAAGCGACGCACTCGTGTTGCCCGTGGAGGCGCAGGCGGCTCGGTGTGCCCCAACCAAGCGCGCGTGCGTGACGGCAGCGACCATTCCGTTGTCCTTGAAGCTACCAGAGGGGTTCATTCCTTCGTACTGGAGGAAGAGCGCGTTGTCATTCATACCCGCATAGCGCGCGCAGCCGGTGGAGTTCTGAAGGATAGTTTGTCCTTCTCCCACCGTGGCGCATTTCTCGAGAGACGTGAAAGGGAGCAGGTCGTGGAAGCGCCACACGCCGCTTCGGCGCTGGGGATTATCTCGCTGCGCCCAATATTTTTCGAAATGGTTGAGTGCGGCAGGAGGCGCGAGGCGATCCCAATCGTATTGAACGTCCAATAGATTTCCACATTTGGGGCACGCCACCAAGACTTCCTCAACGCCATAACACGCGCCACACTCCGGCGCGATGCACTTTTGAAAAACGGGATCTGACATTTTCTACTACCCTAAAAAAACTGAGGGAACCGAATAGCACCAATGGTTTTCACGATAAACTCCCACAGTATACCATTTTTTGGCAATATTTCAAGGTGGTACGAGGATTTTTCGGCAGGGCAGGGAGCCTTCAAATTTTGGTGGTTAAAATAGGCAAAAAAGGATGTTTTGATCCACCTGAGCCGAGAACGAAGAGAAACGTAGAGCTGCGTCCCCCAAATAAACAATATTAGCAAACGAAGTGAACGCTCTAAAAGCAACAGTGTTTTTGTCAGGGGGAACCGGTTGAAATTGGGTTGGATTTTTCGGTATTTTTCAGGCGATTTTCCCATTTTTGCCCGGAACGAATCAGCATGTTGAGGATGATCAGGAGTTTGCGGGCGCAAGCGATCCTTGCCACTTTATACCGATCGTCCTTTAAATCCCCGTTTTGCGCGACGATGAGTATGGGACTGTAGCAACTGGCTTTTGCAATCCCTTGGGAGAATTTTCAAAGGATGAAAACTCATCGCGATCGAGTTGGCAAACGTCGATTTTGGTGTTGTTTTTCATGTTCCCAACATTCCTTTCTCTACCTGTGATACGAGCTTTATGCTCTGGCAACAGTTCGGATTTGAAGTGGATAGAGGAAGCCACACTACCAATATCCAGAGATTTATCAATCGCCTTGAATACCTGAATGCTCGAATTACACAAGTTTTTTGGAAGGAGAGTTTGAAAGGAAACAAATTTTCAAAAATGTTTCCTCTCAAGAGGTGGAAGATCGCTACCCCAAACGATTGTGTTTATAAAATTGACACAACACCAGGAATAATCCATCGTGAAGCCGTTATTATACGTGAGCGCGGACTCTAGATACGAAAAACCTTCCGAACCCGTCTGAACTCCGTCTTTGTAACAATATCCCTCGCTTTTCGGCGTTTTGTACGTATTCGCGGCAAGGTCGCAGTCCCACATGAAACGAGTTTTCACTTCGTTTGCTCCTCTTCTAACGCTTTCATAATCGAATCCGGCCACTTGCTCAAACTCATCCGCCCAGCCTTGTAATTCCATGTGCTTTTGACTTGATCCAGCGTCAGACCACCAGCGTTCGTCAGGTCGCAATTGACAAATACCGTATCGGTAATATCTACCAATATCAATTCGGTTTTACCATTTTGGTATTGTTCAGCCGAAAACCAGATTTCAAAACGACAGTTCATATATGCCATTTTTTGCATATCTGTGTACGATACATATGCACGAAATGGTTTGGGTAGAATGGAACGGTTGGCAGTCAAAAAATCGCATTGAGCGTAGAGACCTACACGATGATTCATCCGTTTGCAGACCCAGTAATCATTGTAAATCTGTGCATGGCTGAAATAAACATTTGGCTGTGGCACACAAGTCCCAAAAGACCAATCACTTCCTTTTGCATGCATTGGAATGGGGAGCGGACGATGGCAAAACATGTTAGGATCCGTTATTCTATAACCACGATAAAACCTTTCCCTGAAATACGATGTCGGAATCGACTTTCGAATGTGCTCTGGCCAACAAGAAAGATCCATTCGACCAGCTTTGTAGTTCCACGTACTTTTTACCTGTTCAAGTGTCAGTTCTTTTGAATTTGACAAATCACAGTGAATGAAAACCGCATCCGTTAAATCGACATCATTCAGCAAGGTGAGGTTGACAGAATAAAAAGATGGAGCTTTTAATTCGTCACAATCCCATCCCCAAACAGAACGAGAAAAATCCACGTGATTCCAGACATTTTCTTTTTTTACCAGCAAATTATAAAAATTCCCTGTCTGATAGTTCCGAGTCTGTTTCAATTGTTCACTGCTGAGAACCGGAATCACACAGTCTGTAAATTCTGTTCCCTGCATTGTACAATTCTCCACATAAAATGTGGAGAAATCTGCCTTTGAAAAAGTAAAACCAGAGAGATCGATTCCTTTTGCAGAAAGCTGAATTGGGTCGAACGTCATTTTTTTATCTTGGAAATTTTTGGTTTTCTTCAAATCTTCCAGTTCCAAACTCAACCTGCCTCCATCAATCCAAGTATTGGTGAAATCACAGTCGACAAAATTTCCGCTGGCATTCGCCCACTGAATGGAAGCATCCCGAAAATTACAATTTTTCATTGAGACGAGACAATCGAGAAAAAACTCATCGATAGTTTGTCCTTGGTAACTCGTATTTTCGACATCTTTGTCTCCTTCGTCAAGGCTAATTACCACACCAAAGACGGGCTGAATCAAAAAGGAGATCAATATGACCAAAAGTATATTTTTGTACTGCAACATGTCAATGTCCTTTCAGTTTTGTGTTTTAGAAATAGAGCCAATGACATAAGTAACTCCACTTCCCCAGTGCGCTTGGAGGTAAATTTTATACTACTTCTCCAATAAAATTCCCGCAAAAGTCGCACGGACTTTTGGACGATAAGATCAGTATACCACACATTGCGAATGGAGTCAATG
>JAUNBK010000191.1 GCA_030527105.1 Planctomycetia bacterium
GATGGCAGCCATCGCCGAAGTAAAAAACCTCGTTTTCGCTCGCGTTTTCACGGAGCTGACGATATGCCAGCACATGTTTCGGTTTTTTGTACACGAAACCGGGTTCGCGCAACAACCTGCACATGTGCGAGCGAGAGAGGAAAACACCGTACATTTTTCTCAAATATTGCAGAATTTCGCCCACATTCAGGCACAGATTTTCGTCCAGCCAAGTCGACAACCTCTCTTTTTGTACCGGAGTCAAACGCGCTACGCGACCACGATACAGCCTTTGTTTTAGGGCGTCAACGCCACCTGATTCCCACGTTTGAAAATGGTTGCGGACGGTTTTTTCATCCATCATCAGAACCTCCGCCACGTCGCCGACAGACCAGCCGCTCCCGAGCAGAAAAACGGCTTTGATTCTATCCGCTAACCATTTTTCCTTCGTTTTTTTGTGCGCGTGGCGCAATTCGTTCAAATTTTTTTCTGATAATCGATAATTTTCCATCTTCCGACCTTGACTCCATTCGCAATGTGTGGTACACTGGTCTTATCGTCAAAAAGCCGGTGCGACTTTTGCGAGAATTTTATACCCGTTCTCCTTTAAAATTCCCGTTTTGCGCGACGTTTCGCTCTTACATGGTGCGCAGATCCAAGACTTTGTGAAAACTCAAATTCCTTTGAGCGCCAAGCTGGCTCTGCACACCACATCCGTACGATGAGATGAAGGATAGGGAATATCGTAGGGCACCCACGAGGTTCGAAGGTGCCTTGGAGAGTAGAATTTTAGACGAAACATTGCAAAATGCCAATGATGCCACCGAGGAAAAAGCCCAAGACCTGAATCGCTCCGAGGTGCTCAGCCGCAACATCGTTGACCATTTGGTGGAATTCGCGCACGTTCTGACCCTCAATGGCGTCCGAAACGATCTTTTTGAAATCGACCTGCTCGAGAAGCTGAGGTGCCTTTTCTCGAATCATCTCTTCCAACTGCGGACGAACCGTCGGCAGAAGGTCGTTATTGATCCAGTTCCATAATTTGGGAGACATTAAGATTCCACTGGCTAATTTGGGGAGTTCGTCTTGTAGGTACAACCTGAGCGCATCGCTAAGTTTTAATCGGAACTCTTGCGCCCATTGATCGAGTTTTTCGTTGGATTCCTCGGAATTCATCCACCTTTGAAACCTCTCGATATTGCTTATCAGAATATTTTTGATGGAATCTACCGTTTCGGGATCGTCCAGCTTTTGATGGATTAGATTTTCGGCCATTTCCCAGTCGATGAAGGCAACCAGACCATCGGCAAAAATTCTCGGGGTGGGGAAGCCAGCTAAATTGAAGATTCCGCCGAAGTTTTGGTTGATGTATCTATGAACATATGCACGTATCCACTCTCTGATGCGTCTGACGATATCTGGAGAGTGTTCTTTTATTCCTGAAATGAGGCGTTCAAGCAAAAAAGCGTTCGTCTCTTCAGAGGTGAGTCGGGGTTCGATTTCGTTTCTCCAAAAAGTGCGGAAATTCTCCGGCGTGGCTTTTTGCTGAACGATACGCACCAGAGAGGCTTCAATTTCTGGGATGAGGAAATCAACGATCGCTTTTTCGTGCTCTTTGAGAAGGTTTTGAGCGCGTTTGCTTATACTCTCCTTGAATTCATCATCATGGACATATTTTGACACGCTCTCGCAAATACGGTTCGATATTTTCTTGAGATTCAAAAATTCCGAAGAGATTTTGTCCCCCGCTTTCTCCGCGATTTCTGATTTGTTGCGAGGGACGAGTCCTTGAGGCCAAATGACAAGCCAACGTTTGTATTCGTAAGGTTTGAACAACATCTCGATAGCGAGCCAGTTTGTCAAAAACCCCACCGCAGCAGCGAGGAGGATTTTGAGGGCAACTTCCGCGCCACCGGGCAATTCACATCCAAGGGATTTTGCGAGAGACATCTGGGCGAGCATGACCACAAGAGTCGCCATGCTCACATAAAAACAGACAATCTCCGAAAGCGCAAACCACCGCGTCATTGTGGAATGCTCATTTGAGATCACGAGCTTCCAGCGTTTTTGTGTGCCGTTAAACATTTATTATTCGTCCTTCTTATAATCATTGTCCTCTAAAATTCCCGTTTTGAGCGACACCTTGCGAGCCGAGGTGCGCAGATCCAACGGCGGACGAAACGGGAAATTTCAACGTGAAGTATTTAAAATTATGTAGGGGTTTCATAAAGTATCAGGAGCTGCGTTACGCAGAACGGGAAATAAATGCTCGTTCTCATTTGAAATTCCCGTTTTGAGCGACGCTTTGCGAGCCATGGTACGTAGCTCCAAAGGCGGACGACATCGGAAATTTCAACGAGAAGCATTATAAAGCAGATGAGTATATATTACTCAAAGTCGTCGAGCATGCCCTTCTTATTGCGATTGGTTTGCGAGGAATCCTCACGAATCGTGTCGCTATTTTTCCGCCTCGCGAATGGATCAAAAGAATCGGGTTCTACCGGAGAATTTTCCGAATCAGAACGCGAATTCCTTCGACGCCCGGTGGCTTGAGACTTTTTGAGACTTAAACCACTGAGCCATTCGCGGAAAAGCCTGTAAATCCAAGGAAATGCTTCGAAAAACCGTTTGAATAAACAGGTACGGCATTTCTCGTCGTCACAAACGCTTTCGGACTCATCTGATGAAAATTCAAATTGAGATGAAGGAAAATTCACTCGTCTTTTTTCCCCGCTCGTCTTATTTCCGGAAAAGGAGGACTTTGATCGCATTTGGGAATCTGAGGCAGCTTGTTGGGAAAACGAAGTCGCGCTCTCAACGTAATCACTTTGGGGAGTCCCTTGCATGATCGCAACCTGCAAGGAAGAGAACCTTACCACGTGATTTTGCTCCGAAAGTGCTGAAACAACGCAGATGTTCTGTTTTGAAAAAATCACATCTTTCCAGAAATTCGCTT
>JAUNBK010000078.1 GCA_030527105.1 Planctomycetia bacterium
GTGCGCAAGCTCCAACGGCGGACGGAACGGGAAATTTCAACGCGAAGTATTATAACCACCAGAATTTGAAGGTACCCGCCCCTTGTATTTAATTTTCGTTGGGGTATAATGCGGAGAATGGATTTTGCGCGTGAGATTTGCCCTTATGGCGTCGAAAAGTCTATGTGTGCCCGGGGCAGTGTGCACCGGGAGGTTGCGTCAGTCCGCGAGAACGAGCTTTTGCCTAGCTGCGTGCGACGTAGGAGTGCAATTCGGACGGATTTTTTGATTGTTTTTTTACGAAGAGAGAATCTTTTAAGAGGTCTTATGAGTTCCGGAATGGGAAATGTGGCTCCGTTGCCGATGTCAATTGAGGAAATGTCGGCTCGTGGGTGGGATCAGGTTGATGTGGTTTTTGTGTCGGGTGACGCGTATGTCGATCACCCCGATTTTGCAACGGCGCTCGTCGGAAGGTGGCTCGAGGCGAATGGATACAAAGTGGCAATCTTGGCGCAGCCGGATTGGAAGTCTTGCGACGCATGGAGGAAGTTTGGGAAACCTCGTTTGTGCTATATGGTGAGTGCGGGGAATCTCGACTCCATGGTGAATCACTACGGCGCAAATAGGAAGGCGCAGAAGGTCGACGCTTTTTCGCCCGGTGGAAAAACGGGGTTGCGTCCCGACCGCGCGACGTCCGTCTATTGCCAACGTGCGAGAGAAGCCTTCCCGGGCACGCCCATTCTCGCTTGCGGAATGGAAGCGAGTTTGCGACGACTGGCACATTATGATTATTGGAGCGACAAAGTGCGTCGTTCCATTTTGTTGGACGCGAAAGCCGACTTGCTCGTCTTTGGAACGGGCGAAAAGACCCTCCTCGAAGTGCTCCGCAGGTTGGATGCAGGGGCGACCCCGGCAGAAATTCGAGATCTGAGGGGCATCTCGTGGCGGCTGGGGGCGTCCGAGTTCCTCAATCGCGAGGAACCGACCGAAGAAGGTGCGGAACCGACGTGGACGACAATCGACGAGGCGAAGATGCCGAGCGATCTTGTGCGTCTGCCGTCCGTGGAAGAGGTGCAGAACGACAAAAAAGCGTTCGTCGAAATGACGCGTTTGATTTATGCGGAATTGAATCCCTACTCGGGAAAAGCGCTTTTTCAACAATCCGGAACGGAAGCGGTCGTCGTGAATCCCCCCGAGCTGCCGCTCTCGACGGAGGAAATGGACGCCATCTACGCCTCGTCTTTCACGCGGCAAGAGCATCCTTCCTACGGGGACGAAAAGGTGCCTGCGCTTCAAGCGTTGAAAGATTCTATCCAATCTCATCGAGGGTGCTACGGCGGGTGCGCTTTTTGCGCCGTTGGTGCTCATGAGGGGAAGTTCGTTCAGTGCCGATCCAAAAAATCGATCCTCGACGAAGCGGAAAAAATCGCTCAGGACGTTCATTTCACGGGAACGATCACGGATATCGGCGGTCCCACTCCCAATATGTACGGTACCAGCTGCAAAAATGACGAGGCGAAAAAAGCGTGTTCGCGCCAAAGCTGCCTGCATCCAGAGGTGTGCGAAAACCTTGAGACGAGCCACACGGATTTCCTCAAGGTCCTCGATGCGGCACAGCAAGTCCCCAACGTTCGGCACGTTTTTGTCGCCTCGGGAGTTCGAGTCGATCTCGCGCTTTTGGACGACCACTTCATGGAACCTTTCGTGAAAAACCACGTCGGTGGGCATTTGAGCACCGCGCCGGAGCACTCCGTGGGGAAAGTTTTGGCGTGCATGTCGAAACCCGGCATTGAGACGTACGACAAATTTGTCCAGAAGTTCGAAGAAATGGCAGACAAATTGGGCAAAGATTTCTACACCGTGCCGTGTTTTATCGCTTCACACCCCGGCTGCACGTTGGAAAACATGGTCGAGTTGGCGCAATATCTCGCGCAAAATGGGTATCGCCCGGAGCATGTGCAAGATTTTCTCCCCGTCCCGTTTTCGATTTCGACCTGCATGTATCATACAGGCATAAATCCTTTCACGCTGGAGGAAGTGTACGTTCCGCGAGCTGAACGGGAGCGCAGGATGCAACGCGCGTTACTCCAGTATTATTTGCCCGAGAATTATTACGCCGTGCGCGAGGCGCTCGAAAAAACCGGGAGAGAAGACCTCGTCGGTAAGGGAGATAATTGCCTCGTCGATGCGTTTCCCCCTCGAAAGAAGGAGGAACCCGAGAGTAGGACGTTTGAGCGTCGTCCGAGAGAAGAGAATGAGAGAAGAGAGCAGCGCGCATTCCAAAACGTTCGACGTGAGGATGGTGGCAACCGTTGGAACCGAAGAGAGAGAGATTTCGACGGGGAAAATCAGGCAGAACGATCGGGAGAAGAGCGCGAAAGAAACGATGGATATCGTGACGGCGGCTATCGGGATAGAGGGCGTCGTGAGGGTGGATACCGAGATGGCGGACGCAGAGACGGTGGATTCCGTGATTATAGGGGGCGCGATTTTCGCTCGGATCGAGGTGAGTCGCGACCTCCGCGTTTCTCCGAGGACGACGCGGCAACAAAAGTCGAAGGAAGCGTCGACCAGAATGTCCGCGACGAGAAAGTCGTAGATCAAGCTGCGGAGCAGTCCATGGAGCGAACGGAACGACGAGATCAATTCTCGAGAAGAGACGATTTTCGAAGACCAAGGCGTTTCTCCGATAATCGCGATAATCGTAGCGGACGCGAAGGACGAGATCGACGCGAAGGTTGGGAGAATCGCGACAGACGAGATGGGCGCGACGATTCGAGAGGTGGATTCCGAGGAGAGCGCAGCTGGGGGGGACGCAGGGATCAAAACGAAAGACCCCGACGCTTCGGACGGTTTGACAATGATTCGCGCGGCGGTGGAGGTTTTCGAGACCGATCCCGACCGCCACGAAAACCGTGGAACGAGAGCGAGAAGGATCAACTCGGTATAGAAACATGGAAGCCCGAGCAGTCGGAAGGGGCTAGAGAGCGCACTTTTGGCGACAGACGCGAGGGTGGGTTCCGGGGAGAACGCCGAGATCGTGGCGACAGGCGCGACGGTGGATTCCGGGGAGAACGTGGCGACAGGCGCGACGGTGGATTCAAAAGAGGACGAAGGTTTGATTGATTTGCTTATATACTCATCGTCCTTTAAAATTCCCGTTTTGTGCGACGCTTTGCGAGCCGTGGTGCGTAGCTCCGACGGCGGACGGAACGGGAACTTTCAACGAGAAGTATTATAAAATATGGACTTTAGACTTGTGAGCTACAATGTGGGAATCATCCTTCTGCTATTTGCGTTTTCGATGATTCCCGCTCTGTTTTGGTCGCTTCCTTTCCTCGGCGGAGTGTGGGAGTACGAAGCGCAGGGCGTGATTGGTCTCGTGCTCAGCGTACTTCTCACAGGCGGGGTGAGCGTGGGGTTGATTTGGTTCGGCAAAAGCGACAAATCCCACACGGTTTTTCGCAAGGAAGCGATCGCTATTGTCGGCATAAGTTGGATTCTCGCCTCGATTTTCGGCGCGATGCCGTATCTTTTGAGTGGAACGATTCGCGGGGAGCGCGTCGACGCGTTGGGGAGGGTGGAGCCTATCCCCATGTCGGTGGTCGATTCCCTTTTCGAATCCATCTCGGGTATCACGACTTCTGGCGCAACGACGATTGCGGACGTGGAAGACCCTGCGAAGATTTCGCGCACGATACTTTTTTGGCGCTCGACAACGCACTTTGTGGGCGGGTTGGGTATTATCGTCCTCCTCGTCGCCCTTCTCGACACCGGGATGGCAGGCAAGCTGCTCGTTCAACGAGAAATGACGGGGCCGAAACATGGTGTACAAACGTTTTCTCGCACGCAGATGATCGCGCGGCGCACCGTGATCGTTTATCTCGTGTTGAATGCGGCTCTCGTTATTTTGCTCTCGATGTGCGGCATCGGCTTTTATGACGCGCTTTGCTTCGGGTTCGGCACCATCGCAACGGGAGGTCTCGCGGTGTATAACGATAGTTTCGCTCACTTTCGCGAAACCCTTTCTCCTGCGGGATATATCGCGGCGGAGTGGATTATGACATTCTTCATGTTCCTCTCCGGCTCGAGTCTCCTCGCGCTCTTTTTCCTGGCGTTGGGCAAATGGCAGCGCCTTATTTATAGCACGGAATGGCGCGTGTATGTGCTCATACTCCTCGTGTCCGGTTTGACCATAGCTTATTGGCAATATCCCTCATGCGGTTCGGTAGAACAATCGCTTCGCGAAGGTTTTTTCCACTGCACCTCGATCGCCACGACGACCGGCTACGCCACGACTAACTACGTTTTTTGGCTCCCTGCGTCGCAAGCGATTCTCGTTGGATTGATGTTCACGACTTCCTGCGCGGGAAGTACGGCGGGTGGTCCCAAGGTCATTCGACATATCCTTCTCTTCAAACTTTTGCGTCTCGAGATGGAGAAATCGTATCGTCCTGCGATTGTGCGCCCCCTTTATTATAATGGAGAACGCATCTCCGATCCAAGCGTGGCGGGAGGAATCTTTTTCTATTTTACGCTCGCGTTCACGACGCTTCTCATCTCGTGGATTCTCGTCATGATTGCGGAACCCTCCACGCTGTGGGAAGGCAAAACGGCGCTCATGGAGAGCAAGTCGATGGATCTTTTTGCTGCCGTCATTTCGCACTTTTCGAACGTTGGTCCCGCGCTGGGATCGCTCGGTCCAATGGATAGTTTCGGAAAGTTGTCCGAATTCACGAAATTCGTCCTCCTGAGCAACATGCTCCTCGGGCGCTTGGATTTTATCGCAGTGTTAGTCCTTTTCTCACCCTCATTTTGGAAAAAATAGGCGCTTATGTCAAAAACCTGGGCAATTGGCGACGTTCATGGATTTTCGCTCGCATTAAGACGACTGCTGGACGAGATTGAGCCGCAGCCGGACGACACGATCGTTTTGCTGGGGGATTATGTCGATCGTGGGCCGGACTCCAAAGGAACGCTGGATCGGCTGATGCAGCTTGAGCGCGAGTGCCACACGGTTTTTTTGCGCGGAAATCATGAAGATATGATGATTGCGCTCTTGGAGTGGGAGAAAAACCCTCACGCTGGCGGGTTTTTTCAATGCCTAAAACGTGGATTGAGCGGTTTTTTAGGAATCCAGGGAGGAGTCTCCAAATTCCATTTCTCCGCTTGGCTCGCTCTCGGAGGGCGTCAGACGTTGGGGAGCTTCGCGCCAAGAATTCAAAAAGTATCACAAATCCCGGAGAAGTATCTCGAATTTATGATACGTACGAAATTGTTTTACGAGGACGACAAGAACATTTTCGTTCACGCATTGTACGACCCCAATCTCCCCATGGAGGAGCAAACGAGCGAAAAACTGATGTGGGGACGACTCACGAAAGGCGCGCCGGAGCCGCACTTTTCGGGGAAAACGACCTACACAGGGCACTCCGCGCAAAAAAACGGAGAAATCCTCGACCTCGGACACTTCGTCTGCATCGACACGTACCTCTACGGAGGAGGTTGGCTCACGGCGCTCGAAACCTCCTCGAAAGAGTGCCTCCAAATCGACGCTGGCGGGCGCTTCCGCCTCTCAGAATAAAGTCATGAATAAAGCGTCTTGAGCGTGATGGACGACCACGTTTCGTATCCGTCGAGGTCCTGCAAGAGTTCGTCGAGAGGATAAAACCCCGCCGCGTACAAGTCCGTCTCGTTCGAATACACTTTCGGCTCCGCCACCTCGATCCAATGAACAACGCCGAGATGCACGCGCCCAACTTCCGTCTCGTCGTCATTAATCAGACCGACAATTTTCTCGCTGAGGATTTGTGTCTCAATACGCACCTCCTCAGAGCGCTCGCGACGCATTCCTTCTCGATACGCCTCGCCGAGAGTCGTCGCCGCAGAACAATCGTCCTCCGAAAGATGCCCACCGACCCCCACGCTGTGCTTGAGATGAAGGCGCGTTTCGCCCATTCCCTTGCCGCGCGTGTATCGAAAAAGATGCTCTCGCCCCGTCTCGTCACGCCAGCTAAAAATCATGTAGGGGATAAGCTGCTTCCAATTCGGATCCAACTCCGCCTCGGGACGCGGCATGAATCGCACCACGCTCGCCTCCAAAATCTGCGGAATGTATCGCGAAATATCCTTCGTGAAACCTTGAAAATAGCCTAATTGCCGAAAATATTCCGTGGGAATAACTAAAATGGACTCGTTTTTCACTCTAAACTCGTTATGCAAAATGATAATATAATACTTCGCGTTGAAATTTCCCGTTCCGTCCGCCGTTGGAGCTTGCGCACCATGGCTCGCAAAACGTCGCGTAAAACGGGTATTTTAAACGACGATGAGTATAAAAGCGACAAAATAAAAAAACAAACGACCTACCGAACGGGGCAGCCACAAGGTCGCGAAACGGGGATCAAACAGAGGAATTTGAGCGTAATGAACCCCGTATTTTTCACCTGATGCGGGACATTCGGCGGCACAAAGGCGAAACACCCCGGTCTCATCGGAATCTCTTCCGAGTCGACGACAACGGTTCCGCCCCCCTGAAGAAAGAACATTTCGTGCTCCCAATCGTGCTCATGGCTTGGCGTACATCCGCCCGGCTCCAACTCAAAGAGACGCATAGCGAACCCCGGCGCGCCGTCGTCCGGCCCGATAAGGACGCGCATTTTCGCTCGCGACGCCCCTGGAGTCTCCACAATTTGCGCGGAAATTTGATCGCAATGCCCTGTTTTTTTGTCCATGGTCTTTATCTATACCAATAGTCAAATGAATTCCAATAACGCCACCATCATGCCCCACCACATGACGACTGCGTCATTATACCCTAATTTCTTTTTGACGCAAGGTCCTCCTGCAACTTTTTAAACAACGGGAGATGGCGATAGTATACCTCCAACATGAGCAGGTGCATCGTGGTGGTATAATGCCTTCCGCCCTGCCCTCCCCACTTGTCTCTCCTTGGGAAGTCGGGCGACCAACTGCCATCCAACATTCCCTCTTCCTCGACCTGCCAAAGATCGAGCGTCGACACCAAATGTTTTTGCCACTCCATCCAGCGTTCATCCTGGAGATGAAACATCACTTGTGTCGCGTAATACCAATAATACGCATCGCGCTGGGGAGCATTCATGTCGGGCGGATTGCCAAGGATATACTGCGCGCCATCTCGAAAATTGGACTTCTCTTTGTCGTAATTGAGATAAAGGAGCATGAGCATCCCCTCCGCCGTCATTGCGTGGGTGGGATTTTTCCATTGGCTCATCTCCGCGCGATCCTCAGGCGCGACATTCTCCAAATTGCGAAAAGGCATGTAACAAAAACGACTCCCACCTTGGACGGACGCCTTCTGAAGCCACTTTCCCACGTTTATGATCGCACTATCGGGAGCGCGCAACCCCGCCATTCTTGCGCTGACGAGCGCCATGAGCTGCCACCCCGTCACGGATGTGTCCGACTCCACGCGCCACGGGTCGCCAGGTCGCGCAGGAGTGTAGCGCCAACCGCCTAACTCAGAAACTTGCGTCCGAACGATAAAATCAATCGCACGCTGCGCGGGGTCTCGAAGGCGTGGGTCGCGCGTCATTCCGTACGCCTCGCACAACGCGATCGTCGCAATGCCGTGAGAATAAATGCGCGAATACCTGTTCAAATCCGTCCGCGGATTGAACAACCCTCCGTCGCGCTGCTGATTGGCGATGAGCCATGCCAAACCAGCCTGGACGGCTTGGTGATAATCGTTTTGACGCGCCGGATCGTTGAGATGTGTGTAGCCCGAGCCGAGAAAGGCAAGCAGCGCAAGACCCGTCGCGGCAGTGTCGGCATTGCACGAGCCAAGCTGCATCGCTGAAGGAGATATTTCCCCAACGAGACGCGGAGAAAGTCGATCGAACGCCCAGCGTCCGTCCTCAAATTGCGTCCGCCCCAAAAACGCCAAGCCACGCTCGACCATGAGTTCAGAACGCGGGTCTCCCCCCGCCGCCTCGATCATTTCGCGATGTTCCGCGCGCATTCTCTGGCGATAAGGGAGCGTGGGTGAGGGAGAAAGCCCCGCTCCCCCATCCAAAATCGAGGGATTGTATCTGGATTCCGCTTGCGTCTCGCTCATGGATTCCTCCAAGGCACTCTCCAACGCGCTCTCCATTGCACCCTCAGTAGTGGTTTTTTCGTCCAAACCCTCCGCCTCTTGCGACTCGGCAATATCCATCTCCGGCGTCATGCCCGACTCCGGCGCGTCGGACGGCGCAAATCGTACCGACAAAATCCCCTCAAACGCCTCCTCGGGATTCAACTCCGGGAGCAATGCGTTGGAACTTGCGAGCGCTTGGGGAGAGTGGAGCGAGTCGAGCACCTCGCGCGACACACCGTCTGCCGACCCGGAGAGGTAGCGCGTGTACGCAGTCTCATCATCCACAACGCGACGGACGACCGAGCCAGTCGATTGCCCCCCCGAAGAAGTCGGGCGCTGCTCCTCCTTTTTGGCGACGCTCCGCTTCTCTTTCGTGTTTGAATCGTTTTGGATCACGTACTCGGACGACGCGAGCGAGTCGTCCTCTCCCGTTCCGGCTAAAAGCCGCTGCTCCTCATGCGAGTTGCCATAAGGGACGCCAGCACGCGCGACTTCGCCCCAATTCTCTGCGGCACCGGAGCGAAGCTGCCCCTTTTGCGCGGCGGGAGCATTTTGCGCAGCGAGAGGATTTTGCGTCTCCGTGCGCTCCGCTTTTTCGACCCTTTCTCTCTCCAAAGCCTCGGCGTGCTTGCGAACTTCCTCACGCAAATTGACCTTGCGCGTCTCCACACTCGCCAACGACGCCAACTCGTTCGCGTCGAGAGGCTGCGCCTCTTCCTTCGTGAGCGTGGAGCCGTCGGCACGCTCCCACACAAGATCAGGAGCGTCGCTCGTTTCGACCTGCGGCGCGGAAGAAGAAATCTCCTCCTCCGACACGCTGACGCCCTCGGACTCCGGCGCGGACGCGACAATCCCTTCCGCCAACTGCTGCGCCGTTTCTTCCGTGGCGGCGGACTCCTGCGCCGTCTGAATCGTCTCGAGAACATCGGAATGCGGAGCGTCCTCGGAAATTGGAGCCTCCACTTCTATACGACTGTCGGAGGTGCCCCACCCATCCTCATCGCCATGTTCCCAATAATACGAATAATCTTTCACCGTGACGGGACCCGCATAAAGGCGCTCAAGACGCAAATCGACCGTCTCCTCGCGATAGGGAAGCAACGTCGCAAACGGAACCTCCGAGAAATAAAGGAAAAGAATCAGGTGCGCTAAAATGCTGAGCGACACGGCAGCGGCGGCACGATAGCGCTCGAAAGCACGAAGGAACAGGAGAAGAAAGAAGAGAAAAGCAACTATCGCAAAACCGATTCGCACCGAGGGGTGAAGCGCCACATTCCGCCAGCCTCCAAGCTGCAGGTCCAACCAAACAAGGGCAGCACCCAATCCAAGTGCCGAAAGCAGGATGCCCCCGAAGGCAAAATAAAAGGGAATATTCTTTTTCATGGCATTGCGGAATTTAATGGAAATCTTTTCTTGCTCGAACGCTCTTTTGTTTTCCTCTAATGGGAAAATCAGGTTTCTTCTTGAAACACTTCTTTGACGATCGTCGTGTAGGGAATTTCGAGACGACGACACAGATTAGCAATGGAGACAATCGCACGAAAGGGTGCGTTCTCGTCTGCCCGAATGAGAACGGTGGAAACTGCGGCGCGTTCCTTCCACGGTCCCTCGAAATTGTGGGCGAGCGAGTCGAACGTGAACGTTTGCCCTGCCGCGACGTATTCTCCCTCAGGAGTAATATTGATCACCAACTCCTGCGGCTCCGTGAACATTGCGACCGCCTCCGTCGCCTCAGGAAGACGAATGTCCATAACGCGCTCGTCCTCATCGAAGCGCGAAGCAACAAGGAAAAAAATGAGGAGAAGAAAGACGATATCCACAAGCGGCATGATCGTCATCCCTCCGAGCGTCGTTTCTTTTTTGATATGAACAGCCATAAAATCGCCTCCTATCGCGCAGAACGACGCGGTTCGGGTGCCGCTGGACGCTCGCCCGTGGCGCAGAAATTTTCGTACTCTTTAAGCGAGACGCGCGGACGACCTTCGCGACTCTCCAAATAATAGAGGAAGTTCGTCATTTGGCGATCCATAAGATGGAAGTATTTCTGGATTCGCCCCTCATACCAATGCGCCAAAATCGCCGCAGGAATCGCAACGATCAAACCCGCGCACGTCGTGATGAGCGCAACATAAATACCCGACGAGAGTTGCTCCGCGCGATTGACGCCGATGCTTGTCGTCATGCTCGAAGCCGCAAGAGTTTGGAACGTCGTAATCATACCCATCACGGTGCCCAAAAGCCCCATGAGAGGCGTGAGCGTCGCCGCCATGTTCAAAAAACGGATGGGACGATACGCCCGATTCGCCTCGTCGTCTTTCGCTTGTTGGTACTCGGTTTCGATTTCGTTGATGGGTCGCCCCCACTTCAACAAGAGCGCTTGCACGACCGTCGCAGCGGAGGAAGAGTATTTTTTACTCATGCGATAGATCGAAAAAGGATCGACTTTCTCTGCCGACATTTTGTCCAATTCCTTAAAAAGCGCGTGCGGCGCGATAAGTCCCTTGCGGAGAGAAAAGAGGCGCTCCAAACCAATCGCGAGCGTCAAAATCGACATGAGAGCGATAGGATACATGAGCACGCCGCCTTTTTGGAAGAGGTCCCAATAACTCACGACAATTGCGCGCAAGCCGGATTTTTCGGCGTCCGCGTCGTTTTCTTTTTCTGCATTAATCTTTTTTTTCGCGTTGCCTTCCTTTTTCGCCTCATCAGAGGGAATTCCTTGCGGACTGGGCGCGGAATCCGCGACATCTGGCGTCACGAGAGGAATGGGCACTCCAACAGAATCGACACCTTCGGACGACCTGGAAGTGTCGGGTGTCTCGGGAACCACTTCGATTTCGGCTTCAATCCCCGATAAATCCGATGAATTCGAAGCATTTTGTCCGTCGGCAGGAGTGTTCGGCAATGTCTCTCGTTGCGCCCACAGTGGCGAGGCGAGAATTGCTCCTAGAAAAAGGAGGAGAACTCCCCCTCCAAAGTGATAAAGTCGATGATTCATGCCATTTGCTCTCCAAAAAGTGCGTGACGCAGGGACAAAAAGGCGCACGCTGTTTCAATACCTAACGGGAGTAACGCCTCCTTCTTCATTATATTATAATAAAAAAATCCCCGAAGCGCAACCGATGGACGTACCCAGGGAAGGAAAAAAATGGAAAAAAACCAAAATTTTTACAAATCGCTTAGCTTTTTTCTTGCAAATTTGATTTTATTGCTTTCGGGGAATTTATCGACCAAATCTCGATAATGCTTTTTCGCCTGCTCGATTTTCCCAAGCGCTTCGAAACATTTGGCCGTCTCATAAAGCGCATCGGCTTGCAATTCAGGCTCCTCAACACCATAAATGACCTGATAAAACACCTTGATCGCGTCCTCGTATTTGTTTTGAGAAAACAACGCCTGACCCTTGAGCAACAGCGTCTTCATCACAAACAACGGATCGTCGGACTCGAGAATAATCTCACACAACGCGAGCGCATCGGCAAGGCGCGTCTGCATATAAAGCGCAAACGCATTCTTGTATCGCACCCTCGTCAATTCCTTCGATTCTGGGAAATCTCGATAGAACGCCTCGCTCGCAGCAATCAAATCGTTCCAATATTTGAGATCATCATAAACCTGAATGATCAAAAGCGCCGCGTTCTCGTCCATCTCGGGTTTGAGGAACTTCCCCACACGCGACGCGAGGAGAAAATCGAGCGCTTCTTCCCTCTTTTTCTGCTCGAAACAAACGAGACCCGAGATGTATTGCATCTCCGCGCGAAACGCACCCTGAGCGGCAATTTCTTCCTCGCTTGCGCCCTCGTCCAGGACGAAATCCGCGAGAACCTGTTGCACGCTCTCGGCACACAAATCGAGTTTTCCCGCCTGAAAGAGCGCCCAAGCCGTGTGCAAAATGGAGGAACGATATATCTCGTCTCTCTCCGCCTTTTTGGAAACCTTTTTGAAATATCTTTGCGCCTCGTTCCAATTCTCGTTTTGGAAAAGCAGAAGACCAAGTTGATACTCCAACGTTCTGAGGAAGGCACTTTCGGGGAAACGCTTTTCCATTTGCGCCAGCGCGTCCGCCGCTTTCTCGGAATCCTTCAAATTCAAATAGAGCGCCACTCTCTGATTAAAAGCCGTCTCCAACGCGCTCCAGTCGGGGAATTCCTGAATGAGTCTCTCCAAGAGAGGTGCCGCCTCTTCGTTCTCACCCAACATAATTTTGCAATACGCAACGCCATAAATCGCCTCGGGGAGCGCCTCCTGCATCTCGGGAGCATCGGAATTCATCACCACTTCCCACGCCTCCATTGCGGTGCGATAATCCTCATCTTTCATCGCTGCCAGAGCACGAATGCTCGCGCCGCGCCCCATATATTCGGCACTATTTTCGAGTTGGCGCGTGAATTCGATCGCCTTTTTGCGATCGCCCAACTTCAACATACATTGGGACGCCACCAACGCCGCCTCGGCACGCAGCGGGCTGTCGCTGCACTTCTCAAGCAGCAGCTCAAAACACCTCGCTGCCAAGCTGTGTTTCTCCTGCGCGAGATAATTTTGCCCACGGAGAAAATACATTCGGTCGCGATATTTCGAGTCCTTGAAGCGTTTTGCCATCCGGATCAACATTTTGTTGCATTTTTCCCAATCTTCGAGCGAGTGGTACGTCAGCGCCAAGTCGTAGAACAAGAGGTCCGCATCGCGATACGTTTTCTCACTCTCTACCACGAACAAATTATAGGCGCGAACGAACGCCCTTCTGGACTTGATGAACCACTCCTCCGCCTCGCTCCCGCCCGTCTCGGGATTCTTTTTTTGGACATCCAAGGCCACGCTTCGATACGCGGCACCAAGGAGGTGAGAAAGCTCAATTTCTCGATTGAGTTCGCTCTCGTTCTTCTCGCAGCCACACTCTCCCATTCTGATTTTTTTCGTCCATTGGTCGAGAAAATCAACCAGCGCGAGGGAATCGCCCGCCGCACGCAACGCTTTTGCCGCAAGGAGCACCCAACGCACGCTGCTTGTACTCCCGGGGTTCTCGGTCGCAAGCTGCTCCCAAATCTCTTTCGCTTGGAGGAATCGACGCGTATAATAAGCGGCTCGCGCCAACTCGTTCTGGGCGCGAATCTGACGACTTGCGCTCAATCGTGCGAATCCGTCCCACGAAACGAGTTTCTCCGCGAGGAAAAACGCCTTTTCGTATTGTTTCTCTGCGGAACACGTTACGGCGGCACGGTAGAGGGCGTCGCCTGCGTCCTCGATCATTTTGGGGGTCTGGTTGTCTTCGAAAAGCTGGACATAAATAGCTACCGCCTCGTCTGTTTTATGAAGCGCAGCCAGCGTGTCGGCATGATCGCGCAAGAGAAGCGCGGGCGCTCGACGCATATTTATGCCCTCAAAAAGCAACGCCGCTTTCTCGGGAGTCCCCACCTCCAAATAATACGCCGCAAGTTCGTGCGTCGCCGCAATACGGAGCGCCTCGTCTTGAGGGTTGGATTCAAGCAACTGCTTCCAAAGCGTGGCAGCCTGGTCGAGTCGATTGGGCGTCTCGTCTTTGCCATTCTGCATGTTTTTGAGCGCAAGTCCCTGCTGGTGCCGCGCGTAATTCGCATAGTAAGAGTCCTTATAATCGCTCGTGATTTGCCGAAACACCTCCGCTGCTTCGTCGTAGCGCTTGAGCTTCATCAACGTTTCGCCCCAACGATAGCGCATATTCGCCACGTTGAGCACCGCAGGATTCTCCCCCTCTGGCGTCAAGAACGGCGCAAACTCCGCATCTTTCGCAATCGTTTCGAAAACGACACACGCCTGCTCGAACTTCTTTTGTTGGTACAAGACATCGGCTTGGAGCCGCTGCGCGCGGAGTCTCATGGAAGTTTCCGGCTCATTGTCAAGAATCACCTCCAACTCTTCCAACGCGCGATCCGCTCGCGAGGGAGAGAGGTTCAGATAAACTTCGCACATGAGGTATCGCGCGTTGTTTTGGTGTTTTGGATCCTTTCCTTGCGCCACCTTCTCCAAATATCGGATAGCGTCATCTGGCTTGCCGATTTGGTAGAGCGCGTAGCCCGTCCAATACTCCGCTTCCTGACGATGCAGAGAATCGGGGAAAAGAACCTCCGCTGCTTTGAAGGCTTGGATACCGTTTTCGTATTCACGCTTCGCGTCAGCAGAAATACCTCTGCGCCTCTCGACAAGCGTGTTGGCTCTTCGACTTTTCTTCTGCCCCGCGAGGACGAGGGGGAGGTGTGCCGCGCGCTGGACGTAGGTGCGTCCGAGGAAAAAGGTGGACTCGTCTCGATGGGAAAAATTCTCTCTTATCGACGCCTGAGAGAAACACCTTATCGCGTCGTCCCACTCGTTCAAATTAAAGTGGCACACACCCAAGCAATGGAGCGCAAAATCCGCCTGGCTGTTCGTCGGATACTTCTGCAAAAAATCGTTCCATCCATCACGCGCAAGGGCAAACTCCTTATCCTGCATGAGCATGTAGGCCGCATTAAAAAGAGAATCCGCAGCAACTGTATCCTGTCCGCGCACAACGCCAATTTGCGCACAAAACAACACCGCGCCCAATATCGCCGCACATACTAATGAATGCCTTAAACTTCTCATGAACGTTCCGTCCTGTCTCTTCTAAAAAACCACCACTCTGAACCTTGTCGACAAAACCTACACCATTATATCCCAAAAATCCGGATTAATCAACCCCATTTTGTTCTATTTTGCGCATTTCACAAAATCCAAAAACACGCATCATATTCTCTATCCTATTTTACCACCCTTTTTTCCGTTTTGTGAAAATTTCCTCAGCTTTTTTCGCTCTTTCTTCAAAAAAAAGCCTCATTCAATCCTCACAAACCACACTGACGTTTTTTCCCATAGAAATCTTTTTATTGGAATGAATCGCAATATTGTGTCAAGACGTTCAGCAATCTTGCCGAAAAAGAGAATGTATCGTTTGTATCGATTAAATAGATTGTATAGATAATTTGCATTAGACGGAGTGCGCAAAGTGCGCCAACTTGCCCTATTTTTATTGCTCCTGCCTATTTTGCTGCTCGCTGCCGAGAGAGTGTGCGTTGGGAACGTCGCAAACACGAATTCCAACTCGGGTTCCAACGCCGATGCTGTTGCTGGTTCTGTTGCAGATGTTGCCGCCAATTCCAACACCAATTCTGCCGCTGATTCTGCCTCCTCTGACGTCGATTTCGAGGCAAGGTTGGAGGCGCTCGAGCGTGAGAAAAGCGAGTTGGAGCGGCATTTTCGCAAAAATCAATCGACTTCAGAGTGGTTCCGTTTTTCGCAAACGACCGACGAAAATCCTTTGGCGCGCGATTTTGCGTCCTCCTACGTCAATATGTCCCTCGACGACTTGGAAGCGGAACTCGCGAGAACGAAAAATTGGCAGTGGAAAAAGGATTCTTTCACCATCACGCCCTTCGCGTGGGTTTGGCTCACGGGTTCCTACGAAACAAATCAAACCTCGCCAGGAGAATACCCTCTCTTCGTTCGTCCGCGCTTTGGAGACGATGAGAGAGCGCACAGCAATTTCGACATGAAAGCCACTCGGCTCGGCATGATCGCGACCGCGCCCGAAGTTTCCGCCTTCCCCGATGTACAAATCTCGGGCGTCTTCGAAATCGACTTTCAGGGCAAGTATTTTGCCGAGAATGAAGCAGACATTGAGCTTCGAAAAGGCTATTTCGAGATGAAAAACGACGAATTCCTTTTCCTCGTTGGTCAGACGTGGGAAGTGATAAAACCGATCCACGTCACCATGCTCAACTGGGGCGGCGCGGTTGGTGGTGGAAGCTGCGGATTCCGACGTCCGATGATTCGATACGATCGATACTTCAAACGAGAAAACGGACGCTTCGCCATCCAAGGCGCGATTTTAAGCTCCAACACCGCCGCGCTTGCCGGGACGCTCAACGGCGCTTACGACGGGAAAATGGCATCTTGGCCGGAAGTCCAACTGAGAATCGAGAGAACCTTTGATTCCTTCGGACCCTTCAAAAGCGCCATGTTCGGCATCGGCGGAAGGTGGGCGGACAAAAGATACGAAAACGTGAGCGACCACAGCGATCAATTCGACCGTTTCTCGTGGGGGATTCACGCCGAAGCGATGATTCGCTTTAGCGACAGGGCGTTCATCAGCGGAGAATTCTTTTGCGGCGAGCTTCTCGGCTGCTGCCTTGGCGCCGTAATTCAGGACATCAACCCGCAGACACTCGAAAGCGTCGGCGCGACCGGTGGTTGGGTTGCGTTCTCGTACGATCTCACGAAGGAGCTGCACTACACCATGGGTTTAGGCATCGACGACCCGTGGAATTCGCGTCTTTGCGAGGGAATGAGGGGGCGAAACTCTGTCTTCTACACGAATCTCTCCTATGATTTCACGAAGCAAATGAACATCGGAATCGAGTACGCCCTCTACTCGACGCAATACGTCGCCTTGGGCACCGCACGGAGCCATCATATGACGCTTGCCGTGAATTTCAAGTTCTAACCCAGCCCGGAGGAGCGGCAGTCTTTGTGCGCAACGGGGTGGCAACTGTAGGCTGACGGGGTGTTTCGCTGAGGAAAGGATTTCTCCAACAAATTCCCATCTTCCAGAAGAGTGGTCTTTTCATGGAGGGGGAGCACTCGTGCTCTCCAAAAAAATGTTGTTTATTTTTGGGGGCACAACACGAGAGACATTTTGCATGGAAACTCTATTTGTTATGGCGATTATAGGGGAAAAAAAGAAAAATTGCAAAGAAATTTCTCAAAA
Organism: Planctomycetia bacterium; assembly: GCA_030527105.1. GTDB lineage: Bacteria > Planctomycetota > Planctomycetia > Pirellulales > Thermoguttaceae > RGIG3701. The sequence goes on from JAUNBK010000078.1 coordinate 16,857, forward strand.
AATTCCCCTTCCAGACTATGCAAGAGATTTTTTTGGTGTAAAATGTGGGAATGAGCGGTATCGCGTGGCAAGTCCAAAAGACAACACGCACAGATTTTTAGAATCTCAACAAATTTGGAGTAAACCTATGTCCCGAATTTTAACCAAAACAGTCGTTTTTTCGCTTGTGCTCGTTTTAGGTGTTTGGTGCCTCGCCGCAGACAAGGAGGTCGCAAAAGCCGCTAAAGCGAAGGCGAAGGATATGTCCAAACGTGCAGAAGCGGGGAAATTCGAAGAAAAAGCAGCCGAGGGGGCTGTGGAAGTCGACTTCTTCAAAGCAATTGAAGACAACCAAATCGATGCGGGCGTCATTCAGGGGAACATTCGCGAAGGACGCGTCCTCATCGAAAACAAAACCGACAAACCGATTGCCGTGCGGCTCCCGCAGGCATTTGCCGTGAGACCCGTCTTGGCGCAGTTCGCTGGCGGCGGTGACAACAACCAAATCCTCGGCATGAACGGCATGAACGGCCTGGGTGGTATG
>JAUNBK010000079.1 GCA_030527105.1 Planctomycetia bacterium
CGGAGGTGTGAGGGGTGGAGGTGTGAAAAAATATTTGCTCCCCCCCTTGAAAAAAAATTTTTTTAGGATATACTCAACCGCGACACTTGGAGAGCGGGCTTCGCGAGCTTTGAGAGTTGCCTCGTGTGACTCGGGGGCAGATGAGGTTGGGAATCCAAGAGTATTTCCTTTTTGTGAATCAGCGTTAAAGATTTTACCCGATGGTGTAATGGTAACACAAGGGCTTTTGGTGCCCTTGTTCGAGGTTCGAATCCTCGTCGGGTAGCTTGCCCGACGTGTTGTAAGATGCGTCGGGTTTTTTTTGTGCCCTCTGCGCATCCTGCGGACTTTGTGCATTCTGCGCTCCGCGCCGCCTGCGTCTTCTGCGCGCCACGGAGCAAATGGGAGACATAGAGCAAATAGGACAAATAGAGAGCGCGGAAAAAAAGAAAAAAAACTTCAAAAAAAGCGCCCCCCCTATACCCAAGTTCTGAAATTTCTGATACAATTGGGTAGGGATAGAAGAGTAGGCTCCAAAAACTTATCCAAGGTGAAATCATGCAAAATGTTTTAGCGCTCATTTTAGGCGGCGGACGCGGAACCCGGCTGTATCCACTCACGAAAGTGCGTTCCAAGCCGGCGGTTCCTGTGGCGGGGAAGTATCGTCTTATCGATATTCCTATCTCGAATTGCATCAATAGCGGAATCCTCAAGGTCTACGTTTTGACGCAGTTCAACTCCATGAGTCTGCATCGGCACATCCGAAGCACCTACAACTTCGACAGCTATCGACGCGGCTTCATCGAAATTCTCGCGGCGGAACAAACGATTGAGAATCCCAATTGGTACCAAGGGACGGCGGACGCGGTGAAAAAATCGATGCGCTACATCGAAAGTAATAATGTCGAGCACGTTATTATCCTTTCGGGCGACCAACTTTATCGCATGGACTTCCAAAAAATGCTCGATCTCCACATTGAGTCGAAGGCGGACGCGACGATTGCGTCCATCCCGGTCGCGAAAAAGGACACGTTTGGTCTTGGCATCATGCGCGTGAATGAAGAGGCGCAGGTGGAAGGGTTCCTCGAGAAGCCGCAATCGGTCGAGGAATTGCAAGGGTTTGAGATTGAATCGAAGTTCCTCTCTGAGCGTGGGATAGAGGCGCGTGGGCGTTCGTGTCTTGCGAGCATGGGAATCTACATCTTCAACAAGAGGACGCTCGTCGACGCGCTCACGAAGACGGATTATAAGGATTTTGGGAAGGAAGTTTTCCCTGCGATGATTCGTTCGAAGAGAGTTTTCACGTATATTTTCGACGGTTTTTGGGAAGACATTGGAACGATTCGCTCGTTTTTTGACGCAAACATTGCGTTGGCGAAGCCGGAGCCGCCGTTTAATATGTTTGAGCCGAACGCGCCGATTTATACGAACGCACGCTTTTTGCCCTCCACGCAAGTCTCGGGCGCAACGATTGCCGACTCGCTTATTGCTGATGGGTGTAAAATTGGGAAAGGTGCGGTAATTGAGAACTCTGTAATTGGTGTCCGGTGTCACATTGGCGAGAATGTCACGATTCGGAATTGCGTCATTATGGGGTCGGACTTCTACGAGCACGAGGTGGATGCCGACAACGACGCGTGCGGCATCCCTCTCGGCATCGGCATGGGGAGCTACATCGAGAACGCCATTATCGATAAAAACTGCCGAATAGGTCAACGAGTTCGTATCGTCAACAAAGGGGACGTTCAGAATTCGGAGGAGAGCCAGTATTGCCAAGTGGTCGATGGCATTGTTGTGGTGCAGAAGGGGAATATTATCCCCAACAATTGGACTATGTAGCCGGGTGTAGAGTCGGAATACATATAGTGCCGTATGGCACAAAGGACGCGAAATATTGTGGTGCACGAATCGTTATCGTCGCCTGTTCCATTCAAATTTCCAATTTCAACTGGAGTTTTTAAAGGATTTTTATGAACAAAAAAATGGTTTCATTGTTTGTCGTCCCGCTGATGTTGCTCATCGGGAACAATTTTGCCCAGGGAGTCGAGGGCGTGGGGCAGTCGGCGACGCCCATTGTTTCGCAAGCAATGGCGGATGCTGTGCCTGCTCAAGAAGCGCCTGCTGAAGAAGCACTCTCCGCAGACGAAATAGACGCGCTGTTGGGTCCGGCACTCGCGCCGAAAGACGTAACGGCTGCGGTGGAAGCGTTGCAAAACCTGCCCGAGGGGCGCACTCCTGAGGCACTCTTGAAGTTTGCGGGGCAACTCAACGACCCAGCGACGTTCCAGACGCTTCAGGCGTTCCTTCAAGGGAAGCCCGAAGAAGAAGCGATGCCGGTTGTGGAGAAGATTCTCGCTGCGCACACGGACGCGCTCGACCTCTTGCTTCTGCACGAAAAAGCAACGGCGGAGCAGATCATTGAAGCGTTGCCAATGAGGCTGCGTTTTGCTTCCCAAAAGGCGTTTGATTTTGAGACGTTCCAAAGCACCATCGAGAAGCGCAACGACGCGACGCTCAACGATTTTGTCGCATGGTACGGCAAATTGAACGCGTTAAACGATTCCGTCCGCAGTCTGATGGGCGGCGTGGAGGAACCCTCGGAGGAAGATTTCGAGAACGTTCTCAGCGGCACAATTGAGTTTTTGAAGGACGCCAAGACGTTGGAATATCTCACCCCCAGCGCGATGCAGAGTTTGCTCCCGGTCGTGATGCTCGCGGAGTACACGGCGACGCCCGAAGTCAAAGAGGCATTGTTCGTGGCGTTGCGAGACGTGGCGGAGAAAAGCTCTTCGGAAGAAATTCGGAGCCTGAAGGGTACATTTGACCAAAAACTGGCGCAGCTTGAGGCGCAAAAACCACTCTCTGCCGAGGCTGCCGAGGCGCTTTTGAAGGAGCTTTTGACGCTGCCCCAAAATCCCACACCAGAGAACTGCCTCGCCTTTGCGAAATCGTTCTTTGATGAAGAGTTCGGACAAAAAGTCACTCGACTCATGCAGGGCAAAGAGGAAGCGGAGGGGAACGAAATCTTCGCCAAACTCATGAAGGCGCACGACGAGGCGGTCGATTTTGTACTCGCGTCTGACGATTCGACATTCGAGCAGATGAAGGAAGCCGTCGCGCTCAAGTTCCTCAATTTGAGCAACAAGGAATTCAATACGGACGACGTAAAAGCCGCCGTCGCGAAAAAGAACGACGAGAAACTCAACGTTATTGCGCAGTGGTATGCGGATCTCTTTGAGAACGTGAACGTGCTCAACGATTTGCGTAGCGCCCCCCAAGAGCAGACGCAGGAGCAGATTCAAGCGTTGCTCAACAAGGTGTTCGATTCTTTTGGCAAAATAATCAGCCGACCCGAAGCGGCAGAGTGCCTCACCACGGAGACGTCGCAAATGATGCTCACTCCGATTATGGTTCTCCTTTATCGCGCAGGCTCGGTCGAGCAAAAACAGGCGATCTTCCCCATCTTCATCGAGCTTGCGGACAAATCCGACTCCGAGGGACTTAAGGGTATTGCGGACCAGATTCGCGGAGAGTTGGCGCTCTTCGAGATGTTGGGCAAGCCCGTCGCGCTCCCGGTTCAAACGTTGGATGGCAAAAAACTCTCCATGGAAGACTTCAAAGGAAAGACCGTTTTGGTCGACGTTTGGGCAACTTGGTGCGGTCCTTGTGTGGGAGAAATACCCAACATGCTCGAAGCGTACGAGAAGTATCACGAGCGCGGCTTCGAAATCGTCGGACTCAGCATTGATGAAGACAGAGAGGCGCTTGAAAAATTCGTCGCAGAGCGCAAGTTGCCGTGGGTTATTGTTGTTGATTCGGACGAAGAAGGTGTGGTTCCCTTCCACGAAACCTTCAAAGTCACGGGTATCCCTGCCATGTTCCTTATCGACGCGGAGGGTAAGTTGATTTCGCTCGACGTCCGTGGGAAAATCATGGAAGAGTTGGCAAAAATCTATCCCGATGTGGCGGATGAAGCTCCTGCGAAAGAGGCAACGGAAGCTATCAAATCGGACGCCATGAACGACACGACAAGCGAAGCAGCAGAAGCGAAGCCGTCGGCTCTTGAGGTGCTTTCGAAGTTGCCGAGCGAAAAAACGACGGACGCGATGGTGGGATTCATCAAGTTTCATCGTGAGAATACGCGCAACATTTTCGCCGAAGTGCGCGGAATGCAAGAAGAAGAGGCGATTCGCACGTTTGAGAAGATTTTCACGCTTTTGAGTGAGGCGGCAGACATTATCCTTGCGGACGCGAATTGCTCTCCCGAGGCGCTTCAGCTTGCGGTGGAAACGAAGTTGGGGACGATGCGATCGCTCTATATGCGCGACAAAGCAGGGCTGGACGCCGCGTGCCAGAGTCTGATTGATGCCCTCAAGAAGCGTGGTGCCGAGAAAGAGGCTCTCAACGTGGAAGTGAGTCAGCTTATGATGTCGCTCCAATATATGCAGCGGATGCCGAACACCGAGGAGATGGACGCGTTGTTGGCGAAGGTTGCGGAGTTTGCCACTCGTTTTGAGGAGCAAAAGTCGATTACGCGCCAAACAATGAGCGCGTTCCTTCGTGTGATTTCGATGGCGGATGGTATTGGTGGTAGTGCGGATGCGATTAATAATGCGTGTACGTCGCTCCAAAGGGCGCTTGCGGCGTCCGAAGACCCACAGGTCGCGAGTGTTGGTCCACGTCTTGCGGGTATCGCACGTCGACTCACACTCACGGGGAATCCGATGGAGCTTGTGGGCGTCACGCTCGATGGCGAGTCGGTGTCGCTCGAAGATTATAAGGGCAAAGTCGTTCTCGTTGATTTCTGGGCGACGTGGTGCGGTCCGTGTGTCCACGAGATTGCCAACCTTGAAAAAGTCTACGAGAAGTATCACGACAAAGGTTTCGAGATCGTTGGTTTTAGTCTGGATCACGACATGGAACGCCTTGCGAAATTCCTCGAGGAGCGTAAATTGCCGTGGAAGGTCATTGTTCAGAAGGACGGCGGAACGGGCGCGGAAGACCCGGCGCAGTACTATGGTATCATGGGGATTCCGTGCCTCATTTTGGTGGACAAAGACGGCAACGTGATTTCGACGAAAGCCCGAGGCGATGTTCTCACGTCGGCGCTTGAGGAGATTTTTGGCGAATAACGTGCGAACGATTATTACACTTGAAAATTTCCCGATATATCGAGCCGGGTGCTATGGAAACAAACGCGCTTCTACGCCCGGCTTGGATGAATTTTCGTTAAAATGCACCCTCTTCGACCGAGCCTACACGCTCTCTTGCGACGGACTCGCGACGCTGGCGACGTTGTGGGACTCTTTTGGTGCGCAGGTTCCTTCTTTTTGCCGGGGAAAAAATATTTTCGTCACGGACGACGAGGGAATCGGCACGCCAAAGTGGTTCAACGACGCCTATTTCGCGTCTCCCACGGACTTCTTCTCCGAGAGCCGGCCGTTGGGGGATGAGGCGTCGGGCGAGGCATCGGATGAGGCGTTTCTCTGGGCACACTTTCACGTGTGGACGCTCGATGAGTTGGATCAATGGCTCCAGCTTCCGGGTGTGCAAGATTCGATTTTAGCGATTTTGGGCGTGAGTGGCGAGACGCCAGCTGAGGTCGACACGCTCCTTTATCATGCCGAGGTGCAACTCCCCTGGTGGATTCGGTTTTCGAAAAAGAAATTCGAGGCAACGCGCTGCCACTCGTTGGTCTCTCCTGAGGATTTTCGATTGATTTTGGAGAAGCAAGACCCCGACGCGCAATTCCGCTCTCACGTACGTATCGAGGACGCGCCACGTTGGGCGATTGCCACGGACGAATGGTTTCTCACGGGGCTGGATGAGACGCCTGAGGAAGCACATCCCGGCACGCTCGGCGGCACATATAGCGATACGCTTGATGAGGCTCGTTGGATGGAGTTGTACCACAAGCCGCACGATTGGTGGGAGCAAAACGACGTTCGCTCTCGTTGCGCGGACGTGGTGGAGGAGCTTTTATCGTTGCGACGCTAATTTGGATAGCAAAATTATAGCACGTTGAGTAGAAGGGGGTTGTATCAATGAGGCGTCACGAGATATTATGGATCGCGTTCTTTCTCTGCGGCTATTTTTGGCTCCATGCCGACCTCTGCTGTGCGCAAAACGACACTGCGGCGAGCGTGGTGAGTGTGGAGGGTGGCGAAAGTGTGGCTCCTGAGGGTGCGACGCCTGAGGGTACAACACCAGAGACGCCCGACGACTTGGCGGGGAGATTGTTTGACGCGCCTCAGGACGAGACGACGGACGTGCCTGCGCCTGCGTCTGAAGAAGAAATTCCAGAGGACAAGAAACCTTTGGGGTTGGAGCTGCCTCTCAATGGGTCTGGCGCTCACAATGAATCCAACACGAAACCCAACTCGACACCCAACGCGGAAGAGATGGCAGAGGGGAGCACTCAAGCAGACGAGGGAGCGAAGAAAAATGCGCCTCACGCCACGCCAATTGTGGATCCTTTGCGTTTAGAGAAGATGCAGAATTTGCGCAGCCCGAGGGAGACTGTGCGTTTTTTCTTGAATAGCGCGCTTGCGTATCATTATGAGGATGCCATGCTCGCGATGGATTTCTCGAAGCAGCCGGAACTCACGGATATTCAAAAGCAAGATTTGGCATTCAAGTTGTTGGGGATTCTCTCGCGACTCGATAATTTCTACCTTCGTGCGATTCCGGAGGACTACCCTCAAAAAACGTTTTATCTCCACCCGGACAAAAACTACCACGCGATTCAATTCGTGAAACAAGACGACGGCACGTGGCAATTCGGCGCGGCAACGATAGTCGACATACCTCGATTCTACGCGCAAATCCAGTCGAAAGCGCCATCAATCACGAAAAACACCTGGATGCGTCGGCTTCCGGAGTCCTTTTTCCTTGAGTATTATGGTCTCACGTTGTTTCAATGGCTTGTCGTCGGAATCTTCATCCTAGTCGGCATCGGAGCGGCACGGCTGACACCCGTTTTAATCACGCCGCTCATCATGTTTGGAGCGCGATTCCTTCGGGGAGAAAAATGCTACGCCACGCTTTTGAAGCGCGCGCTGCGCCCTATGTCGTACTTCGTGATGCTCTACATCTGGCTGGCTGGCTTTCGTTTCGTCCAAGTCTCGCCCCTGATTTTGCGCTATGCTGGCTTCTTGATCCACCCCTTGGGAGTGTTTCTCCTCATGATCACGCTCATGCGCATGGTGGACGTTTTTAGCCTTTGGACGCGGCAACGACTGAAGCGATCCAACAACAAAATTGGCAACGTTATCGTCGAGTTCGCGTCGGGGATTTTGAAATTTCTCGTGATTTCGTTGTGCGTCATTGCAATCATCCAAATATTCGGCTTCTCCGCGTGGGGAGTTATCTCCGGCATGGGAATTGGTGGTATCGCGGTGGCTCTCGCGGCGCAGCAGACGATTTCTAACGTTTTTGGAAGCCTCACGATTCTCATGGACAGACCTTTCTCCGTGGGCGACCACATCATCTCGGGCACGATTGAAGGAACGGTCGAAACGGTCGGTTTGCGCTCCACATGTATTCGTACGTTTTATGATTCGTGCGTTTTTATCCCGAATAGCACGCTGGCGTCGAGCACGATCGACAACATGAGTCGGCGCGAGTATCGACGATTTTTGACGACGCTGGCGCTCCAATACGACACGCCCGTCGTGCTTCTCAAGGCGTTTGTTGCGGGGGTGCGAGAGATCCTCGAGAACGAAGAATCCGTGCGGCGAGAGGATATTTGCGTCCGCGTCACGAATCTCTCCGCTTCTTCCGTCGATGTGCTCGTGCGTCTTTTTCTCAGGGTGGATTCCTACCTTGTGGAACAGGAGATGCGCGAAAAGTTGATTTTGAACATCCTCAACCTGGCGGAACACCTCGGCGTTTCGTTCGCGTTCCCCACGCAGACAAACTACATGATCGAAAGCAAGCCAAACGAGTATCCTCTCGCGTCACAAATGCCGAACGACCGCGCGGCAGAAGCATGTGGGAAGACCCTCGCGCAGCAGGTTTGCGCTCAAAATAAAGAATAAACTTTCTGAAGGAGTCGGCGGAAGCGCCTGTTTTTAATACTTTGCGTTGAAAATCCCGGCTCCGCCCGCCGTTGGAGCTACGCACCACGGCTCGCAAAGTGTCGCGCAAAACGGGAATTTTAAAGGAGAACGAGTATAAAGGAGAAAGAGCATAGAATTATGAGTTCAGAACAAATATCAAACCGATTGGAGAAGGCCGTTCGATTCGCTCGAGTTGCGGGACGACACACGTTGGAGTACTTTCAACGCGACAATTATCAAATCGAGACGAAGCAAGACGCGACACCCGTGACGATTGCCGACAAATCGACGGAGGCGCTTTTGAGGCGTTTTATCGAGGAAGCGTTCCCGAACGACGCGATTTTGGGGGAAGAGCTGCCGACGCGCGAGGGGGAATCGGGGTTCCGATGGATTTTGGATCCGATCGACGGCACGAAGTCTTTCGTCCATGGGGTTCCGCTCTACGGGACGCTCGTGGCGGTCGAATTCGAGGGCAAAGCGGTCGTTGGCGTCATTTATATCCCTGCGTTGGACGAATGCGTCTACGCCATGAAGGGCGGCGGGGCGTGGTACGTCCGTGGAGAAGGAGGCGTGCCTCAAAGAGCCAGGGTCTCCAATTGCGCCACGCTGCGGGACGCGCTCGTTCTCACGACGGACGAAAAAACGTTTCACGAGACACAACGCGAAACATCATGGGCGCGACTCTTGCAAAGCGCGAAACTCACTCGAACGTGGGGCGATTGCTATGGATACCTGCTTGTCGCCACAGGTCGGGCAGATTGCATGATTGATCCCGAAATGAGCGTGTGGGATTCCGCTGCGCTTCAACCCGTGATTGAGGAGGCGGGCGGCGTTTTCTCTGGGTGGAACGGCGCTCGAGAATTCTCGACCGGCGACGCAATCGCGACCAATCCTGCGTTGTATCCCGAAGTGAGAAGCCACCTGAATCAAAATTGAGAAACTCGTGCGTGTCTCGAAGGGCTTAATCTTTAAACCTTCGTTTTTCGAACACTTCCAATGCGTGGAGGGCAGCGGCAACGCCTTCAATTTCGCGTTGTGAGGCGCTGGAGGGGTCCCACTGCGTCAGATGCTCGCGAAGCATTCGCTCCACGGCGTCCACGGCACGGCTCAATCTTGGGTCGTCTAGCTCCTCCATAGGCGTCGCGGCAACAAGCCACCGGAGGATATGCCCCCCCGCGACGAGCATCCCGAGGGGATTCTTGGGATCGCTCCCCTTTTGGAGGAAGAATTTTGGGTGCCAACAACCCTCGGAGTTCTGAATCGAATACGCGAATTCTCGAAATTTCTCCAAATATCGTTCCGCACGGAGAAACTCGCCCTGCGTTGGAGCGCCAGCGTTGCGCATCTTCCAACAACGTACCGCATAAATCAGACCCAAAAGTTGATTCGTTCCCGAAGGGTCGCCCGCCTGCATCGGTCGTTGGAGCTCGTAATACAAAATCTTCTCAAGATTCCACGGTTCCTTGTCGCTATTGAGCCACACGTCCGAAAAAGAAAGATAGTACGACAAACCAATGAGCGTCTGGGACAAATCCCTCCCCGCGCGGCAATTCTGCTGCTCGAAAGCGACGAGGTTTTGGACATTAAACGCTTTTCGTGCCCTTTTTCGCTCCTCGATATCCTCCGCGGTGGTTTCGCGTCCGAGAGCGGCTCCCGCCCCAGGGAAGCAATAGTCTTTGCGAACTCGCGCAATGGCGAGCGCCGCCAGAAGCTGTCCGTTGTATTGTTGGATTCCGTGCCCAATTCGTGGGACGAGTCGATCGTCGCGACGGAGGAATGCCAATTCGCCACGCATAGGGACGCCCCAGCATAAAGCCGCAATGGCGTTGAGTTTTTCGTTTTCTTCGCGGCTGCCGAAATAAATATCCCAATCGCAACCAAAAGGGACAATAAACGCGATAATCTCCGCGGGACTATTTTCGTCAGACGCCATGCCGATTTGCTCGTAAATTTTGAGTGTTTCGAGGATTCGACTCTGTCGCGCGCGATCTTCGGGAGAGTACTCGGGCTTCGGAGGCGCAGGCTTCTCGGAGGGTTCGTCCAAAGAGGGTTCGTCCAGAGAAAGACCCGGAAGCGCGTTTTCGTCAGGCTCGACCTCCACGTTGGTTTCGTCGTTCAGGTTGTTTGTCTCCTCAACCTTTTCGCGCTCCACCGGCACCAAATCCGCTTCGGGCGATTGTTCCGCGCCTGATTCTTGTCCCGCGCCTGACTCGACGTCAGGGAAATCTTCCAAACCCGGCAATTCAAAATCGTCCGCCCCTTCAGCTGAAGACTCAGCGGGATTTTGGGTAGGTTCCTGGGTGGGCGTCTCTTCAAGTGGAGGAAGCTCTTCCTCATCCAATCCGGGCAAAATGATTTCCGGCGGGTCAGACTCGCGCGCGGGGTTTTCGTCGAAGTCCTCCAAGCCCGGGAGAATTGGTTCCGAATCGAAGATAAGCTCCTCATTCAGCCCATCCCCCCCGGCGTCTTGAGCCGAAACGCTTGCCACTTGGAGCGCGAGGACGACACAACAAATCAAACGCAGGAACATGAATTCTCTCCTTAATTTTGAGGAGTCTCCGCCTCTTCAAAGCCCAAAATGCGGACGACACGCCCTCCTTCCGTCGGGAGCAGCTCGACGTAGGCAGCCTCGCCATTGTCGAACGTCGCGGCAAGTACCAAGTGTTCCCTATAATATTGGAGCAAATAGCGTCTCCCCGGCGGATAAAACAAGCGCCTCACCACGCTGGCGTCGCACGCTGCGCCAATCGCCTCGCCATTGGGAAGGATGAACGATTGCGGATTCTCCACGTCGCTAAACCATCGATACACGTTGCCCAAACGCTTCAAGTCCGCGTCTTCCTCGAGTTCTTTCTCCGCCTTTTCGTCTCCATTTCCCCCGACATTTTCGACCGGGGTCGGCTTCGCGCCAAACTCCACGACTTTCACGCCGTTTGGCGTCGACTTTTTCTCCTCCGGCGGCGAATTTTGGGCAACCATTTGTTCGTATTGCTGAGCGACACACAAAAGAATGGCGCACTCGACAAGCATATTGCGCATCTCGTCCGTCATTTCGATTATTTCGCCCTTGCGACCATTCAAGAGAGGCACGTATCGATCCCACAGAATCGCGAGGTCCGACTTGTTTGGATTCTGCACCCACTTATCAAACGGCACCATATTTTGCTCGGCAGACCACCCCTCCAACGTCTGGAGGAATTGTCGTTGCGCATGGCTCGAGTCGTCGTTGAGGAAGTCCCCAATCGCTCGAAGAAATCTCTCAAACGTTCGTCCCTCGTTCGCTCGAAGAAAGTAGCTCGTCGCGAGAAACGCCTCGCGTTGGAACCACTCCCGCTGACGCGCATCTTGGGGCAAATTCCCCACTCGTGCGAGTTGCTCAAGAGAGGCGACCTTCGAGACACCCTCCGTCGTCGGGAGCGTCTCGCCACGAAAAATAAGCGCCAACCCCTCCTGTACCCAGAGAGGAAAGCGTTCCGCCTCGCCCCCAGAGTGGAGCGTCTGTCGAAAAATTGCCTCGCGCATCGCCAACGAAAACTTCGGGGAATCGGCGGCGTGAAGATTCAGGGAAAGCGTCTTGTCGTTCGGGAAAAATTGACACTCTGGCACGCAGACGCCCCCCCCCAGATCGTCCAAATACTCTCCATCGTGGAGAACCAAGAGGGTTTTCGACGCGCTCTTCTGCCGCGTCTTCTCGAGAGAGTCCACCTCGGAACGCCACAATTTCGCAACCGCCTCGGCTTCTCGAAGCGTCTCCTCCGCCCGCCAAACGAGTTGGGTGAGTTTTTGCTCGCTCACGCACTCTTTCGAAACGACACGAATAGAAAAATGCTCACTCTCCCACAACGCCCCAGAACGCAGCAAGGGAGCCGATCGACCACGCGTGGAGGAGTCCGCGTTGCGTGCGAATTGCGTAAAAAAGGAGGCTTCCTCGCGATTCTTCCACACAAAGGGAATCTCGACCGACTGCGGATTTCTCAAGACACCCCCGGCATCAACACCCTGGGCATCAACGACCCCGGCGCCGACTCTCTCCGTGGAGGTTGTAGGAGTTTTCCCCGAGGGAGTTTTCTCCGCGCCATACACACAGGGCGCCCCAACAAACACAGGGAGAGAGAGACTCCACAATAAAAACAAACGCAATTGTATCATAAGGAAATTTCGCATAAGGAACGCTCCAAAAACGCCACGAGGCACTCCGCCCGACCGAGCTTGAGAGGAAATGTCGCACCCTCTGCAAGAAATATCGGTATTTTTTCGTCGCATCTTTTCCACAATCGCGAAAATCGGAAAATTTTATCCAGATTTTATAATCGACACAACCCAAACGGCCGATATTACAGGTATGGTATAAAGAAATGCGCTGTTTTTTTGGCGCAAAAGCACAATCGTCGCAAACAAAACGTTGGGAATCCGCATGAATAACGAGAGAAACAACACGAAACATGGTTCAAACAAGGGAACGCTGCACCGCATCGGTCTCGTTGTTCTGAATTTTGCACTTTTGTTTGGGAGCGTCTGCGTTGGAGAAGAGGTTCCTTCGAACTCGCGCCGTGGACGTTTGAGCGATTTTTTCGAAACGGGTTCCGCAGCAGCGCCAGCGGCACCCACAACGTTGCCAAGTGGGAATGCACCAATGCCGGCTGGCGACAACGCCTCTGCCGCCTCCACTCCTGCCACATCCGCTGATTCTGCCTCGAAACCTCGACGCAATGGAGAGTTGAACGAATATCGAATCTCCCCGACGTGTCGCGTTCGAGAGTACTATTTGGACGGCACGTTGGTTCGTGAGATGCTTTGGGACACCCCCGGAGCCGCCCCTGCCGCCACGCGAGCCGCCCCCCCTGTCGTGCAGACCGACCCGCCTGCAGTTGCGCAACAATCGGGCTTGAGCGGAGATTTGCCAGAGCTTTTGCCTGATGATTTGCCAAACGACTTGCCGGGACAATGCGTTGCGAATGCGGCTCCCGAGTCGACGTGCGATGAGGAAGAGAAGGTCTTTCGTTGGAACACCAATGGTCTCATCCCGCCGAGTATTGAGGAGTGCGAGCTTGCGCCCGTCTCGGACCAGGTAGCGACAGCGCCTTCCGTGCCACCGCAATCGAATCATGAGGACGTTTTGGGGGCGGATTTGAATTCGGATTTGGAGTTGCCGGGACTGCCGCCACTTGAGACGTCGTTTGACACGCCAATTAGTATGCCGATTGCTGCGGCAGAAGAAACGCTCTCACCGTTGAGCATTGCGACGGACTCGAAGACCCCCACCCTGCCGCAGACGTCGATTCTACCACAGACGCCGATTCTGCCAGAGGCACTTGCGCCCGCAGTCGCGGAGATCGCTCCCCCGCAGACGTTGGAGGTCGATCCTCGTGTGGAGGCTGCGCTGGATGCTGCGGTGCGAAGAGTGCAGGAGGTTGAGACGCAAGCGGAGCCGTACTCGACGATTCAATGCGTCTCCTTGGAGGCGTTGGAAAGCAGCGTGGAGGAGAGTGTGGAGACTCACGAAGCAACGAAGCAGCCTCCCGTGGCGCGAGTTTCGAAGCCCGTCGCGAGTCCGGTACCAAGCGTCGTGCCTCCTCCCACATCGGCATCGGCGCCCAAAATCAAGCGTTTGACTCGCGCCCCGATGAAAAAGACGCGGAAAGAAGAGGGAATCTCCTTCACGTTTGGCATGGACAAAGCGGCAATGTCGAATTTGGTACCAGAACTAGAGCAAAAACCGGAGAAAAAGGACGAGAAACCCACTCCCGTTTTAGCCACCAGCGAGGAAAAGCCTCAAAAGACGGCGCACGAATCGACGCCCGTTGATATTTTCTCGTTTGGTTTAGAGGATATGGGGATTTTTAGTGCCCCCCCGGCAGGAGGAAAATCGCCTCAAAATGCCGCGTCAGACGCCCTTGGGAGTGATCCTGAGGGGGCTGCTCGGGGCGATTCCGAGAGCGTTGCGTCGCAAAGTATGTCGGCAGTGGAGTACGCAGCGTATACCCAGAGCGCGCAATCCGAGGCGGAAGGGTATGGTCTCCCGACTTCCTCGATACTTCTCGTGAATTACGCGGAGTCCGAATCGGCATTTTCCACAGACGAAACCGACATCGTCCTCCTTCCGCCGAACGAATTTTATAGCGACACGCTCCCCGCACCGCTTGCGGAACCTGCGCCTACGCTGCGCCCCGCGCCATTGGAGAATGCACACGTTCAAGCGAAAACGCCCCTGCAGCCGAAGAGAACTCCTTCGCCAAGCGCGCCCGCGCCTACTCCCGCATTTGTGGGGGAGGCAGTGGGGAAATCCGTTGGCAACGATGCTGATTGGGGTGCCGATTCGGGTGCTGCTTCGGATACAGCTTCGGATGCCGACTTGATGGGTGTGGAGGAAGAGGACACGCCGATCGACATTGTGCTTCCCACGCCCGAGGAATTGGAAGCTGGGGAATTGGAGACCGGTGGGTTGGAGACACGAGCCGCGACGCCTCCTGAAGTCCTTCGTTTCTCGGGAGAGAATGAAGCGACAGACGGTCTTTTGATTCTTGACGCCGAGACACAAGAAAATACCCACGATGGCGAGAATAGCAGGGAAGCCAAACAAGCCGTCGCGGGAGAGAGAAGACGATCGGATGGGCTGCCAACATTCCCATTAAGCCCTGCATCCGTGCGAGGGAAGCCTGCGGAGGCGGAGAAAACAGCAAGGACAAAGAAAACCGCAGACGCAGAGCGCCTCGTGGAGCAAATTGCCGAGGCGGTTGTGGAACGCGCTACGGAAGAAATATGCGCGCGAATCGCCCAAGAACTGCGTGACGAGGTTCGAATTGAAGAACAACAGGTCGAGCAGGTCTGCCGACGTTATACGGAAGATTTGCTTCAATCGTTGGACAAAATCATCACGCAAAGAGTCGCGGAGGCGATAGAACACCAAGCCCCCAACAGTCGAGCGGGATCGGTACGGCTATCGGGGGACTCGACACGCCTTTCGGAGAACGATTTCATGGTGGCTGATGCCTCAAAACGTGAAATTCCGCCGGCAGAGGAGACCCGTGCCGAAGAGAGTCAGGCAAGTGAGAGTCGGGCGGAGGACGAAAGCCCGTTGCCTTTAGAATTTTCGGACAGCTCAAGTCAAGTGGCAGCGCCGCAAGTCGATTCTCTCTCCCCTCCCGTTGGGTCGCAATCAGAGACAGCAGGGTTCGTGAAAATATCGGGCAGGTCTGCAAGAAAAACCTCCTCCTCGAGCACTCCTGAGGTCTCAAGCGGCTTGGGAAGCACCACGATTGCGAGTTCCGCCCCCGCTGAGGAACCTGCGGGATTCGTGAAAATATCCTCAAAGAGAGGGTCGAAAGCCAACTCGTCGTCCACGCCGCCTGTCGCCCGGAAGGAGTCGATTCAAACGATTCGCGTCGCGCCTTGCGCAGGTGTCGTCCTCAACGCGAACGACGTGATTGATCGCGTCGAGGTGGAGAATCAAGAGATTGGCGACACGGTAGAAATCACGGAGAAACAACTTTCGCTCATTGGGAAAGTGCCCGGCGAAACGCGGTTGCGGATTCATTTTCGCCAGAGTGGGGTTGCTCCACTTGAATTTCGAGTCATTGTCGATTCGTCGACGCTGGAGAACGACTACCTTGGTCGGTGGTGCGTCGCGCTGGAGCGGCATTTCGCGGACTTGGGACTCGGGGAAGAAATATCTGTCTTTCTCTTCCAAAATCGGATATTCCTCAAAGGAAAAGTCACAACGGAAAATGCCGATCAGATGCTTCGCGCGATTCAGGCGGAGTTTGTGCGAATGCGCTCCGAGAATCCGGAATTGAAGGTGCCGATGTTGGAGGGAGCGAGTCGTAAAATTGTGCTCGTGAATATGACGCGCACCCCTTGATGCCTCCGCGCGACGCACGCGGCTCGCAAAACGGGGATTTTAAAAGGAACGAGTATAAAGCACGATGAGTATAAAAACAAGTTGGAACGGAAAAATAAAGGAGAATCAGGCATGAAAACGAATAACGCGTTCGCGAAATGCGCAAGCGAAACTTTTTTTGCGCGTACTATTGCGGGGAGTCGTCTCGTCTCTTTGGTGCTTTTCGTCTGTTTTTTCGCTTGCGTTTTGGCTTGCGTTTCGGGTACGGGGTGCAAAAGCGACGGAACCACGAAAAACTCCAATCCTTTTTCGAGCAAGGACAAGAAAATCGTCAAATTGGAGCAAGAGATCGGAATGCTCTTTGCGGAGGCGGAGAAATCGGCTCGCACGCAAAAAGTTCACGAGGCACGGCAAGCGTATGAAAAAATATTGGATATCTACGAGAAAAATCCCGAATTGACGCGCCGACACGAACCCTACTCGCGACTCGCGGTCATTTATGATGGGTTCGGACAATTTGACAAAGCGGAGGAACTCTTCCAAAAGGCAATCGAAGTGGAGCCGAAAAATGCCGCTCCGTATAATGGTTTGGGATACGCCTATCTCTCCAACGGTCGCGGAGAAAGAGCATTTGAGTACCTCCAAAAAGCGGTCGATTTGGACCCGATGAACCCCAAATACAACAACAACCTCGGCTTGGCGTATGGGCTGAGCGGCGATTATGAGCGTGCGTATCAATGTTTCCGCAAAGTTTCGACCGAAGCGGACGCGTGCTACAACATGTCTTCCGTTTTTGCTCTCGCTGGCGACGCAGACAAAGCTCGACAATCCTTGGAGCGCGCTGTCGCGTTAGACCCCAATCATCGTGACGCACGACGCCTCCTGAACTCCTACATCGAGCAAGAGCAAAACGAGAACGAACTCCTCGCCAATTCGGGGACCTCGTACACATACCCCCACTCGACGCAGCCGTATAAAGAGACCGCAGCTGCGCCGGTTTCCTCCCCCGCCCCGCAGGCAGAACACGCGGTCTTCAAGCGCCAAGCCGGAGCCGCCCCCCGATCGATCGGGCCCCCCGCGTGAGAGTGCCCACAGAACGAGAACGACTCTGGCTCAATCAAAATGGCAGGGTGTCCCGCCGACAATCGTGATGCCGTTCTCCGTGACGTGGTATCCTCGCGCCCGGTCTAAATCCGCGTCAAAGCCTATTTCTGTGCCAGGCTCGATTCGAACGCCGCAATCGAGAATCGCTCGACGCACACGCGCCTTGCGCCCAATCTCCACGTCCGAAAAAACGATCGACTCTTCCACATGCGCGTAGCTATTCACGCGTGTTCGATACCCGAGAATGCTTCGATAAACGCTCCCGCCCGAGATGATGGATCCGGAGCA
>JAUNBK010000080.1 GCA_030527105.1 Planctomycetia bacterium
CTTTCGAATCTTCCGAATCTTTCGAGCAACAGCAACCATTTTTGCACGCAGAGGGTAGCAAGGCAATCACTTCGACCTCGACCAGGACATCGCGCGGAAGCTGCGCCGCCGCCACGCACGAACGAGCGGGTCGCGAGACGAAAAACTCCTCGTACACGGCGTTAAAAGGTGCGAAATCGCTCATGTGCTTCAAAAAACAAGTGGTTTTGACGACGCGGGAGAAATCCGTCCCTGCCGCCTTGAGAACGGCTTCGATATTTCGCATCACGCGACGCGCCTGCTCCTCGATCGTCTCGCCCACAATCTCACCCGTAGCGGGGTCGAGAGCGATTTGTCCCGAAAGAAACAAAAAACCATGCGCCGCCACGCTTTGTGAATAAGGTCCTACCGCCGCTGGTGCTTCGGGCGTTTCGATTATCTTCATGTTGGGTCTCCTTTTCTATTTCTATGAACCTTGATGTGTGCCAAAACGAACTCGTTTGAGTTTCATAATACTTCTCGTTGAAATTTCCGATACCGTCCGCCGTTGGAGCTACGCACCACGGCTCGCAAAGCGTCGCGCAAAACGGGAATTTTAAACGACGATGAGTACAAAAGCAGAGAAGTATAAAAGATTTTCCCTCTTTTGTCAATCGACAAACGCAAATATTCGCGAAAAAGGTCTCTTTTCTCCAAAAAAAATATCACCCTGCGGTTGTTTTTCGCGGGAAAATATGCTACACTGGCGTGAAAGCGCTCGATACGAAGCCGCATCCTGCGTTTTGTTTATTTTATTCACTTTGTGTGTTTTATCCATCCTGAAAGGTTTTTTATGAAACGACGCGAATTTCTTTCCGCCGGAGCGTTGGCGGCAGGCGTGACGCTGCTCTCTCGCTCCTCGTCCGTCTATGGAACTCCCGCCAACGATGAAGTCCACCTCGCAATGATCGGTTGCGGGGGTCGTTCTTGGGGACTTGGAGGAGGTTTTCACTCCCGAAACGATGCACGATTTATCTATTGCGCCGACGCGATTCAAGGTCGAGCGGAGGATCGAGCCAACAAATTCACGAAAAACGGCGAGAGACCGAAAGTCGTTCAGGATATGCGCGCGGCATTGGACGACAAATCGGTGGATGCCGTGGTGATTGCGACATGCGACCACTGGCACGCACTCGCGGCTATTTGGGCGGCGCAAGCTGGGAAAGATGTGTACGTCGAAAAACCTTGCTCTCTCACGGCGTGGGAGGGTGAGCAAATGGTCAAAGCCGCCAAGAAATACAACGTGATTATACAACATGGGACACAAAATCGTTCTGCCGCATACAACATAAGCGCAAAGAAGTTCATCGACGAGGGGAATTTGGGGAGACTCCAATATTGTCGTGTATACAACATGAAGGGGAACAACGCCCCATTTCGAATAGGGAAGGGAGAAGCAATCCCCTCCGACCTCGATTGGGATTTATGGTGTGGTCCCGCGCCAAAGCACGAGTATTCCGAGACCTACGTCCACCATTGGCACTACCTGTGGGACTTCGGGTGCGGCGACTTCAGCAACGATGGTATTCATCAACTCGACCTCGCTCGATGGCTTATTGGCAAAGAATTTCCCAATTCCGTCTATAGCATCGGTGGAAATTACGCAACGGAGGGAGATCGCGACACGCCCGACACGCAGACGGTTCTCTTTGATTATGGCGATTTGACGCTGAACTTCGAAATGACTCAAAACACGCCCTACATTCTCAAAACGGATGGACACGTTCGGAATTCCGACATGTTCCCCTACTGGATGCAAAACGGGACGCGAATCGAACTCTACGGCGACCGAGCGATGATGATCATCGGGAGACACGGTGGCGGCTGGCAGGCGTTCGCGCGACCGCAATCGAGAAAGCCCGTCGTCATTGGCGAGCAATTCGGAAGATTCCCCGACGCGGAACATCAGGAGAACTTCATTTCGTGCATTCGATCGAGGCAGAAGCCGAACGCCGACATTGAAACCGGGCACCGAAGCGCTCTCATGATTCACTACGGCTGCATTTCGTTCCACCTGCGCGACAAAATCAACATCAATCCCCAATCGGGCAGCATTCTCGATTGCCCCGCTGCGGCACCTCTTTGGAAGCGTGAGTATCGACTTCCCTACGAGATTCCGGAGATTTCGTGACAAGGTGTTGGGTTTTGATTTTTTCACACACAAACAATGAGAAGGTATAAAAGATGAGACGTTTTAACGTTTTTTCGGTGGTTCTGCTCCTTTTTTCGCTCGCGTGCGGGCTGTCGACGCTGGCAGAGCCACTCTCCCTTCAGCTGCGCAGTAGGGTTCCGTATACGTCCGACATGAATATCGGCGGCTTCTGCGCGTATGAGGGATTCAACGACGCGGACTATTTGTTCCGATATCAAACGACCGAGTGGGAGCCTTCCGAGACGGCTTTGATCATTTGCGACATGTGGAATGGACACCATTGCCTCGATGCCGTTCATCGTGTGGAGGAGCTGGTGCCGCAGATGAATGAAGTCGTGAAAGCTGCGCGAGAGAAAGGGGTTTTGATCGTCCACTCTCCCTCCGACTGCATGGGAGCGTATCGCGACACCCCCGCACGTCGGCGCGCAATAGAGTCGAAAGAAAAAGGGACAGCGGCAGGGCTTCGCGCCCCCGCGTCGCGTTGGAATCGTCGAGCGGAGGGAGAGCCGCGCCAGCCGATTGATGATTCGGACGGCGGGTGCGATAAAAGCTGCCGATCCGAGCCGACCAATCCTCCGTGGTGGACGGCGCAGCATCCGGGGCTTGATATCGACCAGGAAAAAGATATCATCTCCGACAACGACGAGATTTATTACGTCTTCCAAGAACGAAAGATTCGGAACATTTTGTTCATGGGAGTTCACGCCAACATGTGCGTCCAAGGGCGTCCCTTCGGCATCCGGAACCTCGTCAAATCGGGCTACAACGTCGTTCTCGTGCGGGACCTCACGGACTCGATGTACAATCCGAAAAAAGCGCCGTTTGTCTCGCACGTGCGCGGAACCGAGCTGGTCGTGGGACACATCGAAAGATACCACTGCCCAACGATCGTATCGAGCGACCTCATTGGTGGAAAAGCGTTTCGATTTCGCGAAGACACACGCAAGAAGGTCGTTTTTCTCGTGTCGGACGACCACTATCACGCCGACAAAACGCTCCCCATGCTCGCGGAATATCTCATGGATCGCTACGATTTTTATTGCGTCGTCATTCATGGCGAGGGGCGGGGAAAATATCGTCACTTCGACGAATTAGACGATTGCAACGCGTTTGTGATCTACCAAAGACGCTCGGAGATTCCGCAGGTTCTTGCCGAGAAATTCCTCAATCTCGTCAAAAATCCCAACCAGGGGTGCCTCGGAATGCGCACGGCGTCGCATGGTTTCGAGACACGCACAGACGCGTCGCCCGGCTGGAGAACGTTTAGCGTCCGGGAGATGGCGGAACTCTTCGGGGGCAACTACGCGAATCATGGTCCAGATGCGGCAGGTTCCGACGTTGAGAACGTCCTCAACGACAAAACGCACGCGCTTCTGGAAGGTATCGAGCCTGCCGAGTGGCACTCCGTCGGGTCGCAATATTATACCCTTCCGCTTGCGGAGGACTCCTTGCTGCTGCAAAATTCGAACGAAAATGGTCGCGTGGAGCCGCTCA
Organism: Planctomycetia bacterium; assembly: GCA_030527105.1. Taxonomy (GTDB): domain Bacteria; phylum Planctomycetota; class Planctomycetia; order Pirellulales; family Thermoguttaceae; genus RGIG3701. Next base: position 3,665 of record JAUNBK010000080.1, read on the forward strand.
CGTGGATTCGTCCATCGACGGAGAGTCGCGCTCGACTTGCGTTCACGTGCTTGGGACACCCGGCGGACTTCAACCACCCCGCCGGCTTGAGCATGATCGTTCGCTTGATCCGCTGGTCGGCTGGCGAATGAGGAAGATTCCCCAAGATTCCCCCCGAGTTTCTACTCGCACGGAGGGAATCTTGCACTATTTATATCCGGACAATCGACAAGTTTTATCCGGAAAATCGACAAGCGCTCAGTTTGACAACGACTGAAGCGGCGCGGGAATGCGCCCTGCGTAATTGATGAACTCCTCGCTCCCGCCGTCGTTGCGCAACTCGAGAATGGGTGTGGAACCAAAAAGCCCACCAAAATCGACAAACTCCCCAGCCTTTGCACCCGGCACGGGGATAATCCGGACGGCAGTCGTCTTGTTATTAATGACGCCGATCGCCATTTCGTCCGCGATAATTGCCGATATCGTCTCGGGACGCGTTTCTCCCGGAATGGCAATCATGTCCAACCCGACGGAACAAACGCTCGTCATTGCTTCGAGCTTCTCGAGAACGAGGGCACCACTCTCGACCGCCTCCGCCAATGCGGAGTCTTCGCTCACGGGAATGAACGCTCCGCTCAATCCTCCGACGGAACTCGAGGCGAAAAGACCACCTTTTTTCACGGCGTCGTTAAGCATGGCAACGGCAGCGGTGGAACCCGGCGCGCCGATGCGGCTGATTCCGAGCGCCTTGAGAATCTCCCCCACGCTGTCCCCCACGGTCGGTGTCGGCGCAAGGGAAAGATCGACGATTCCAAACTCAATGCCCAACTCTCGCGCCACCTCGCGCCCGATCAACTCGCCAGCCCGAGTGACGCGAAAACTGGTGATTTTGATCTCTTCCGCCAGCTGGTCGAGCGTGACGTCTCCGTGGTGCAGCTCCTTGTATCGCTTGAGAGCGCTGCTCACGACGCCGGGGCCCGAGACGCCGATGTTTATGGTTGCTTCCGGCTCGCCCGCGCCCATGTACGCACCCGCCATAAATGGGCTGTCCTCCGGGATATTCGCAAAAACGACCAACTTCGCGCAGCCAAAACCACGAATATCCTCCGTGGCAAAAGCAATGTCGCGAATGATGCCGCCCATCATTTTCACGGCGTTCATGTTGACGCCAGCCTTCCGGGACGCAACGTTCACGGAGGAACAAACCTGCTTCGTCTGAGAGAGAACCTCTGGGAGCGATCGAATCAACATATCCTCAGCGGGAGTGATACCCTTGTGGACAAGCGCCGTGAAACCACCCACGAAGTCGATTCCGCACTCCGACGCCGCGCGATCGAGCGCCCGCGCAATCTTGAGAGGCGCTTGGCGTCCGTGTCCCGCCAAAATCGTCGACACGGGCGAAAGCGCCACGCGTTTGTTAATGACGGGAATGCCATATTTGTTCCCGATTCTGTCGCACGTCGACACGAGTTTCTCCGCAAAAGTCGTTATTTTCGTGAACAACTTTTGACAAACGCCGTCCCCAGTAGGTGCCGCGCAATCGTTCACGTTGAGCGCAAGCGTCACGGCACGAACGTCCAAATGCTCCGCGTGAAGCATCTCAATTGTAGAAAGAATTTCGTCTGTGTTTAGCATAATTTTAGTTTCTATACCGGATTCTGTTGGTTGCCATAAAGATATTTTCGTGCTGAAGTCGAACCGTGAAACCGAGTTGGTCTCCGATCGCCTGCAGGTCGCATTGAAGTAGCGTATAGTTCCACCGGACGGGGATTTCGACCTGTCCCGTCAAAAGAAACTCCATTTCTCCGTCGGAATTCTCACGTCTGCACCCGTACATGTCGGTGATATTCATTTCGTGGTCCGCCAAGTACTCACTAAAGCGCCGAACGATACCAACTTGATCCTTCCCAAACGCCGTGATGACGAAGCGTTCGACTTTTTCTTTTTCCTTGGACTCTTCCGCAACGGCGCGGACGGAGACGTCGATCTTGCACGATCCGGCGGTCTCTCTGACCACATGCTCACGCAGAGCGACAGGATCAATCGCTTCCCCGAGCGACACAATCATGATGAGCGTAAAATACCCTCCCAACACGGTCTGGCTACAGGAATCAACGTTCCCCCCCAGCGCTTCTACCGCCGAAGTCACAGCCGCGATGATGCCCGGATGGTCATCCGACATGACGTTTAGAACATAAGTGAACATGGCACTCCACTTCTTATAATACTTCGCGTTGAAATTTCCCGTTCCGTCCGCCGTTGGAGCTACGCACCACGGCTCGCAAAGCTTCGCGCAAAACGGGAATTTTAAACGACGATGAGTATAAAACACTTCGTCAAAGAGGCAACCTCTATCCGACGACTGAATAAAAACGAAACACTGTCATTCTATCAAAAATAAAAAAAAATAAAAGCCCCCAGAGAGGGAAAAATCTCTGAGGGGTGCCTTCAAATTGAGTGGGCACCCTTTTGGGGCACATCGCGCCACGTCGCCGACAGTCCGACCGCTTCCGAGCAGAAAAACGGCTTTGATCCTGTCCGCCAGCCATTTTTCCTTCGCCTTCTTGTGTTCGCGACGCAATTCGTTCTTTTTCTGACAATCGATAATTTTCCATCTTCCAGCCTTGACTCCCTTCGCAAAGCGTGGTATACTGATCTTATCGTCAAGAAGTCCGTGTGACTTTTGCGGGAATTTTACAGGAGAAGTAGTATAAAAATATGAGTAAACTGGCTGAATTGATTCGAGAATTGTGCCCGAATGGGGTGGAGTGGAAAACGCTGGGAGAAGTTTTGACGATAAAAAACGGTCGTGATTATAAAGAATTTGATGAAGGAGATGTCCCTGTTTATGGTTCCGGTGGAATTATGACGTACATTGATACATTTGTTTATGACAAGCCTTCCGTGCTGATTCCAAGAAAAGGTTCGGTAGACAAGTTGTATTATGTCGAAAAACCATTCTGGACAGTTGACACAATTTTTTATACGGAAATCGACACAAATCAGGCCATTCCAAAATTTGTGTTTTATTATTTGCAGATGCAACATTTGGAAAAATTGAATAAAGCTGGAGGCGTTCCCAGTTTGACCCAAACCATTCTTAATAAAGTATTCATTCCCATCCCCCCCTTGCCGGTTCAGGAGGAAATAGTTAGAATACTGGACATTTTCACAGAGCTTACAGCAGAGCTTACAGCGAGGCGAAAGCAGTACGAGTATTATCGGGATTTGCTCCTGAACTTCGATAAATGTCAAACTGGGGGGGGGGGGCAGAATAGACATTCTGTTCCGGTGGTGTGGAAAACGCTGGGGGAGATTGGTCGAGTTTCTATGTGTAAACGAATTATGAAAGCAGAAACAAGTACAACAGGAGATGTTCCTTTCTTTAAAATTGGTACTTTTGGCAGGGAACCAGACGCATACATAACTAATGAAAAATTTGAAGAATATCGCAAGGCATACTCTTTTCCACGAAAAGGAGAAATTCTTCTTTCAGCGGCTGGAACTATTGGTCGTACCGTCATTTATGATGGAAAACCGTCATATTATCAGGACTCCAATATCGTTTGGCTTGAAAACGATGAAAGCAAAGTATTAAACAAATACTTGTACTATTTTTATCAGACGAAGCCTTGGGCAATTTCTGAGGGGGGAACCATTGCACGACTTTATAATGACAATATTAGCAAAACACGCATTCCCATTCCCTCCCTTTCGGAACAAGCCCGGATTGTTTCGATACTCGACCGATTCGATGCCCTTTGCAACGACTTGACAAGTGGTCTTCCAGCAGAAATCGAGGCAAGAAAAAAACAGTACGAGTATTACCGGGATAAACTTTTGACCTTCGCGGAGGTTTGAAGTGCTCTTCGGAGGGTGATACTTCGGAGGGTGGTCGTCCCCGGCCACCCAAAAGTAAGAAAGTTTTTAAGGCGGCCGAGGACGACCGCCCTCTGAAGAGAAAGGTTAAAAAATATGAGTAAACTGGCTGAATTGATTCGAGAATTGTGCCCGAATGGGGTGGAGTGGAAAACGCTGGGGGAAGTGGCAAGTTATGCAACCAAAAGAATTAATGCAGAATTGATTAACGAAAATAATTACGTTGGTGTCGAGAATTTATTACCAAATAAACTTGGAAAAACCACCTCAAGCTATGTGCCCTCGGAAGGACGATTAATCGCTTTTCAGAAAAGTGATATTCTTATTGGAAATATTCGTCCGTATTTGAAAAAAATATGGCTGGCAACATTAGATGGCGGTACAAATGGAGATGTTTTAGCCCTTCGGGTTCATGATAAAACTACGTTATCTCCACAATTTTTATATTACGTCTTATCTTCGGACCAATTTTTCAGATATGACATGCAAAACGCAAAAGGGGCAAAAATGCCTCGTGGTAATAAGGAATTGGTTTTACAATATCCCATCCCCGTCCCCCCCTTGCCGGTTCAGGAGGAAATAGTTAGAATACTGGACATTTTCACAGAGCTTACAGCAGAGCTTACAGCGAGGCGAAAGCAGTACGAGTATTATCGGGATTTGCTCCTGAACTTCGATAAATGTCAAACTGGGGGGGGGGGGCAGAATAGACATTCTGTTCCGGTGGTGTGGAAAACCATTAAAGAAATTTGTGAACAAATCGTTTCAGGAGGTACCCCTAAAACTTCACATACAGATTACTATAATGGTACGATTCCTTGGTTGCGTACTCAGGAAGTTGACTGGAAAGACATCTGGGATACATCAGTAAAAATTACGGAGGATGGTATTCGGGATTCCACTGCACAATGGATTCCCCCAAATTGTGTGATTATTGCCATGTACGGGGCAACAGCCGCCAAAGCCGCCATTAATCGGATTCCCCTGACAACAAATCAAGCGTGTTGCAATTTGAAGATTAATAAAAGTATTGCAATGTACCGTTATGTTTTCTATTGGTTTTGCAAAGAATATGAAACATTAAAGGCTCTTGGGAGAGGGTCTCAATCAAATATCAACGGAGAAATTATTAAAAATTTTCCCATCCCCATTCCCCCCTTATCGGAGCAAGCCCGCATCGTATCCATCCTTGACCGTTTCGACGCACTTTGCAACGACCTAACGAGCGGCCTTCCAGCAGAAATCGAGGCAAGAAAAAAACAGTACGAGTATTACCGGGATAAACTTTTGACCTTCGCGGAGGTTTGAAGTGCTCTTCGGAGGGTGATACTTCGGAGGGTGGTCGTCCCCGGCCACCCAAAAGTAAGAAAGTTTTTAAGGCGGCCGAGGACGACCGCCCTCCGGAGAGAAAGAGCACATCCAAAGAGAAAGGTTATACTCAAGCGCATTTAAAATTCCGTTTTTGCGCCGACGATTTGAAAATTCCCGGTGATTAGCGTACGCAGATCGGGCAAATACCGTTTGCGGCGTCGAAAAAAGTTTTGAATGATAACATTTCACGTTGCCTGTAAACGTTTGTTTTCGAATCGTGACAAAAAATCAATTTCTTGAAAACGTTCGTCTTTATAAATTGCGAGTGTCTCTACGCCCAAATCGCTAAATTTTGCTCAAATTTGGTCTGAATTTTATGCAAATCAAGTCGTATCATTGGGAGAGCTCCTCGATCGCCTCGGCAATTTTTTCTCGACGCTCATAAATCGGCTCGGGCACGAGAGTGAATTCGACCATGCTCTTCGTTATTTCGTCGGGGACTTGCAAAAGCGCCTCGAACTCCGCGCGCTTCTCTGGCGAAATATCCTGCTTTTCCTCAAGGAGATTCCTCAAAAGCCAAAGCATCTCGAAATCCTCAATCCCCTCGCGAAGCATCTCAAGTCGAATGCTGGGGACAGGGGCGTCAAAATTCGGCTCGGCAGACGGCAGGGCGCACGACATGGGCGGATAATAAAACCGACCGTCGCCATTCCCCCAAAATCGACGCGTGCCGGGGGGGGTGGAGTAGCCCGAGACGTAACTCATGGGGTCTTCGTAAGGATTTTGGGCGGAATTCGGAAACGCTGTGTCGGATGTCCACCAGTTGGTCGTCCAAACGAGAATCCCCGAGACGTCGTACTTCCACGTTTGCCAGAGCCAGACGCGCATTTCGGCAGCATTGTGGTCGATAAATTCCGTGCAATACGGAGCGTGGGGCCAGCAGCAGACGTACCACCAGAAACGCGCACCCTTCTCGCGACAAACTTTGGCGGTCTCCTCGTCGAAATTCGGCGTGACAGGGCACCAAATGTCGATCGGTCCCAACGCGTCGTCCTTCAAAACCTCGTCCGACGGCTCCTCGGTGAGCATCGTTGGAATCCCCGGTGCGTATCTCTTGATTCGCACCATACCGTTTCGTACAAAATCATAATCCTTCTTGTCCGGCTCGTCAAACCAATAGACGTACGCCATATCGAGCCAACCATTTTCGCGCAAATGCGTCTCGATCTGCGTCGTCATGGAGCGGAACATCGCTTTGTATTCCGGCGTGTCTTCCTTGAACCCTGAAATCTGCGGTTCGTATCGGTCGTGGAACGTCCCTCCACCCATGCCGGGCATCGAAAGTTGAAGCCCCGTGAACGCGTATTTTTCCGCAGCCTGCCTCATCGCGTCGTCGAAACGAGAGAAATCAATTTTCGCGTGCGAATTCTCGGGATTCTCCCTGTCGACCACGAATTCCACTCGATACCCATCGCGCGGCACAGGATTGTACGGACTGATTCGATATTTGCTCATGAGCGTCAGGTACATATCGTTCACGCGTCGACGATCTTCTTCCGACTTCACGCCATGATAACGATGAGCCGTTCCCTCGGAGTAGCCGAATGCTGTTTCGACATGATTGCGCCTCGGAAGGTCGAAATTCCACACCCGAAGCGCCAGAGGAAAGCGCTGCGTGTACTCGTTCGATCCGACGCGAAACGACAATTCAACTTGCGCACGATATTCTCCCGCAGGAGTTCCATTCGGCACATAAATCGTAATCCAAAGAGGGTAGTTTTGCTTCTCATGAAGCGCTGCCGGGAGTTCCAACGGCGGAAGCGCGTCCGGGTAGTACTCACTCACGCCCGTTGAATCGGTCGGGTTCTGGATGAAATGATAATATTGAGCGCGAATCTCGACATTCTCGGGCGCGATTTTGTTTCCCTCGTCGTTTTGGAGCGGCGAGAGATACGCTTTCGTCAAAGTCGCCTCACTCTCGGGTCTCACAACGAGTTGGAGCGACTCGTAATCATTCCGCGCGGCAGAAAGCTGCAACGCGTCGGCAGTCTCCTTTGGGAGCGCCCTTCCTTGCGTCACTTTTCGCGTCGCGTCGCACCACCAAAAGGCGCAAGAAGTCTCTCCCGACGGGAGCAAGAATCCGAAATCCTCACGATAGAAATCCGCGACATAATATTGGCAACGTACCAAAGCGACTTTTTCCTCGCCCAGCTCGTTCGTCCAACGGATATTTTTCACGATACTCTGAATTCCGGGTTTTGTTTTAGGCAACACCTCGTCGGGGAGGGGGAAATTTGGGTCTCCACTCAAGAGTTCCCAAAAGATCGTGTTCCCTTTGAGGACAGCCGCCTGCGTCCCGATTGGCACGTTCGACGCATCCTTTGCGGCATCCTTCTCCATCCGCGCCTCAAACGTCATTGAATAGAGTTGCAAGCCACCATTGTCGTTCTGCCGAAATCGAACCCAAATATTCTCCACGCCTTGCGCCGGCACGACAAAATCCCCCTCCGCATTGCCAACGCGATTGAGAGAAGCGAGCGTCGTCCAATTCTCCTTGTCGAAAGAATACTCCGCCGAGAGCGTCCCATCGACGTGATACCCGACGTTAAAATTCAGGCTCCCAGCGTAGAATTTTTGATTCTCACCCTGCGGCTCAAAACGAAAAACGATCTCCGAACCTTTGCCAAAGGTCCAGCGGTTGGAGTTGAATCCACATTTGATCGATTGAAGGGGTCGGCTAAAATTCCCTTGGCTTTTTCCCCACGCAGAAGTGTAACGAAAAACGTTCGAATCGATCAAAATCGCCTCGTCGCTCCCCATTCCGCCTTGAAAAAAGGGTTTGAGGTAGGAAAGCTCCAACTCGGCAAACTGAAGCGTGCCACTCGTCATCCACTGCCCGAGCCGAATGGTGGCGGTGGTTTGGTCGTCAGGAATCGCGAAAACGAAGCTCGTCTCCCTCCATTCGTCCGAAACGGGTATGTCAAAATTGGCGAAATCGAACCCCGTCATTGCTCCGCCCGACCCAGAAAGTCGACGCACTTTGAAACGCAACTGCGCGACTTGCACCCTTCCGTGGCTCGAGGGGAGAATCGGCACGTTGGAAAGCGTCCACGCGCTGGAGTACGACCCGTCCGACGTGAGTTGAAGGACAGTACCCTCCACGCCCTCTGCTTTTTCGAGCTTCACGCCCTCTCCACGATTGAGGCACCATGCGTCCGCAGCGAGGTCAAATTTTTTGATCTCCTCACCAAAAGACGAAACGCACCATAAAAATCCGATTAAAAAAGGTAGGATTGAAAATTTTTTCATAGGAAAGAACCTTTTCGATAGAAAGCCGCACGAACGAGGGAAAAACTCATCCGCGCGGCAGATTGGTTGGAAAAAAACGAAACAACTTTAGAGCGACTTAATGCGGATGTTGCGGAACATCACTTTTGCGCCGTGTCCAAGGAAACCAATCGCGCCGGAGGGATTATGGAGACCGGGATGATTTCGTCCGTCTGGCGTCTTCTCAAACTGGGCAATGTCGGCGTCCACGACCACTTCTCCATTGACGATGATTTTGATTTTCGACCCATCGGCGATAATCTCTTCCGTGTTCCACTCGCCAGCGGGTTTCGTCGCGCCGCGTTTCACGGGGACAACGCCATAAATCGATCCATGGTACTGGTAGGGGCGGAGATTTTTATACCCAGGTGCATAATCGTCGAGGATTTGAATCTCCATCCCATGATAGGCGGCATCCTTCCCCATCTCGCACCGGATTCCGACGCCATTATTTCCTCCCGGCGGGACGTTAAATTCGAAACGGAAGACGAAATTGGCATAATCCTTCGGCAGGTAGAGATTTCCCCCCGGCTTGCAAGTGATAATCCCATCTTCAACGACGTACCCTTTGACGTCGCCACGCCAGCCGTCGAGATTCTCGCCATTGAACACAAGCTCGAATCCCTCCGCTTTCTCTTGCTCGGAGAGGACATTCAACTGCGCCATCGAATCTTGGGCGCAAACCAGCGCGCACAAAAGTGCGGCAATTCCTAATAAACTTTTCTTCATGATAATCCCTCAATATAAAACTGAGCTTTCGAGTTAGAACCGGCGCAAAGCCTCTCCGCGTCCCAAAGAATTTCTCCCCCGGAACGATAAGCGGCAACGCCGAGTAAAATGGTTTCGGTGAGTCGTGATGTATACGAAAAATCGCAATCCGTCGGCGTCCCGGATCGGATCGCATTGCAAAAATCGACAAAATGCCCCGGCGACGGCGGAATCGTCTCCACCTCCGGCAGCGTGCCCTTAAATTTCTCCTCCGGCGCGAAAATTCTCTGAGTGTAGTCCGCCGCCAACGCCCCCTCCGTACCCTCAAAGACCACGCCGCCGAGCCAGTACGAAAAGCCGTATCGATCCAACACCTCGGGACGATAATCTCCATCGTACCACGTGACGCGAATCTCCTCGCCAGCGTCGGGACTTGGGAAAAGATACTCCACCTTGAGGCTGAGTGGCGCCAAATTCTTCTGGTGGGCGAGGTCGGGACCCGAAGCGGCAATTTTATACGGGTGCGTGAGTCCGAGCGCCCAAAAAACGATATCCATATAGTGGCACCCCATGTCCCCGAGCGTCCCGGATCCAAAATCCCACCAGCGTCGCCAGTTGGAGGGGTGATAAATCTTCTCGACAAACGGTCTCTTTTTCGCGTTGCAGAGCCATGAATCCCAATGAAACCCCAAAGTTGGCTCCTCCGGCGACGGCAGCGGCGTATCGACTCCGCCCCAACCTTTTTTGCACCAGACGTGCGCATGATGAATCCGCCCCAGCGTGCCCGCCCGAAGAAGCTCCACGACACGACGATAATTCTCGGTCGTGTGCATTTGATTCCCCATTTGAGTAATGAGGCGTTTCTCTTTCGCCTTTTGCGCCATGAGTCGACACTCACGAACAGAGTGCGCCAGCGGCTTCTCGCAATAGCAATGGAGACCACGATCCATCGCGTCCATCGCAATGGGGAAATGTGAGTGGTCGGGCGTGCTAATCACGACGGCGTCCAAAACTCCCGACATTTCCTCGAGAAGAAGACGATAATCCGAGTAGAACCTCGTCCCCGGTCGACAACGTTGATTGGCGCGGAACAACATCGACTCGTCCGTATCGCAAATGGCAACAACATTCTCTCGCAACGCGTTGCCCAGATTCTCTTTTCCCCTCGCCCCGACACCAATCAGGGCAAGATTCAGTTTTTTCTCATTTCTCACATCCACCATATGCGCTCCGGCAAGGGAATTTTTGGGACGCGTCGCCAATCATTTCGACCGTCGACAAACAATCACGAACCAACGTTTCACCCATTGTGCCTTATTTCCCCACATTTGTCAAGGCGGGGGGTGTATTTTTATAATACTTCGTGTTGAAATTTCCCGTTCCGTCCGCCGTCGGAGCTACGCACCACGGCTCGCAAAGCGTCGCGCAAAAAGTTTGCGTTCTCTGGAGCCGAGAACGAAGGATGAAGCCCGGAGTTCCAGATGGGTGTGAGAATCGTTCGGAACGAGCCCTGCCCTTCAAAGAATGGGAACCGAATGGTTTTCGTGCGGAACCTCGAGAAATCAAAAGTTTCTGGTGCGTTTCGAGGGTGTTTTGCGATAAGCCTGTTTTTACGGCGGGGTATGATTATGAATTTTTTCAAAATGTTTTAGTCCGCTATTCGTAAAAAATGTCATGTTGCGTAAAAATAGGACTCTGACGCGTTTCGCACTTTTGCACTTTTTGATTCTTTCTAGTGCAAAATGCGTTTTTTTGGGTGTTTTTTGCGATCGAATGTTTTTTCCAAAAGTGGGTTTTAGCGTGGAATTTCCGCAGCAGGGTTGATATTTGTTAATTTAGTTGTTTTTGAAGTGTTTTTGACGAGTGTATCACACCTGTTTTTACGCACTCAAACACATTTTTACGAAACGCGGACTAAAACATCGGTCTTCTCGGACAACAATCTTAAGACGCTTGCTTTATCGGCTCGATTGGCAAATGTGAAGTTTTTTCTCCGGGAAAATGCGAAAAAAGGGGTCGAAATGGGCGGTTATTTGAATTATAATACTTCTCGTTGAAATTTCCGGTGCCGTCCGCCGTTGGAGCTCGCGCACCACGGCTCGCAAAGCGTCGCGTAAAACGGGAATTTTAAAGGAGAGCGAGTATAATGATTTTTGGGATTCCCTCTCAAACTCTCCTTCAAAAAACCTTCGTCCCCCAAATGAGTATATAAATTTGCAGGCAGCCTTCCTACTCCGTGTAGCAGCCCAAAAAGCGATAAAACGTCGATGCCTCCTGGATGCGCGCGAGTATTTCTTGAACGCTCTCATCGTGCGAGGAGGCGGAGAAATCCATGAAGAAAAGATAGTCTCCTTTTTCGTCTGGAACCGAATCAATGCGCGTGAGATTGATGTTTTGTTCCGCGAACAATTGCATGATGTTGAAGAGAGCGCCTGGGCGATTCTCCGTCGTGAACGTGATCGAACACTTGTTTCCACCATTTTCGAGCGGCTTTTTCGCCAAAACGACAAATCGCGTGCGCGTGTTTGCCACGTCCCCCACGCTGTCGTACAAAACGTCGAGATTGTAGTATTTCGCCGCCAACTCGCTTGCAATGGCTGCCGTCCCTTCTGGCCATTGCTCGGCAAGCATTTTTGCCGCTCCTGCCGTGTCGAAGTAGGGAATCGCCTCCAGCTTCATGCGTTGGATGAATTTTTGACACTCCGCAAGCGCCACGGGGTGGGAATAAACGCGACGCAGATTTCGATAATCGACGCCTGGCGCCACGAGCAAAGAGTGCTGAACCGCCATTTCTACCGCGCCAACGATGTACAACTCCGAGTCGAGGAGGTACTTATTCACTTGGCTCGCCATCTCGCCGACCGTGTTTTCGATCGGAACGATGCCGTACTCGTACGATCCTTCCACCACCCCCTTGAAGACGTCGACAAACTCTGGACACGGAATCGGCGCGATGTTCGGATTCCAACGCCGACACGCCACCTCGCTATGCGCTCCATGCTCGCCTTGAAACGCCACAAGTGGTTTGGACTCGCTCTGGAGCCGCTTGCTTTCCGCGAAAATGGTGCGATAAATGTCCTCAATCATCTCGGCAGAGAGCAACGAACGTTCGCGCCCCTTGAGGCTGTCGAGAATCTGCGTCTCGCGCTCCGGCACGTTTATATCCTGATGCAGTTCCTGCTTAAATTTGACCACAAGTCGTGCGACCTCGAGGCGTTTCTGGAGCATCTGCAAAATGTTGTTGTCGATCCGATCAATCTCGCGGCGCAAAGATTTTAAGTTTAAGTCCATTTTGTCCTCCTTATTTTATTCTTCGTACGATTTCAACGCATTGTCCAAATAACGCAATTTCTTCATCAAATCCTTGAACATCTCGGGCGTGAGGGATTGGGCGCCGTCGCACAACGCCTCGTCGGGACACGCATGGACTTCGATTTCGAGACCATCCGCTCCCGCCGCGAGTGCCGCAAGAGACATTGGCTCAATAAGCTCCCTTCGACCAGTGGCGTGGGACGGATCGACAATCACGGGGAGATGCGTCAGCCGCTGCACGTTTGGTATCGCGCTCAAATCAAGCGTGTTTCGGGTCGATCCTTCGAACGTTCGAATCCCGCGCTCGCACAAAATGACGTTTGGATTCCCCTCGGCCAAAATATATTCCGCGCAATTGAGCCACTCGGCAATCGTTGAGTGCATCCCACGCTTGAGAAGCACGGGGCGATACGACCTCCCAGCCTCCTTGAGAAGTGAGAAATTCTGCATGTTTCGCGTTCCGATCTGCAAAATATCGGCGTACTCTGCCACCCACGGAATGTCTCTGGGGTCGATCACTTCCGTGACGATAGGCATTTCGACCTCATTAGCGGCTTTGCGCAAAATACGCAGCCCCTCCAATCCGAGACCTTGGAAATCATAGGGACTCGTCCTTGGCTTAAAAACACCGCCCCTGAGAATATCGGCGCCCGCCTCGCGCACGGCAATGGCGGTCTCCATCGTTTGTTTCATGGTCTCCACGCTGCATGGTCCCGCCATGATCGTGAAATTCTCTCCGATACGCGCTTTGCCCACCTCGATACACGTGGGAAGTGGACGCCCTTCGAGAGAGCAGAGTTTTAAGTTTTTCATTGCGTTCATATACTCGTTCTCCTTTAAAATTCTCGTTCTGCGCGACGTTTTGCGAGCCGTGGTGCGTAGCTCCGACG
>JAUNBK010000192.1 GCA_030527105.1 Planctomycetia bacterium
GTTCCCGGCCACAATAATCCCCCCATGCGCGATAATCCTCCCGGCCACACTCCCCCTGCGGACAAACCCTCTGCACGCAACGCCCCTGCCGCCTCTGCGAGAAAGAAGGAGCCGGCGCCCCTGTCGACTTTTGCCACCGCGCTCAAGAATTTCGAAGCCCAGCCGCAATCGAAAAACTTGTATTCCACGCGCTCTCAGGCAAACGACATTTCCTACCTCCCCGACAGGGACCAAGACATTGCCGAGGAGAGCCTTTCTGTCGAGATGATCGACCCCTACTGGCTCCACGCCACGTGGTGTATTCGTCGAAAGAGCATTGAGCGTGCCAAAGCAGCCATGGGGCAGTTTTGGTATGAGGCAAAACCCATTTTGCGCGTCACGGTGATTAATGGTGGCGACGCCGGAACGGGTGGAAGATTCCAGCACGAAAGAGACATTTTGATCCATGGACACGTCAACCAATGGTTCATTTCCGCGCCAAATCCGCCAGCAACGTATTTGATCGAGATTGGGTATCTTGCGCAAAGACGATTTTTTTCGCTTCTCAAGAGCAACGTCGTCACGACACCCGTCGTACGCAGCGCGCTTCGGTACAAGAAGTCGCAGGAAGCCTCTTGGATGAACACATTTGGACTTCAGCCGGCAGAGACGCCCTCTTGGTCTCCGAGCGACCAAAGCCTTTATCAAAAGTGGCACCAAAAGAATTCTGACGCCTCGGAGGATGGCGGTTTATTTGACGATTTGCCGCTCCGAGTCCAAACGGAGCTTGTCGTTTATGGGAGCACGACGCCAGATAGCCAAGTCACGATCGACTCGGAATGGGTGGCGATTCAGCCCGACGGTACGTTTTTGATTCGACTTGATGTCCCCGAGCAGGGGAAATTTGCTCACACGATCGATTCGATCAATCGCAAGGAGAGTCGAAAAATGGTTCTCACGTTTGAGAGAATGACTCAGACATTCGACGCGATGCCGATTCAAGAGGAGGGTGAGGATTGAATGCCGCGAGGGATTTTGATCATGCCCGACTCGTTCAAGGGCTGCTTGTCGGCACTTGAAGTCTCTCAAATCATGGAGCGTGTCGTGCGTCGCCTCGGCAATTTCGACGTTCGTTCCATCCCCATTGCGGACGGTGGGGAAGGAACGGTCGACGCCCTTCTCGCGGCAGCCGGAGGCGTACGGAGGACCGCGCCCGCTGCGGGTACTTATGGGGAAAATATCGAGGCGTATTATGGAGTTCTAAGCGACGAAAAGACGGGCGTGGTGGAGCTTGCCACCTGCGCAGGGCTTCCTCTCGTACGAGGAAAGAAGAATCCTGCCCTCGTCACGACGCTTGGCGTGGGGCAATTGATCCTCCGCGCGCTTCAGGACGGGTGTTCAAAAATCCTCCTTGGTCTCGGCGGTAGCGCTTCAAACGACGGCGGCGCGGGTCTTGCCTTCGCGTGTGGAGTTCGTTTTTTTGATCCTTCTGGCGCTCCATTTCTCCCCACGGGCGCAACCTTGCTCAACGTGGCGCGTATCGATATGGATGGGCGCAATCCGTTGATCGAGAAGGCTGAGATTGTGGCGATGTGCGACGTGGACAACCCATTTTGCGGAGAGTGCGGGGCCGCGCGGGTGTTTGCTCCTCAAAAAGGGGCAGACGAAGCGATGGTCTCGCGATTGGACGAAGGGCTGAGTCATTTTGCCGAGGTCGTCAAACGAGACGTTGGCGTTTCGATTCGCGATCTGCCCGGCGCGGGTGCTGCTGGTGGTGTAGGAGGCGGCGTGGTCGCCTTCCTCGGCGCGACGCTTCAAAGTGGAATCGACGCGATTTTAGACCAGATTCAATTCGAAACGCTCCTTCCCGACACTCGATGGATTTTTTCTGGCGAAGGACGCGTCGACGCTCAAACGCTTCGCGGCAAAGCAATCTTTGGAATCTCGCAGCGAGCCGAGAAATTCCGCGTTCCGGTAGTCGTCATTGCTGGCGACGTGGATTTAGACGACGCATCTTCGCGCGCTTCTTTGTATGAATCTGGCGTTGCCGCTGTTTTTAGTACGAATCAGAAGGCAGAGAAATTCACGCGTTCGAAACCTCATGCGGCACGGAATTTAGAGCGCACGATGGAGAACGTCGTGCGCCTCATGCTTCGCGCCTCCGAGCGTGGTTTTTGACGCCACGCCCGGGGGATTGAGTCCCTCAAATCGCTGGGCGAACAGGGATTACACTCTGCTTGCTCCTCTGAGGTTTTTACTTGGCATACGGTGGCTTATAATTCTGGATTGGCACGAAAGTCTCCGAATTCTTATCCAAATCGTCATAAACGGCTTCTAAAGCCGAGAGGAATTGCTCTAGCTCATCGGCTACTTCTTTGTTCTCAGCAAAAAAAGGTTCCGCCTCCTTCACGTCTTCTACTTGAGAATTCAATATCTCCTTCATCTCCTTTTTTTCAGGGAGAGGTACCGTTTCATGCTTCTTTCGCCACTCTCCTGACAAATCCAAATCCGCCTCATCCACGTGAAGAAACAACATTGCACAAACATACATCATATGTTTGGCGTGAGTTGCATCCGAGAAAAGATCATTTTCAGGATTGAAGAAGAACTTCGCATTCGACTTCCTCTGTTCGTCTCTAGGCACCTGGATAAGCTCTCCACTGAGGGCACTTCTTATGTCCGAAGGCGGCATCATATCGCGTCTTTTTTGAAGGGCTGCTATTGCGTCCGCCAATCGGTGAAAATTCTCTGGGGACACTCCCTCCCATCGCTTCATTTCCTTCTCTTGGTCTGAGTTAAAAGTTTCACCAAAGGTAGGAAAAGGTTCTTCGTTCTCAATTTGCGAACACACTTCCTCTACG
>JAUNBK010000081.1 GCA_030527105.1 Planctomycetia bacterium
AAAGTTTTTTGAAGGAGAGTTTGAGAGGAAACAATTTTTCAAAAATGTTTCCTCCCAAAAGACTGGAAGATTGCGAGTCAAAACACATGTGTTTATAAAATTGACACAACACGAGCTCCAACGGCTCGCAAAGCGTCGCGTAAAACGGGAATTTTATAGGAGAACGAGTATAAGGTGTCTCACGTTACGATTTCCACTACTGCGCCACCGACCTTTGCCCCTCGGGCGCGCCCGCGATTGGTGTCCCGGCAGGGAGCGGACGGAGTGCAACGGAGAAACCAAGACGATACGCTTCCGCCTTGAGTTTGGGGAGGATACCGAAGCCGTCGGGATAAATCCAAAGCGTGATGATGTCCTTTTTCGGGTCGAGTTTAGAAAGTTGGTGGTGGAACGCAGAATCGAGCGCCAGCGCGCGTTCTAACGTCTCGCCGCGCTCCCGAATAGAAGGAGGAAGGAGACGCCAACGAATCGCGACGCGCCCACCTTCGAGACTCGCGACCATGTGGAGGCGAAAATCGTCGTACGGCCCCACCACTTCGGTGTAGGATCCCGATTGAATCAAAGATTGCGTCTGCCCCACGCGATTTTGGAGGAGCGCGAGGAGTTCGTCAAACGGAATATACATTACGCGCCCGTCGTCGACGATAAAGAGCGACTCGCGCGACTCGACGGAACGAATGATGGGAGTCGTTTTGTGCTCGATCATTTTCGCGCCGCCGCTCCTTCCGATCCTCTCATTCACGACCGCCAGCTGCGCCTCCAACGCTTCTCGGCTCCTCGTCTCGTCGCCCAACTCCTGCGTCAAACGGAGTGCCTCGCGCTTTTGGATGTCCTGCTCGTTCGTGAAAGTGTCCATTTCTCTTTGCACCAACTCCATTTGAGTCGAGAGCGCAATCGTTTCGTCTTGAAAAAGTTTCTGCTCCAGATTGAGCCGCGCGGTCTCACGCTCCAACTCGAGAATCTCTTCCTTGAGTCCCAACTCGACACGAAGATTCTCCTCCAGACGCTCGTTCGCTTCGAGGATATCCTTCGTGTAGTCCTCCTCTGGCTCTGGTTCGACGACTTCGATGATTTCGGTCGCTAAATCGGTCGCCGAATTTGGCGCAAAATCAGCCGCGTTTCGTTCCTCCTCCCTCTGGAGTTCTCGAATTTTTTGCGTCGCTAAGCCAGATTTGACTTGGGCGCCAACAATCACGACGAGAATGATGAGAATCCCCACGATGTTCGATACGACGTCCAAGAAAGAATCCTGCCCGGCATCCATTTCGAGTTGCTGCGACTTTCTTCTCATGGGGTGGCTCCTATTTTTTCGACTTCCAAGCCGCTTCGGTCCAAAAGGACGCGCAAAGTTTCGAATTGCTCCTCGGCGCCATTTGCGACCTGGACGCGCAAAACGGGTCTCCAATACATTCCTCGCCCCGCTTCGCCCCACTGGCGAGTGCGTTGGCTAATTGCCGCAGCGAGCGTTCGAGCGGCAGCGCGTGAATCAAAAATCAAAATCTCCTCCGGTCCCTCTGCTGAGACGGGCGGAAGGATAAATCGATCGGGACGGCACTCCACTACGATCGACCTCGACAACGCAGTGTGAGACGGATGATAGCCAGGGAGCGCCCAGCCGTCGCCGTCTTGGTTGGCGATGCATTGCGACTCGCTGCATTGCGCTGCATCGGGTTGTTGCGCACCACATTGCGGTCCAGGCTGCGAACTTTGCGCTGCGTCCGAGGCGGGGGCATTTGAGCCAGCAGCGTTCGAGGCGAGAGCGTTTGATCCGGCGGCGGGCAGAGCCTCTCCAGGAGAAACGGCGCGCCATTGGGAAACATCGTTCCACGCAGCCACGGCATTCGGATCGACGGGCATCAAATCGCCATGCGGCGCGGAGTCGTTCAACCGAACGTTGCTCCCCGTCCTTGGGGCGGCCGGAGTGGACGCGGCAGGAGTGGAATTTGGAGGAGCCGCCAAGCCTCCAGAACGAGGATAGGAGCGCGAGTTTTGGAGCGCTTGCGCCAATCGGCTGTCTTTCTCGACGGCAATCGGAATCCCGCCCGCAGTCGTGGGTCGATAAACGACTCCCCCGCCACCTCTTGCTCCGCCAGATCGAAGCGTCGGCGCGACACTCGCAATTTGAGCCTGACGCTTGCGCGCCGTCTCGAGCGCCTGAGCGACCGATCGCGCCATTGCGGCATCGTTCGGAGGATAAACGATCGGCAGGTCTCGCTCCGCCAACTCGTATCCATATTCGCTCTTCCACGACAAAAGGGCGTTTCGAACCATATAAAGATAGTCGATCCCATCCGGTCGAACGATAATGAGCGGGTACGGCTCCTGCTCCTTCTGTGGCGTCTCTTGAAACGCCCCCATGCGACGCAAATACTCCCTCTTAGCGAGCAGGGCGGATTCGAGAGGATTCTCTATCGAGAGCGTTCCCTCAAAATCTTTCGTGGTGAGCCGAATATTCTCGGGCATAATCCACGCGCCATCGGCACGACACTCGATGTAGAGCGGGTAGCGCCGCGTCCCGTTGGGTCCCGTGTGGGGGAGAATCGCAAAGGACCCCTCTTTCTCCTTGAGTGTGTTCTCTGCCGCCGCGAGTTCCTGCCGCAAACGCTCAATCTCTCTCTTTTGGCTCGCAATCTCCTCCCGAATCGACTCCGGCGAGCGCAATTCGTCCGCCTGTTGGATCTGAATAAGATTCTCTCTCAAACGCTGTATTTTCTCGAGCGCCTCGTTTCTTTGGGACATGGAGAAAGACGCGGCAATTCGTGCATCTTGGAGCAAACGTCGTTTCTCCTCCCGCACGATTTGAAGCTGCTCGACACGCCACTCGGCTTGCTTCGCGACCCTCACGACTTCTTCCAACTCCGCGAGCTGCGGCAATTCTGGCAAAATATTGTCATTTGGTGGCAATTCGTTGCCGGAATTATCGGCAAGCGTTGCGGGGAGGGCGTCAAGGTCGCTTTTTTCCGCACTCTCGGCGTACTCCGACACCTCTGCCTCCACCGAGACCTGCGCCTGCCGAGCAATCAACAAGAGGATCGATATCATCGCGCCCATCGTGCACAACAAAACGGCAATAAACGGGAAGAGCGAAACGGGATTCCCTTTTGAGGAGCGCGAGGCATTTCTTGGGGTATAACTCATCTCAACCTTTGGCTTTCTTCACGCTCTCCAACCAAGCCGTAAGTTCCGACGCCGCCTGAGACAATTGCAAAACCGTGTGTTCAAAATTGCGCGCACCTTGGAGCGTCGAGAGATTTTGTGCCAAGATGTTCTCCATCCGAACGACTTGCTCCGCGCCCGTCGCGAGGTGAGACATTTGTGCGGCAGCATTTCGTATTGATTCGACCGCCGCATTGAGGACTTCGTTCGTTTGAGAGATTTCCCCTCCCGCCGAGACGAAGGCTTGAGCGACGCTGCCGAAATTTTGCGCGTTCTCTTCCGTTTTTTCTTGGAGTTTGCGCAGTTCCGCAACGTAGTTCGCCCAAATTGGCAGGACGTTCTCACTCAATCGCGCTTCGACCTCGCGCCCGGTTGCGAGTGCGATTTCGGGGGTGGTTTTTTGGATGAATTCCCTCGCCGCGCCCTCAAATGCGGCACGAATGGCGGCACCGCATTGATTCCCCACCTCGTTCAGACGCTGCGTCCACTCCATTTCCACCTTTTTGAACGAATCCTCCCACAATGCGGTTTGCGTTTTGGTATTCTGGGCGAGCATCGCCAAAAAAGCATCACACTGGGCGCGCACGGCACTCACGATACCTTCCGGCGTGTTGTCTCGACTTTCGAAGCGTCCCGAGAGTTCGCGATGCGTTTGAAAATCGACTCGATCCAAGAGGTGGGACTCCAATTTCTCAATATAGTATTGGAGGAACATGAGAATAATGGAGAAACTGAGCGCGAGCGCCGTGGTGTCGAACGCGAGACTCAGGCTCGAAATCATCTTTGGGAGCGTCGAATCCGTGTCGGAGAGATTGCCTCCCAAGCCACCGATCGCCTGCGTGATACCCATCACGGTGCCGAGAAATCCGAGGATAGGAATCGCCCAAATGACGACACGCACGAACGAGTAGCCCTGCGCCATGCGCCCCGCGTCGAGGTCGGCAAGATACTTCATCTCGTCCTCAAACCCGACGGCAGATTGATTCCTTTTAACGAAATTCAGCGCGGAGAGGAGGCGTTGGATAAAATACCCCTCCCGGACTTTTGCGGGGATTTGATTGAGCCGATTTATCATCGCGGGGAGGTCTTTAAGCTCATTTTCTCCCACCTTCGGGTCGGCAAAAAACGTGTCGGGCGAGGCTTCTTGGCGCCCCACCCACACGCTTTGGAAGTGCACGTCGCGCCACTTAAAAAGGAGCGCACAAAGTCCAACGAAAAAGAGATACGTCTCGACGTACTCGATATCGTGCGTAAAATACCGTCGGAACGTCTCCGAATAAATGACGTTCGTAAAAATGAGGGCGTAAAATGCGACGAAACAAACCCCTCCCCATAAAATGGGGGAAGCGGCAAGGCTCTTTATTTTGGACTTCAAGTTCATGAGGGATTCCTAGCGCGACCACGATTTTCTTCCAATTTCGTGGGAGTATACACTCTTTTCCAAGTCGCGTCAAGAGAAATATTGACCAGCCGCGCGAAATTCTCAATCCCCGATGGATTATACCCCGTCGGATTATGCCGTCTGGATTATTCCCCCGGCTCGTTCTCCTCCAGCGTCAGGTAGGGAGTGCCAGCGGCGTCGAATCGAATAGGAATCCAAACGTATCGACCATCAATTGCGTTATTTGGGCACCATCGGTCTGCCATAAAAATCCACTCGTCCTTGTCATGCACCTTGAGGACAAACGTACTTTGGGCGCGAAAAGTGGTCTCGCACTCCTCTTTCGAACCTCGGCAAGGGTTGCCCAATTCCGTCCACTCCCCCATAATCCGCTCGGCAGTCGCGAGCCGAGCGGCGTTTGGTGCCCAACCCGTGCAGCCAGACGCGAAGAGAAAATACTTGCCGTCCTTCTTGAATATGGCAGGAGCCTCATGAAATCTGCCGGGGAAAATACGAACGAACGCGCCCGAGTGGGAGAGGTAATCGTCCGCAAGCTCCGCAATATGGAGCGTTCCGTTCTCTTCTGAGGAATAGATGTGGTATGCCTTGCCATCGTCATCGACGAAGAGAGTCATATCTCGAGCCATTTGCCCGCCGATGAAATCGCGTCGAAAGACCATATCTCTCGGATAGTCGGGGTGGAATCCTCCCGTGAGTCGAAGCTCGGCGATGTATTCCACCTCGTCGGGACGGAGCAATTCTTTCAAATGCCCGGCGACGTTCATGGGCCAGAATCCCTCATTGATTCGCATGGAGCGTAGGAATTGATACGGACCCGTCACGCAATCCGCAACCGCAACGCCGCTTCGGGCGGATTGGTAGTTGCCACCGACTTCGAGGTGGAACCACATCACGAACTTTTTCGTTTGAGCGTTATAAATCACCTTTGGGCGCTCGAGAATGCAGCGTCCGCGCGCAATGTCGCTTTCGGGATTGTCGGAGACGTGCAGAGCGATTCCTTCGTCCGTCCAATTTCGGAGATCCGAGGACGAGTAGCAATGGACGCCGACGTGCGCGAGATTGCCAGCGGTGCCCTCAATTTTGTGCTCGCCAAACCAATAGTAGCGCCCATCGTGGAAGAGAATCCCGCCGCCGTGTGCGTTGATGTGGACGCCATTCTCGTCCGACCAAATCTCGCCGTTGGGAAGCAAGTTCGTTTGCGCGCCGAGTGGCAGAGCGCACGCGAAACACAAGCAAAAAATAATCGCTTTCATTTTGATTTTTGTATTCATGTAGTTTAACTCATTGTACGTTAGGAAACTGGTTTTCACGACGTTTCGCCCGCCGTTTCGCATGACTCCAACGGCGAGCGCTCTGGAGGATGGCTTTTATCGAATTTCAAACACGCACGTTTGATACGATTTCAACGTGATCGACCCTTTCGGATTGGCGGAGGCGGTGCCAAAAACGCCTCTCAACTCTTTCGCGTTTTGGAGTGCCTCCAAGGAATTCAACTCCAACGTCTCGTCGGTCGTCTGCGGATTGACGAGGATGAGGTAGCGTTTCCCCGACTGTTCTTGGCAAAATAGACCATGGATTCCGTCGTTTGGCGACTTGAACGCCACGCGCCCATCCTTGTTTAGGAGTGCAGGCGAGAGGGTTTTGATTTCGTGCACCAACGTTTTCATCACGGGGTGGAGATTGGGGTGGTGCTTCAACCCCGTCGTTCCTCCGTCGTCCCACGGGTACCAAATGATGCCACGCGCTTCATGAACGACCGCTTGATACGCCATTGCCCGCAACGCTTCTGGCGACTCCTTCCCAAACGACTGCGGAACACAAATGACGGGCTTCTCCCCCTTCGTCGCGTTCCACGCTTTCTCCATCCACTCCGAAACCATATTGATCGGACGACGGGGATATGGGTACGGATCGACGGCAAAAACGTCTCCCAGATCGACTTGCTCGGGGAACAACGTTGGAGTGTACGAAACAACAAATGTCGGGTGTCTTTTGTCGTATTTGTGGTACACTTCGTGAATCGCTTTCGCCTTTTCGCGAGTCTGTTCCGTGGGTTCGTCCATGCCGTACCACATTAGGATGTTGGAGTGTTTTTTCGCCAGTTCGACAGCTTTTTCCCCCACCCAATCATCGCCCGACCGGTGGTTTTGCTCGTAGATAACGCGCATGTCGTATTTCGCTGGCTCCGTGAGAGATTGCTCGCCAAACCAGCTAAACATTTGCACGGTATTGAACCCAATCTCTGCCGCCTTGAGTATGTCGTCCGGGCTAATGTGGTAGATTCCAATGGGGAAAAATTCCTTACCATCGACGACCAGATTTTTCTCCTCGTTGATATACACCTGGCACTCCGCGTCGCGCAGGACGATGAGTTCCGCCGTCTTTTTCGCAAGCACCCTCCCATTTTCTCGAAGCGTCCCCTCAATACGATACGTTCCAGACGGAGGCACGCCAATCTGCAACGGCTGGCGGAATCGAGCGGACGAAACCTTCCCTTTTGCTGGCGTGCCGATCGTCTGCCCACTGGAGGATTTCGCGACAATCTCGAACTCCATCTTCTCGAGATTCTCACGCAGAGGCGCAATTTCGACCGTGGACAATATTTTTCCCCCTTTTTTTCGCAATTCCGATTCCACCGCAAAACCTCGATATGCGGGGCCCGACAGCGTGAGCAAATCGGGAATCGTGATCTTTTTTTCAAAAATCCTCACGTTTCGCCCGGAACCAGAGAGCGCAAACGTGATGAGAATTTCTCCTCGCAGGGAAATCGTGTACGGCACCTCCAGCTTCAGCGGTTGCGCGGGCGTCACGACGAAGTTTTGCGAGAATTCGACCGGCTTCTCCCGCCCATTTGACGCTCGGAGCGTCAGCGTCGCTCTTCCTTCCGCCTTCGGAACGCCGTCGAGAGTTTTGAGCGTGATAGCAATGCGTCCGTCGCCAATCGCAAAGCGGGGCAGTTCAAACTGCTCGGCACTCAAACCCATCCGCTGCATTTCTAGCTGAGTCCGGAAGTTTTCCAAGAACACACTCCCCGCAATTCGGGGACCGCAGATGTAGACGAACCCTTTGCCAATGCGCTTCATGACGACCTGTGGCGCCCCCTCGCTGCAGCGCGCGAGAGTGTCCCACCGATGCCCCGCCGGGAGAACGAGGTGTCCCCACGTGTTCCCCTCGCGCACGAGGTTGGGGAGGAACCGCAGCGGATGAACGGGGTGCGTATTCTCGATATCCCGCGCCGCCTTGCAACTTTGGATCGTGATTTTTAGGGACGGATCGATAGACGTGAGCCATTTGAGGCACCCTGGATACAAGGCATCAGAGACAATGAGCGCTCCGCCATTCTCGACAAACTTTCGGAATCGCGCGCCATAGACACTCATGTCGATCGGATTTTCTCCGTAGTTGAAGAGCGGACACACCAGAGCGATGTCGTATTGGTTCCGCTCCAACGCGACCATGAGCGCATCCATGTCGTTTTTTGTGGAAGCGAATTTTTTCGCCTCCCAACCCAAATCCTTGAGCGCGATGTCGAATTCATCATGGTGGCAGTTTTTATTACCACTGCTCTCATACACGCCGTGCAGAACCGCGAGACGATTGTATTTCTCTGCCGCTTGCGACTCCTGAGCAAGACCAAGCAGCGCAGCCTCCGCGAGGAGAAAAACAACGAGCCAAAACGTGGTACGATGAGTGGGCGGGATGATTCTCATTATAAATCCTTTTGTAAAAAACATTGAAAACAAAAAACTCTCGAGCAGTCGGGCAAACGCGGCTGCCTCCCATTACCCTCTGGAGTATATCCTACGGCGAAGGGTTTGAGAAGGGGGATGGGGGAAAAAGTTTGCATCTTGGTTGATCTGCTTTCAAATTTTGGCGACTATACTCGTTCTCCAACAAAATTCCCGTTTTACTTAACGCCTTGCGAGCCATGGTGTGCAAGCTCCAACGGTGGGCGGAAGTGAGAAATTTCAACGAAAAGTATTATAAAATTCCACCCAACCCTTGCAAAAAAAGTTTTTTCGGAGTACAAGGGACTCAGAGTGCCGTGGCAAACCGAAAAACCGAAAAACAAAAGGAGGAGCCATCATGAAGAAATACGCGTCCAATGGCGACAGACCGTCTGTTTTGCGTCGGAATCAATCGAAATTTCCCGGAGCCTGCCAAGAGGCAATCAAACAACTCCAATCCGCGACACACCCCGCGCGGTCTGGGAGCAATGGTCTGGTTGCTCTCGTGATGTGGATGATTTTGGGGGTGATTGGCGTGGAACAATGCCACATCGCGAAGGCGTATCCGCTGCCAAAAAAGCCGAGCGCGGGAGAACGTTGGACGAAAACGATCCTCGGCGTGGAGTATGCGTTTCGTTGGTGCCCTGCGGGTAAGTTCGTGATGGGTAGTCCGGATGGGGAAGGATATAGTGGTGAAAAACCGCTGCATCTCGTGGCGCTGACGCAAGGCTTCTGGATGTTGGAGACGGAAGTGACGCAGGAGATGTGGGAGAGCGTGATGGGGAACAACCCGAGCCGTTTCGAGGAAGCGAATCGTCCCGTGGAGCGTGTGAGTTGGAACGATTGCGTCAGGTTTTGCAATAAATTGTCAAAGGAGTCCGGTTTGAAAATCGAACTTCCCACCGAAGCGCAATGGGAATATGCTTGTCGCGCCAGGACGACGAGCACGTCTTCGTTTGGCAGTACTCTGAATGGTGACAAGGCAAATTGCAATGGCAATCAGCCTTTCGGCACGAGCAAAAAGGGCGAGTACCTGGGGCAAACGACAGTGGTGAAGAGTTATTCCCCGAACGCGTGGGGGCTGTACGACATGCACGGCAACGTTTGGGAGTGGTGCTCGGACTGGTATGATTATTACGATAAGTCGCCAACGAGCGACCCGAAAGGTCCTGAAAGTTCTAGCGAATATGCCCGAGTGTGCCGTGGAGGTTGCTGGAGCAACGGCGCCACATGCTGTCGCTCCGCATACAGGTACGGGCTTGAGCCAGCGCGCTCGGGCACCGGTATCGGCTTCCGCCCCCTCTCCGTCCCCTAGTTCAAGCGAGCGCGTAGCCGACACGAAATCTCACATGGTTTCTTCGGCATTTTTTTCCGCCACAATGACGCTTCCCATGTCGTTCGAGGAAATGAGAAGGCGCGCGTTGCTGAAGCCTGCGGACTCGAGGAGTTGAGTCGTTTCCTCAACGGTATAAACCATTCCAGAGAGGGTGTTGCACAGCATGTTGATGGCAAAAAAGACGGCTGCTGGCGGCGACAAAGTGTCCTGAGCGAAAAAAACGTCCCGCACCGCAATTCTTCCGCCGGGCAAAAGCGCGCGCCACGCCTTCTCGAACATGGCGAGGGTAGCCGATTGATCTTGTTGGTGGATAATGGCGCTCACCCACACGAAATCGAAGCCAGAAGGCCATTCGTCCGTATAAAAATCGCCTTCCTTTAGGGAGATTCTGTCGCCGTAGGTGGAGGTGTCCAAGGACTTTCTCGCCTCCTCAATCCCCTCCGGGAGATCAAAGACCACGGCAAGCGCGGAGGGGTTTCTCTCAAGAAAGGCTTTTGCGTAAGTACCCGTGGCACCTCCCAAGTCCAACATGCACGCAAAGTCGAGGAATCCCAACTCATGGAGCTTGCGTGCGACCGCCGGAGCCATACGACGACCGATGTTGTCCATCGCCCAAATAAAGGAGCGATAGTCTTCAAGCGGACCGCAGACACTGCTCATTTTGGGAGCGGGAGAACCCGTACGAACCGACCATGCGAGCTGTCCCCACTGCCGGAGACACGCGCCAGCATGCCTCACCCAAGGTACTTGAGAGCCGCGCGATCGAGAGTCCAAAATGTCTCGATAATCATCCACGACGCGCCACCCCCCCTCCGCGCTGCGTTCGAGAAACCCGAGCGAGGCAACCCCTCTCAAAATGCTCCGCAAACCACGCAAGGATACGCCCATTTTCTCGGCAAGTTGTTCCTCACTCGCGTCGTCTCCCAAACGAAGTATCCACGTAAATAAATCCAAATCGCACGCGGCAATCAAAATACACGCAGGCTTGAAACCGTTCGTGAGAGAATCTAATTTCTCACATTTTTCGTCAAAATAGCTCATACTTTCTCCTCCTTGAAAAAACACTCAGCCTTCCCTATTCTACACGTAGGGTGAAAATTTCCTCGTTGCGGAGGATCGTCAGGCGAAAATCATCCTCAAAATCGACAAACTCCAACTCGCTTCGCACCTCGTCGATCGATTGCACGAGCGTGTCGTTTATGTACAAAATCAAGTCGTCCGCCAGCACGCCCGCTCGCGCGCAACGGGAGTCGTCTTGAATCCAATCGACATAAGGAGGCGTTTTCGCGAAAATGTTGGGAATCAATCCCAAACCAATCTCCTCCAAAGTCGTGCCCTTCTCGGGTCGCGTCCTCTTCGACGCCTCGAGCGTGGCGGGCTTCCCTGAGAGAATCGCTTGAATCGACTCGTACAAAACATGAGAAGGTATCGCATAATTGAGCCAACAATGGGTGCGCGCGTGTTGGAGTTCCTTGCCGAGCATACCCAAGAGGTTTTCTCCATCGGCAGAGACCAACGCCCCGCCAGCGGCGCCCGGGTTGTTTGTCGCGACGTCCAGCGTGAAAATCTCCCCCTTGTATCGGCTCTCTTTCGAGCCGCGCGCTGCCGAGAGCGTGGTGAGCGCCGCGATTCGCCCCTCCTGAATCGACACAGGCTCATTCCCCACCGCGACGTTGAAAAGATTGCTGAAGGCGAGCGTCTTTTCGCCAAAAAGGTCGCGTCCCCGCGTGTAGGCGGCACCCTGCGCTAAATTAAAAAACTCGGGCGTCGCTCGCTCGATCTTCAATATCGCAATCTCCAACACGGGATCGACCCCGACAATTTCTGCGTCGAAACGTGCGCCATCGTACGAAACACACCGGGCGCGCCCCTCGTCGAGCACCGTGCTGAAGGCGGTCGCGATTAAGCCATCGTCCGAAATGAAGAAGCCCGATTGGTACTCCTCGAGATTCGCAAAACCTCCCACACCATAAATTTTCACCATGCGCGGCTGAAGCGCGACGCCAAAATCCGACGCGCGTGGCGTGCCGCTCGAGGATTCTGTGTTCGACGCCTCGCCATTCGTCCCGCAGACAATCAAGCACAAAGCGCAACAAACCACCCTCGCGCAGAACGCACGAATCCACCCATTCTCTCTCATGATACTTTGCCTATTTCGTTCATTCTGCCTCATTCTCGCCTCCTCTCACGTGGTGGGATTCTGCCCCACGGGTTTCTCGCCCGCAGAATTTTCGTCCACTGGTTTTTCTCCAGGCGGCGTGTCGTCGCTAAAGCTCAACGATTCCACCGTCTCTTCGCCTCGAAGAATCGTTATTTTTTGCGGGAGAAGAACCCCATTCGACGCTCGATAATCGGAAAAATAGAACTCCCAAGGGTAGCCAGCGTCGATCGGCTGAATCTCCATAAGCTCGAGTATCTGCGCGGATTTTGCGAGTGGATCCTTCGAAAAATAGAACCGGACGTCGAGTCCCCCAACGTTTCCCTGGACGACGTCAAAAACCCGACCCGCATTCTTCTCGCCGCGACATGGCGACTCGCCCCAATAATGAAACGTGCCGGGCATTTTCTCGCCATACGTGAGCAACTGCCTCCAAATCGTGAGACCGGGGAGAATCAAACGACTCTCCGGCGGCTCTGGTGCGCGCATGTAGTCGCCAGTGTTTGTCCATTTTATCGTCAGTGTCGGAAGCTGCATTTCGGTTTTTTCCTTCTCAATCTCGAGGACGAACTGCGCCGAGGTGGAAGTCGTTCCGCGCAACACCATCGGCGTGTCGGGGAGCGTCGGCAGAATGGCGTCGAAAATGCGTTTTTTCTCCAGTCGATTGAAATAATAATTCCCGAATCCCGATTTTTTCTCGAACTTGTCGGCAAGCTCTGGAGGCATTTTAGAGAATTGCGCCATTAATTCCGCTAACTCCTTCATCGGCTCAGGAATAATTCCGCGCGGCTTCTCCTCCTTTTTCCCCTTTTTGTCCTCCTTATCAAAATCCTGCTCGAGCATTTTGACAAGCCCCGCCGCTCCATGGACACCATCGAGACGCACAAAAATCTCCATCTCCTCGAACTCGTTCTTGTTTGTCTGTCTCATAAATCGAAGAGAAGTCGTCCACCCCTGAGGCAACGTGCCCAAAACGTTCTTAAAATCGTTCGGCGTGTTGATTCTCCGACCGTCGAAATACGTGATTCGATCCTCAACCGAGAGTCCGCGCAAGTACGCGTCGGAATTCTCCAAAATCCGACTCACGACGGGTCTCCCGAGAGAATCACCACTCACGACCGCTCCAAGAGATGCATGGTCGACAATCCTTCCGGACTTCAAATGACTCAAAAAGTAGGCGATTTGGTTGCTCGAAATTGCGTATCCGACGCCGACATTGACGCGCCCACGCTTCTCAAACGAACACCTGCCGTTGATTCCCACGACCTCGCCCGAGGCGTTAAAAAGGGGACCTCCCGAGTTGCCGGGATTCACGGCTGCGTCCACTTGAATGCAGTCCGCATACTCCAACAACGTCCCGGCAGGGAATTGATAGCGATGCGTGCCTGAGACGATGCCTTGAGAAATCGAGGGGGAGAAGTCGTCCGAAAAACCAAACGGATTCCCAAGCGTGTAGACGACGTCGCCAAGTTGGACTTTGTCGCTGTCTCCCAACTTTGCGCAAGGGAATTTCCCACCCTCTTTCGGATTTGCGTGGAACATTTTTATAAGCGCGACGTCGCCCACGGGGTCGATCCCCGCGACCACGGCGTTCACGACTTTGCCCGTCGGAAGCCCGCAACGCATCCACGAACCACAAGGTTGGACAACGTGAAAATTCGTCAAAACCCAGCCGTCCTCGGAGATAATAACGCCAGAACCCCCACCCGATCCGTCGGGGGGGAAGATCGCAACGACCGAAGGAGAAATTCTCTCCAAAACCTCAATCCGAGTCGACTCTTCTCGCTTCAAATCCTCGAGAGACTCCGCACGCGCCAACGCGCAAAAATCGAGCGTTAGAAAGACGAAAAGCCAACTTGTGCAGGATAGTAGGGTGTATATTTTCATGTCAAATTTCATTTCAAAAATCGCGCATTTTGGAAAACAACTCGATCTCCCCAATCCGCATTCTCCCCATAATCGACCAGAATCGACAGCCTTTTCCCATCGACGACATCCAGTTTGATTTCCACCGGCTCGTCTTTCCCCGATATGGTTTGCTCCCACAAAAGAGCATCGTCGAGGAAGATTTTAACCAAAGCAGAGCCTCGAGGACGGAAATTTTCCGCAATCCCGACGGAAGACGAGAAGGTTTGAAACTTCCCCGGGATTCGAAATACGATTTTCGTCTTGGGCGAAATTTGAAAATCGTTTTCGTTTTCGCCACTCCCCGGCGCAAGAAAATCCTCGCGCGCCTTGGAGAGGTTTGGCATGTTGAAAAACGGCTTCTGCTCCACACTCTCGGGCTTCAAGCTGGACAAAAATACGTATCGACCAATCCGAAAGTCGATTTTCTCCACGTCGAAATAATCAAACGCAAGCTCAGGACCACTCGCTGCGTGGATTGTCCAACGTTTCGTACCCGAGCGCTCTCCGAGAAGGACGCGCGTGGCGTGGATTTCTCCCCCTCCGGGCAAAGAGACGAGGCACGTGGGATCCGTCGTCGCTGGCGTCGCGCCCGCATGAAATTGTCGCTCGCCGAACGCAAGCCCAAAGATGCGATCTCTCTTGAGCACAACGGCGTCGCCATCCAAATCGAATCGAATGGTCTCGTTCGTGACTTCGAGAATCGTGCCGTCGTAATACGCCAACGCGTCGCCACGCACGACCGCCAGAAGGTCCGCGTCCCGCTTTTTCTCCACGGCGCTGCGCCACGTATTGCCTATTTCGTCTTCCTTGTCGAGTGTCTTCGTTTGAAAGACGATATTCTTCACGCTTTGAATGGGGAGCGTTTTTGTTTCGCCCCCTTCTTTTTGCAAGAGCGTTATTTTCCCCGCAGAGTATTCAACGTTCGCCACGTTAAAAACGGAGCCGT
Organism: Planctomycetia bacterium; assembly: GCA_030527105.1. Taxonomy (GTDB): domain Bacteria; phylum Planctomycetota; class Planctomycetia; order Pirellulales; family Thermoguttaceae; genus RGIG3701. The sequence continues at coordinate 14,635 of JAUNBK010000081.1, forward strand.
CCGAAAGAGAAAGCCGAATGGGAGCGTCCGTGGGTGTGGAGGATTCCGCGCGCAAAACGTGGATGAGGCGCAGCGTGTTGAGCGGAAGCGTTTGAGCAGCCTTTGCGGCGGGAGTTTCGGGAGCGTCTGCCGATGCGGCATCAATAAATCGAAGCGAAACGTCGTCCAGCGCGATGAGTTCCGCCCTCTGCGTCTCCTTTTCCCCATACTCGATGAGGGCTTTTTCTCCCGCAGCCTGAGCCAACGACGATGCGCAAATTGCCACCGGGAGACAAATCATCGTTCGAAGGAGGGTTTTTATAAAATGCGTCGAAATGTTCATTTTTTACTCCTGTTCCGCCATGGTTTTGAAATATTGTTCAATGGCGTCTCGATAATGAGGTGGAAAATCGTGTCCAATCTGCTGAAGCGCCTCTTCTCTCTCCTTTGGAGGCAAATTTCCCCACTCGCCCCCCTCGGCAACCGGTTTATTCTCGACGTCTCCTGGTCCATTCATCTTGCGGAGTCCGCCCTCTTTTGGAGAAGACGAAGGTCGCATTTGGGGTGAAGCACTTGCTTGCGCCGTCTGCTGCTCCTGCTCCATTTGCTTGATCAACTCATCGAGCGCAGCAATAATCTCTTGCTGGGTTTTTTGGACGTCCTCATCAGCACACCCATGGTCTAAAAGGCGCTCGGAGTTCTTCATTTTTCGAGCGATGTAATCGAGCGACCCTTCTTTAAGCGCCTCCAAATCCCTCTTCATCAAACGAAGAAGCGCGACGAAACGCCTTGGCGAGGATTCGTCCACACGCTCCAAGGCGTCGTTTATCGTTGCAAGGCACTCATCTCGTCTCAAGAGCTGATGCAGCGCGGCAGCGCGATAAAACGCACACGCGACGGGGTCGAGAGCAGACTTCTCCGAAATTTGGGCGAAAATTTCCTCTGCCGCCTCGTATTCTCCTTTGCGCACCAAATCGACCGCCTCGGCACGCCGAATTTCTTGCCAAAGTGGGTCGCCTGCCGCCTGGCGCAACTCGTCGCCTTGCGATTTTGGGCTGGCGGAACCCTTCTCGCCTCGTGGGAGAATCTGACGCATGAGCGACGCGAACTCCTCAAAACAAGCCGAACGCGTTGGTCTCGTTTGGAGAAAAGAGCGCCAACGCTCCCAAAGTTGCGCACGCTCGTTGGCATTCTTCGTGAATATGGCGGAATCGCGCTTCAAAAAGGACTCCAACGCTTGCGAGATGGTGTCTTTCGCATCGCTCTCCGCCAAAAGAGGCGAAGTGCTTCCGCAAAAAAATAAGACACTCGCGCAAATCGTTAAAAAAGCCGTCTTTTTCATCGTTTCGTCTCCGTAGCAAAATCGTGTACAATTTTTCTCAATCTCTCTTGACGTTTCGATAAGTCGCCCAAGATTGTGCGTTTTTCTTCCATGGTGGCTGTGTCGGACAATTGAGAGACTTTCTCCGTGCGTTTGTGGATTCTCACTTGCGCGGAACGAATCATCTTCAACTCGGCAATCATATCGACGAGCGCCGGGTCTCCATCAGCCGGACTCGCCTCCTGCCCCCCCTCGGCTTGGCTCTCCTCGAGCTTCTGCTCGGCAAGCTCCAACGCTTCGAGCATCTCCTCCAATGCCGCCAAAATGTCCTCTTGCGTCGATTGAGTCAACGTGTCGACACGCCCTGAGGCGAGCAATTGCGACACGGAACGCATGTCGTCCAAGACCTGCTCCAACACGTCGGGGAGCATTTTCGTACTCCCTTCCTCGTGGAGAAGGAGGAGTGCTTTTTGAGTTTCGAGGATAATCTCCTGCTCACGCCGACTCAAACGCGACGCTTCGACCGCCACCTCGGAGGATCGACTCGCGTCCAACCCATCCAAGCGACATGTGTCGTCGTACACCTTCCGTTGCAATTCTTGGATTTTTTTCAAACGAGCGTCGAGCATCGTCAAATATCGCTTTGCTTCTTCCTCGCGCAACTGCCGCAGCGCCTCTTCTAACTCTGCTTTTGCCTCTTCCAACTCGCGCAGTGCCTTTTGTTGCTCCTCGACGGATTGCGACTTTTGCGCCTTGTTCATTTTTTCTTGCGCATTCTCCATCCTCTCTTGAGCGTTGCGCAACTTTTCGACAGCCCGACTCTCACCGCTTGAATTCTCGCCATTCTCGCCATTCTC
>JAUNBK010000082.1 GCA_030527105.1 Planctomycetia bacterium
CGTAAGTTTTTCAAAAACGACATTTTTGTCTCGCGCACGGTCAAGTTTTTGATCATGTTTTTGGTCATGTTTTTGGTCGCGGGATTCTCCATCGTCGGCGCGGCAGAGGGCGAAAGCACTCCAAACGTCGTGGTGATTCTCGCGGACGATTTGGGCTTCGGCGATTTAAGCTGCTTCGGCGCGAACGCAATCGAAACGCCGCACATCGACCAACTCGCCCAGAGCGGCATCCGCTTCACGCGCGGGTACGCAACGAGCGCGACGTGCACACCTAGCCGATACGCACTTTTAACGGGGATGTACCCCATTCGACACCCCAACGCAAGCATCCTCCCAGGAGACGCGCCGATGATTATTCGCCCCGAAAGTCTCACGCTGCCGCAACTATTCAAGAACGCGGGATATGCGACCGGCTTCGTCGGAAAGTGGCACCTCGGACTTGGCGAAGGGAAAATCAATTGGAACGAGAAAATTCAGCCCGGCATCCTCGACGTCGGCTTCGATTATTCTTTCCACATGGCGGCGACGAACGATCGCACCCCCACGGTCTATCTCGAGAATGATCGCGTCGCGAATTTGGATCCGAACGACCCGCTTTTTGTCGATTATCGTCGGAATTTTGAGGGAGAGCCGACGTACCAAACGCATCCGCAGTTGGTCACGAAGCAAAAATCACTCCAAGGGCACAACAACAGCCTCCACAATGGCATTGGTCGAATCGGCTTCCAAAAAGGGGGCGTCGCGGCACGTTGGGTCGATGAGACGATGGCGGCGACTTTTGCGGAGAAGTCGGAGAGGTTTATTCGTGGTGCCGTGGCGCAGAAGCAACCCTTCTTTTTGTACTACGCGCTCCATCAGCCGCACGTGCCGCGTATGCCGGACGCAAGATTTGCGGGCAAATCGACTTTGGGTCTGCGTGGAGACGTCATTCTCGAAATGGATTGGCAAGTTGGCGAGCTACTGCGCCTCTTGGAGGAGTTGGGAATTCGTGAGAACACGATCGTTATTTTCACGAGCGACAACGGTCCCGTTCTCAACGACGGCTACGCGGAAGAAGCCGTTGCGCGAAACAACCGGGCGGGACACACTCCGAGCGGCATTTTGCGCGGTGGAAAATATAGTCGTTACGAAGGCGGAACCCACGTTCCGTTTATCGTTTCGTGGCCTGGCAGCGTTCAACCCGGGGAGAGCGACGCGATTGTGTGTCAAATCGATTTTCTCGCGTCGTTCGCCTCAATGCTGCGCCAGCCGATGTCGGAGCCAACGGACAGCGAGGATTATCTCGATGCCCTCCTTGGCAAGTCGTCTGTCGGGCGCGCGGAGCTTCTCTTGGAGTCGAGCCGGCGTTTGTCGTTCCGAACGGAGAAATGGTTTTTGGTTCCCAACGTGAAAAAAGGCGCGGCGGAATTGTTCGACCTGGAGAACGATCCGGCACAAAAAACGGACGTTGCGGAAAAATACCCGGACGTCGTCGAGGAACTCTCGTCCAAAATGAACGCGATTCTCAAAAAGTGATTTTTTCGAGTTTCGCGAGAGTTTTTTGTCATTTCACGCGGAATTCCACCGCGCTGCCCAAGCCTATGTTTCATTTCCCCTTGTCGTCATTTGTGGTTTTTCGTCTCGAGTCGAGCGCAAAAGCGTGCGCGATGGCGTTTCTCGTGTTGCTTATGGTGGGTTGTAGCACGCCCACCGACGACGCAGCGACGCAAAACGCCACCACGCCGAACGAATCGCCTGCATCCAAATCCACATCCTCGCTCCCGCTTGGTCTCAAGCCAGAGTACGTTGGGAACGAGGTTTGTATTTCGTGCCACCAAATGCTCGGCGAGCGCTGGCGCGGGTCGTATCACGCCAAGGCAATGGATTTCGCCACGCCCGAGACGGTGGTTGGCGACTTCCAAAACGCGCAATGCACGCATGGCGAGGAAGTCGCGCGATTTTTCCAAAAGGATGGCGCTTTTTGGGCGGCGCTCGATTCCCCCCAGACGGAGTATCCCATCAAATACGTGATTGGTTTTTATCCTCTCCAACAATATATGGTAGAATTTCCCGACGGCAGAATCCAATGTCTCCCCTACGCGTGGGACGTCGATGGGAAAAAATGGTACCACCTCTACCCGGACGAAAAAATCCCCGTCGGCGATTTGCTCCATTGGAGGCAGCCTGCGCAAAATTGGAACGCAGTCTGCGCGTCGTGCCACACCACTGGGCTGAAGCGCAATTTCTCGTTCGAAAAGAATGCGTTCCACACCACTTTTGTCGAAATGAACGTTGGTTGCGAGTCGTGCCACGGTCCCGGAAGCCTCCACGTCGAAATGGCAAAAAAACGCGCCGAGGAGACGCAAGAAGCGGAGGTTTCTCCCGCTTCACGTTTGCGCGACCCGCACTATGGGTTCGGATTTTTCACGTTTGAGGGAGCGGACGGTCCGACCGCAACCGACGCGTGCTCGACGTGCCACGCACGACGGCGAGAAATTTATCCCGGATTTCAACCCGGTGCGAAATTCAGCGATTTCTACTTCCCCGAGCTGCTCGACACCAACGCCTTCTATCCCGACGGACAAATCCGCGAGGAAGTCTACGAGTACTCTTCCTTTTTGCAAAGCAAATTTTACGCAATTGGCGGAAGCTGCTCCGATTGCCACGATCGTTTCATCGCCAAGGCGCCGCAGACGATTGTCTCTGGCGAAACGAAGCCGCCAACCGTGCTAGAAATGTGTGGGAAGTGCCACGACCCGGAGATATACGACACGCCCAAACACCACTTCCACAACGTCGCGCAGAGCGTGGAGGGGACGCGGTGCGAGGATTGCCACATGCCAAAGACGACCTACATGGGAGTGGACGATCGACGCGACCATGCTATTTCGATTCCGCGCCCGCAGCTGACGTTGGATCTCGAAATTCCCAATGCGTGCAACCGTTGCCACACGAACGAAACGCCACAATGGGCGCTCGACGCGTGCCAGCGTTGGTACGGAGCCGACTCCGCCTCGGGGTCGTGCTTTATCGACGCACGCTCGAAAAAGAAGCATTTCGCGTATTCTATCGACGCGGGGCGCAAGGGACTCCCCAATGCCGAGTCGGGATTGATTCAGGTTCTGCAAGACGAAACGCTTCCGCCGATCGTTTGCGCGTCTGCCGCGTCGCTTTTGGAGACGTATTCTGGCGCGGAGTCGAAAAAGGCGCTCCTCCACGCTCTCTCGCACAAGTCGGAACTCGTGCGGAGCATGGCGGCGCGATCGCTCGAAGGGAAATTTTCCACGCCCGAGGAGTGCGTGCGTACGATGGCTCCACTTTTGCGCGACCCGGCACGCTGTGTGCGTCTCGAAGTCGTCCGACTCCTCATCGGCTTGCGTCTTCCCCCCCACGAGAAGACGCTATACGACGCCGTTCTTCGAGAGTATTTCACAAGTTTGGAGAATCTTCCGGAAGAGCCGGCGAGTCATTTTAATTTCGGCGTTTATCATGAACGAACCGGCAATCTTCGCGCGGCGGAGGCGGCATATCGACGGGCACTCACCCTTTCGCCACTTTATTTCCCCGCACGAAACAACCTCGGAATGCTCCTCTACGCGCAACAGAGAAAAGACGAGGCGGAGGCGCAATTTCGAGAAATGACGAAGCGCAATCCAGATCGTGCCGATGGTTGGTACTCGCTTGGGCTTTTGATTTCCGAAGAGACGCTGCGACTCCCGGAGGCGGTGGAGTGCTTCCAAAAGGCGGGGGAACTCGCACCCTATCGCGCGCGGATTTTCTACAATTTAGGCGTCGCGAATTGGAAGATCGGACGCCTCGATGCCGCACTCGAGGCGCTGAAACGTGCGACAACGCTCGAGCCTCAGAACCCCGAATTTTCGAGCGCTCTCCAACGTCTCGAGGCATTGCGCCAGCGTGAGTCGCGAGGTTCCGAAGTCGAGTAGCAAAGTCGCCGGGTCGATGCGACCGATTTTTACGCACTCAATCCATGTTTTCTCGCAGCCAGTGTTCCGCGTCGAGAGCCGCCATGCAGCCCGTGGCGGCAGCGGTGTTGGCTTGGCGATAAATGGAGTCGGCGCAATCTCCAGCGGCAAAAATGCCCGGCACACTCGTGAAGGTTCGCCCGGGCTGCACCCAACGGACGTATTTCTTCTCGTCCAAGTCGACCACTCCGTCCAAAAAAGCGGTGTTCGGCGTGTGCCCAATCAGGACGAAAAGACCGGAGACGTCGAGAATCGTTTCGGAACCGTCTTTCACGCTCTCTAGCTTCACGCCAACCACTCCTGCCGAATCGTCGCCGAGGACTTCTTTCACGACATAGCTATAAAACGGCTTGATCTTTTCGTTCCGCAGGGTACGATCCACCATGATTTTCGAGGCACGAAACTCGTCCCGCCGATGAATCAAAAGGACCTCACTCGCAAATTGAGTCAAATAGTTTGCGTCCTCGAGAGCAGAGTCGCCTCCGCCAACGACCGCCACGGGGTGATTTCGAAAGCGCGGTAGCGCCCCGTCGCACACGGCACACGCGCTCACTCCCCGGTTCTTGAATTTTTCCTCAGAAGGCAGCCCCAACCAATTCGCACTCGCGCCCGTCGCAATAATCACGGCGTGCGCCTCGTATGTCTCCTCGTCCGACGCGACGAGAGCGAAAGGTCGCGCCTCGGCATTCAGCTGGACGACGTCCTCAGAAATAATCTCCGTGCCGAAATTAATCGCCTGCTGCCGCATGAGTTCGACAAGCTCGGGACCCGAGACCCCCTCTTTGGAGTGCGGGGGAAGGTAGCTTAATCGGTCGGGATCGATGGCGGATTTGAGGTACTCGCTCAAATCTCCCGCCGGGAAGCCGGGGAAGTTTTCGACCTCAGACGTGAGCGCGAGCTGCCCCATTGGGAGAGTATTTTTCGCCTGATTCTCCGCCGAGATCGCGCCTTCAAAGAGGAGCGGCGCGAGATTGGCGCGCGCGGCATAAATCGCTGCCGTCCAAGCGGCGGGTCCACTTCCGATAATTATAAGGTTTCTTTTCATGATACAAAATCCTTGGTTTTTTGAGTATTCGGACAGTCGAGCGAAATCATCATGGTGCGCCCCTCCTTGAGCATCCGTCGTCCCCTCAAGAGAGTCAGGACGCCGAGGACAAATGAAATTGCTCCAGCAATAAGATAAGAGGTCTCAAGACCAAATCCAAAACCGATGGGTCCCCCACGATCTGGCGCAGTCCACAAGATAAACGTGAGAACGACGAAAGTCATAAAAAGTCCGGGAACATAAGTGATCCAAAAGCAACGCTGGTTCGCCATGAGCCAAACCGAACAACCCATGAGCGTTGAGGCAGCGAGGACTTGATTCCCCCACGCGAAGTAGTTCCACAAGACGCCAAACGCAGCCGCGTCCTTGTTCGACCACCAGAGAAGCCCCGTGACGATAACGACGAGCGGAATCGAGACGATTAATCGACGCCCCAACGCGCGCTGGTCGATGTGAAAGATTTCACTCAAACTGAGCCTCAAACTCCGCAATGCCGTGTCGCCCGACGTGATTGCAAGGACAACCACCGCCAAAACCGTGGCAGTCCCCATCCACCCTCCGAGGAAGTATTGCGTGATTTTTCCAAGCGTTTCGGTTCCGCCTTTTGTCAAATACTCGGGAAAATGATGATAAACGGCAAGCGCTCCCGCCGCCCAAATCATAGCGATCAACCCCTCCACGACCATCATTCCATAAAACGACGAGTAGGCTTGCCGCTCCGTCTTCATCGTTCGAGCGATGATTGGCGACTGCGTGGCGTGAAATCCAGACAAGATTCCGCAAGCAATCGTCACGAACAAGCACGGAATAATCGGACCTTGGTTAGGAATTTGCGCACGAAACGCTTCCGTCTCGGTCAAAAAATCCTCTGGCGTCGTCAGATTATTATAGACGAGCGAGCAACAAAGCATCCCTGTCCCGAGGAGGAGCATCGCCCCGAAAAAGGGGTAGATTTTGCCAATAATTTTGTCCACGGGGAAAAGCGTCGCGAATATATAATACAAAAATATCACGCCAACCGCACACCAGAAGAACGAGACTTGAGGCAAAAACTCCTTGTCGATCAGCTGCGCGGGAACGTTCACGAACGTCGTCACGACAAGCAGAAGGAGCAAAGACATGAAAAATGCGAAGAAAACGTAGTACACACGCCCGAGCGTCATGCGAATCTGGGCGGGCAAATTGCACCCACGATTGCGGAGTGAAAACATTCCGCTCACAAAATCATGCACCGCGCCGCCGATAATGTTGCCAATCGGGATAATCAAAAAGGCAACGACACCAAATTTGATTCCCAAAATAACCCCAATCACGGGACCGACGCCCGCAATATTGAGGAGCTGAATCAGCATATTTTTCCAATGCGGGAGCGGGACGAAATCGACCCCGTCATACATCGCTTCTGCAGGCGTCGCTCGATCGTCCGGCGCGACGACTGCCTCGACGAACTTTCCATAAGTCCAATATCCCAGCAACAGAATTGCGACACCCAACCAAAATAAAAGCATCTCTCAACGACCTCCCAAAAAACGATCCACTATTTGAGCATATTTTCCATAAGGGTTATATATTGGTGCATTCCGTTGTCGCCCAAAAGCGAGCTATACACGCTCAATGCTCGCCGATGAAACGATGCGGCTTGCGACATCGACTTGCGACGATGCAAAACAAACGCGGCGTCGCGATACACACCCGCAAGAGGGAGTGCAGAGGTTCCCCAAATTTCCGTTGCTTCTTCCGCCGCCGATTGATAGAGCGCATCGATTTTCTCGGTAGCAGCCTCGTCGTTCGCCATTTCACACCCATCCACGAGACGCCTTGCCGACGCGAGAGAAAATGCGAGTGTCGACCCCGGTGGGAGTTCGCGCATGGACAAAATCTTCGTGGCGCTTTCGAGCGATTTTTTGGCGGAGTCGCGCTGATTTCTCGCCAACGAAAGTCGAACGTTGGCAAGATGAAGACGCGCGGTCGCGTGGTGATTCGTCGGAAGATTCTGCTCTGCCGCCTTAAGCATCGTTCGGACGATCGTTGAGGTGTTGTCGCTCGCCCCCACCATCCCTTCAGGCGTGAATCGGCTAGCAATGCGCAATTCCGCATACCGCGTGCACAAAGCAATTCGACCAAGCGAGTTTTCCTTCAAGAAGCAGCGGCACAATTTGTCCGCCATGTCGAAATTCTGGTCGGCATTAATCGCGCGCCCCTCGACGACGCTGTAGTACTCCATGAGCGTCTCCTCCACGGCAATCGCCCAAATCGGCAAGTCCGTATAGGAAAAACCATCCGCAACACTCTTAAGCCACTGCGCGTCCAAGTCCCGAAGCACACGCAGCTCGGCACGAACCTGATTTTGAAGCGCGTCGGCTCTCGGGCAGTCGGTGGTAGAAAATTCGTTTTTGAGGCGCGTTTCGACTTTTGCGTTCGCAAGGAGTGCGCGAATGTAGTTATCCGACGCCAAACCAAGCGCCTCACACTGAGCGAGCGCCTCGTCGAAACACGTGTCTGGGAGAGGTGCGTCCTTCAAAATCGACACAAACGGCGTCGCTTCCCCCTCCGCAGGGCGCGCAACGTTCACCTTATCCAAAAACGACACGTCTTTCATCGGTCTGCGCCCCATCTGCGCCAACGCGCGACCTTTCGTGTTCGAAACGACGAGCGACAAAAGTGCGCGAGAACGCTCGCTTCGGCTCCCAATCAAATTCGATGCCGCGTCCGCATTCATCATCGCGCTCCGACTCTCTCCGCCCAAAACCTGAATGGCTGCGAGATTTATGCAATACATCGCGAATCGATTCGCCTCCAAATCGCGCTGTGCCTCCTGCATGGTAGGGTCTTGATCTTCGGGATTTCGAGCAGAGTTTTGCTCCAAGACTTGCGTCTCATTTTGCGCGGTCGCGTCGCCCGTTGCTGCGGCAGAGTCCGATTGCGTGGACTTAAAGAACTCCGTGCGCAACTTTTCCCACTGTGCATAATAAGCCTTCTGGTTTCTCGAGGAAAATTCCCCCATCAAAAACGGCAAGATCGACCGCCAGTGCACCACCGCAGCTTTGCGTTCCTCGCTCAAGTTGGGGTTGTTCTGAAGCGTTTTAAATGCTTTCTCCGCGTCGGCATACTTCCCCGCATACGCCAAAACGGCGGCGCGTTGGAAGAGCAACTCGGCATTTTGAGCATCCTGCGCGACGAGCGTCTCAAACTCACGAAGCGCCTCACGATACTCGCCGAGCAAGAAGAGAGCTTGAGCGCGCGCCGTTCGAACGCCCATCTCCGATTCTCCCGCGAGATCACCCAGCGCCAGCACACCTTCGTCTGCCGCATCTTTGAATTGATGCCGCAAAATAAAGCTATAAATTCGCGACACGTGCGACTTTTCGACCGCCAATTTCTCGCTCCAAGCTGCCGAGTCCGCTGGAAGCGTGGGTGGCGCGAGAACGACAAGCGACTCGTTCGCGACGAAAAGATGAGGGTACGCGGCATCGCGCATCACGACGACGCTAAAATCTGGGCGAAACGACTGAAGTTTCGTGAAAGGAGGCACCAAAAAGAGCGCCGCCAGAAGCGCCACAGCAGCCACACCCGACGCCACCGCCTGCCGGCTCGCAAAATAAACAGCCCCGCCCAAACCCAGCGCGAGGAGAATCGTCGCGGCAACGCGAAGCACCCCGCCCCACTCAGGTCGAACCACATACAAGAAAAGCGTCAATAAAATTACGAGCGCGACGGGCGCGTAAGTTGCAATATACTTCTCGGATCGAGACAAATGAGTCGTCATATATCGCCTCTCTATACTCACCACACTTTATACCAAACCACCATATACGTGTCTCAAATGAATTTGAGTTTTCACAAAAAACGAGGAGCCATGGTGCGCAAGCTCCGCTGGCAGGTCGTACCGAAAGTTCAAACGCAGAGTGTTATATACTCGTTCTCCCTTAAAATTTCCGTTCTGCGCAATGTTTTGCGAGCCGTGGTGCGTAGCTCCAACGGCGGACGGTACCGGAAATTTCAACGCGAAGTATTATAAAACACATTACACCATCTCCCATTTTAGCAGAATCGTCCGTATTGTACACCCCCGGCAACGGAATTATGGTGGTTTTTTTAGAGTTTTTGTGGAAGTTTCCCCTCTTTTCGTGTTGGTATCTCAGGAAAACGCCCCATCATCGGCGCATAAGAAGCATAGGAGAGGCGCAGGAGAGGTGTCTCTTGAGGAAACGCAGACAAAAAATCCGCAGTTCGTTCCGCGTTTCCTCAAACGCCCATTCAACGGACGCCCAAAACTTCATCGAGAAGCGTCTTTTTCCAAAGCAAAATCAATCTGGTTTTTGCCTCGACCAACGGTTGCCGTCAATCCACTTTCGTTGACGGATTCGTATTTTTCTGGGATGAGCGAATCGTGTTCGATCATCGGATTGCCACTCCAACCTGGTTGATGGTAGGGGTAGCAAGAAATCCAGACGCGGTACTCGCCCGTATAGACACCAGCAATGGGGGCTTTGCGATCTCCGCGCGTTTCTAACGTGTAGACGCCCTGTTCGATATCGCCCTGAGCTGGCGGCAAACTGGAATCAACCGGCACGAAATAGATCTTCCCAAACTCCAATGGTTGGTTCAGATATGTAACCTTCCCGGTCACTTCGGCAACGGGGTGCCCGCCGCAGCCCGTCAAAAACAAGCACCCCAATAAAAATAAGCTAAAACGCATCTTTGACAATGTCTCCCTTGTTGTAGGTAAACAAGCTGATAAACGTATCACTTCCGATGCCGTTATTGATAAAGCGGACGGAACCGTCGCAAAAAACCGTGTTGCAGCCGCCGGTGTGGAAGCTATAAATTTCGCCGCAGTTGTGGTGATTCATGATCGCCGTCGCGGCAATATGCTGGCACGTGGTGACGGGACTCGCCCATTCGGCAATCAAATCAGCCGTTCCATTTCGCCCTTCCCCTGAGTTTGGGACAAAGGTTTTCTGAGCGCCATTCTCGTAGAAATCCGGTCTGCCAGAATCCTCAAAATACAAAAACGTATTGGAGCAACCGTCCCGAATTTCCCCGATGCTGCGCGGTTCCTGCATCCCCTCGCACCCCCAGCGGGTTTTATAGTTGTCGTGCGGGGAGAGCGCCCCGAGAACATTCTCCACAGTCCTAGACGTGCCGCAGGTGTTGTTGCTGTATTTCACCACCCAATTGTTCATGAGCGTCATGGGAAGGTAGTCCGAGCAGTACGGAGAGCCGCTTCGTGGAGAGGAAGGGCAGTAGAACATACTTATGTCAACCTTGCCCGCCTCTGCGTTGGTGCCGCCATCATCGTTGGTTTGGGTGCTGTCGTAATCTTTGGTGAGGTCAAAACGCTGGTAGACTCCAGCTTGCTCCAAATAGGGAAGCAGGAACGTGAGACCACTGTGGCGTCCGTAGGGGTTTTTGTTGGGTGCGTACGATTCCGTATAGGCTGGCGGAAGTCGCTTCACGTTCGCCTCGTAATTCAGAATGGCAAGCCCCAACTGCTTCATATTGTTGGCGCACGACATGTTCCGTGCCGCTTCGCGAGCCTGTTGGACCGCTGGCAGGAGTAACCCCACCAGCATTCCGATGATCGCTATCACGACGAGGAGTTCAACAAGCGTAAAGCCCTTTCGTCCCTCAGCTTTCATGCTTGCCCTCTTTTTTTCCGCATAAAGAGGATTCCGCCCAAGCCCAGGAGCAACATGCCCCACGTCGCGGGTTCAGGAACTTGAGCGTTCCCCAGCGCGTAGTGGTTCGAGATTTGCGCGGCGGTCAAAGCATAATCATAAATGGCAAGATCACTCATCGCCCCACTGATGTTCCGCAGCCATATTTCGCCCCAGTCTCCCCCCTGTGCGAGGTTTTTGGTGGCGACCATCTCCCCATCAAGGTAGAGTGAGCCGACCTCTCCATCGAAAGTGTACACCAGATAATTCCACGCATCCAATGTCATGGGAGTGTCGTAATCGGAAGTGGTTATTCGCGCACTGCCGCTTTGCCCAACATAGAATTTGCCGTCGCCGTTATCTCTATACGTGTGCATGGCGAATCCAGTCGCCCAGCCGTTTGGACTATCGCCACCATCCGTACCACTCGTCAATTCGTGATGGGTAACGAAGGTATCGGGATTGAGCCAAAACTCAACCGAGTAACCATCGCTCATCACGGCATCGGCGGGAATATTCGAGGTGAACTTTACGCCTGCCTGGACTCTCTCAGCGGAAAACTTCGCGCAGGAATTGCCATTGAGCGTCTCTCCGCCACTGAGTGTCACGCCATTCTGAATCGACATGTTGCTTCCGTAGCCAGTCGCGTCGATGAATTGGGTTCCTTCCGTTTCGTTCAGCCGCCAGTAGGCGATCGGATTGTCTTGGAGCACCGCATAGGCGTAGGCATCCTGTTGCGACGAAAGCGAAATCACGCCATTCGCTACCGCGTTGATCGTTGGGGTCGTCATGGTTGCCAATTGCGTTGGAGTGGCTTTGCTGCCCGCCAGCACTTTCGCAGCGTTGGCAGAAAGAGCTGTCGTCCAAACCGCAATGTCGTCCAGATTGCCGTTGATGTTATCAGTAGCCGCAGCACTTCCCAATTGAAAAATCGTCCATGCTGGTCGACTTTCCCAACCCGCGTCGGTATGAGTGGCGACCTGCTCGCCGTTTTTATAAACGGTAGCTGCCCCCTCGTCGTAGGTATAGGTGATATGCGTCCATTCCCCCTCGGTGTAAAGACCAGAAACGCTCGCTCGCGTATCCCCAGTTGATCCAATGTAGACAAGACCGCCCGTGTAACTATGCGACCAAAACACCCCCCAGTCGCCATTCGCGCCGAGAACGTTGTAGTGCGTAGACGGATCGAGTGCATTGATCCAGTAGGAAACCGAGAAACTCGGCATCGAGAGAGAATCCAGCGTCGCCGTCGCTACAACTTCATCTTCTGCTCTGGAATAATAACTCATCCCTGTACCGGTTGGCGTATTGTCAGACTGCGTGCCTGTCTTGCCCTCGGTGAAAGTGAGATTATAGCCGTTGCCGGTATCGTCCTGCCCCAGAGAGTCGCCATCAAACGACCAATACATCTTCAATGGACTCTCCGCCAGAGAAGCGGTGGTGAGAGACAGAAAGAAAATGAGCAGGAAGGAACTTAAAATGCTCTTACATATATATATATATATATATGACGAAGATAAAACCTGAGCGACATATCATCACCTCTTATGTAGGAAACCCATCGAACAAAACTAATGCTGAACCGCCTCGAAGTTTCACTCCCAAGCGCAGACCAGCCGTGACCTTCCATTCTACCACAAAAACTTTCATTTGTCAAGCAAAAAAATGAAATCTGACAAATTTTTTAGAAAAGCGCCGAACAAATCGGCAACCCTCACACCTCTGGCGGATACAATTCCATCGTAATCCAAAACTGCTTGTACGGATTGTCCGGACTGAGCGGTGTGAGACGGTGATACGTCTTCATATAGCTGCGTTGGTTTCCCGAGTGCGTCGGCGACTCGTACAACTCTATGTTCGGGTCGCTCGTGATTTTCTTGCTCATGTCGAATCGGCGCAGCGTAATAACAAGGCGCGAAATGTCGCCCGTGTAGCCCTCAAAAGTGATTTTCTCGACCTCGAGGCGCGCGTTAAAATAGTACGTAAGACTCCCGACGAGATCCGTTTTGTCGGGTCCCGTGCTGAGTGGGACGCGATAGCCGCGAGTGCTCAAAGGTCCCACGTTCGATACCTGCGTCCAACGCGCAAGCACCCAATCCGGATCGATCGAAAAGTCGAAAATCTCCAAAAAATTACTCACGGGAGGTCCCCCCGGACTTTTAAGCGGCGGAGTCGGCATCTGTTCCACCACCACGACGTCGGACGGGCACCCATTCGGCGCGTATGCCGGCTGTACGTGACTTGCAAGCGGTGCCACCGACGGGGGTGCATCCGCCTCTGTCGCAGATGTTGCGCCCCTCGTGGGAGAAGAGACCATCGGACTCATGGTTGTTTCGGACGTTGGTATTGATTCCAAAGTTGATTCCGGTATTATCTCAGGAGTTGCCACCACGCCGGAACCCGAGGCGAAATCCTCTGGAGGCGCCATCGGCATCTCGTCCGACGCTGCGTCCGGCGCCGCATCTGGCGTCATATCCACTTCCGCCACCTCCGGGTTTGTACTGCTCTCGAAAGAGTCCCCCTCGGAGGGCAAACCCGTTTCGGAGGACGACTGCGCGCTGCTTGCGTCGGCATCAGTCGTTTGCGCTTCCTCCTCGGTGGGCGACTCGACGGAGATCGTTCTCATTGGCGTGCCGGTCGCGCCTCGGCTATCCAAAACGGGCTTCAACACCGTGCGTCGCTGCGGTTCGTTCTCGCCCTTCTCCGCAGCCCCGCCGACGCGCTCTGAGGGGGCGTTGGTATCAACGTAAGAGTACCCAAAAACAACCATTGCCGAGACCAAACCCATGAGGGAAATGGTGCGGAAGAAATTCTTCACACTCTGCCCGACTTCTTTGATTTTTTCAGGATCGATAAGGACCATTTTTGCGTCTCTCTTGACAAGTTTCTCGAAAAGGGTAAAATAGAACGATGCGTTGTTGCCCGAACTAGGCTGTACTACACCAGCTTGCTGGGACGACTCTGGCTGCACTCGTTATCGACGCGCGCGACTGGCGAACTTTTGGCTCCCCACTTTCCCCCTTAAATTGAGCATGTCCAACACATTTAGCAAACTTTATCAAATCCTGTCGGAAAAATATACCCTCGACGTTTGGTGGGAATCGGAGACACCGACGGAGATTATCGTGGGTGCGATTCTCATGCACAACGCGTCGTGGAACAATGTCCGCAAGGCGCTCGACGCATTGAAGAGGGAACGACTTCTCGACTTCCAGACGCTTCACGCGCTCCCCTCCGCCATTTTGACGGAGTACATTCGTCCCGCAGGCTTGGCACAAGTGAAAACGCGCCGACTTCAGAATCTCCTCAACTTTATCGACGAAAAATACGGCTCCGTCGAAGCGATGGCGAACGAAGAGACCGACACACTGCGCGCCGCGCTTCTGGGCGTCAACGGCGTGGGGGAAGAGACGGCCGACTCCATTTTGTTGTACGCGTTGCGCAAGCCGGCGTTTGTGGTGGATGCCTACACCCGCAGGATTCTCTCTCGGCACGGATTGATCGACAAAAGCGCGCGATATGGGGACATCAAATCGAAATTCGAGTCCGCTCTCCCCGCCGACACGGAGCTTTTCGACCATTTTCACGGTCTGATGGTGGAGTTGTGCAAGGAGTATTGCCTCAAAAACAATCCACGCTGCGCCGAGTGCCCACTCCGCACATGGGAGATTCCGCCAGCAGGACTCCCTCCAAAGTGAGCGCAAACGCCGGAGAATTCCCCTCTTTCGGTGGAGGGAGAGCACTCTTGTTCTCCAGACGACCCCCCGCTCTACGGGCTACGCCCTTCGTTCTCGGCTCCAGAGAGTCTCGAATGCAAACTTTTTTGAAGGCACCCCCGCAGATTAGAAAAACCAAAGCCCCCCCTTGCAAAAATTGGCAAATGATTTATAATTCCCTTTCTTGATATACTCATTGGAATAAGATGTATCATTTTCATAGTCGTAGTCACTTGGAGATTCAGAAATGACAATCGATAAAAGCCTAAAGGTCCGCGCTGCATTGATTCGTACGCGAAGCGTGCTGACTCGTGCGGAACGAATCGAAAAACTTCAGTCGCTCGAACGTTGGGCTGAGGGCGACAGCCCTGTCGGTCTCGCGAAAGTTCGCGTGTACAAACTGCAAATGAAGAAGAAAAAGAAGGAAAAGAAAGAAGACGATGCCCCTGCGAAAGGGAAGAAAAAGTAGTCTTTTCTCCAGAGTTCCAACCCGTCGAGATGTCACGACGGGTTTTTTTATGCTTTCCCTTGCGCTTTGCGTGCTTCATAGTCGTGTGGAGAGCAGGTTCTCCACACTCTTTGGGCGACTAGTTGGCACACATTGCACTCACGTCCGCGTCACTCGAGGTTGTGGGAGCAATTCCGAAGTTCTTGACCAGAAACTCCAAAATATTCCCCGACACGAACGCCGGAAGCGTGGGACCGAGCCGCATTCCTTGGAAGCCCAACGCGAAAAGCGCCAAAAGTACCGCCACAGCCTTCTGTTCGTACCACCCCAAGTCGAGATAGATTGGCAACTGAGGGAATTCCTCAACGCTCAACACCTCGCGAAGTTTGAGCGCAATCGTCGCAAGTGCGTAAGAATCGTTGCATTGCCCGGCGTCCAAGAGCCTCGGAATTCCTCCAATTTCGCCCAAATCGAGCTTGTTGAAGCGATATTTGGCGCAGCCTGCCGTGAGGATTAAGGCGTCTTGGGGGAGTTTTTTGGCAACCTCGGTGAAATATTCCCTCGAGGTGTGACGACCATCGCACCCAGCCATGACGATGATTCTCCGAATCGCACCACTCTTGAGCGCCTCGACGACAGCGGGTGCGCTTTGCTCCAACGTTGCGCGGGCGAATCCGACCACCAAAGAGGCAGGCTCTTCATCCGACGCAGGCGCAGGTGGTGCGCAACTCTTCGCCAATTGGATGATCTCGGAGAAGTCCTTCATCTTCCCCGCTTCGCGATTGGGGATGTGCTTAATACCAGGGAAGCCCGTCACGCCCGTGGTGAAAATGCGCTCACGATACGAGGCGCGCGGCGGCGTGAGGCAGTTGGTCGTCATCAAAATCGGACCATGAAACAACTCGAACTCCGTCGGTTGCTTCCACCACGACCCACCATAATTCCCCTTCAAGTGCGCGTACTTCTTGAGTTTGGGATACGCATTTGCGGGCAGCATCTCGCCATGAGTGTAGATGTCGATTCCCTCGTTTTGCGTCTGAATGAGCAACTCCTCCAAATCCAACAAATCGTGTCCCGAGACGAGGATTCCGGGTCGGTCGCCCACCGTGTTCGCAACGACAGTCGGTTCCGGATCGCCAAATCGCGAGGTGTTGGCTTTGTCGAGAATCGCCATTGCGGCGACGGCTGTTTTGCCACACTCCATGACGAGCGCGACCCACTCGTCAATCGAGTGTTCCTCCAAGGGAGCGCACAACGCCTTGACGAAAAAGTCGTTCACGCTTGCGTCCTCAAACCCCAAGACGGCAGCGTGGTGAGCGTAAGCCGCCAGACCCTTGAGACCGTACGTCAGGATTTCGCGCAGGGAGGTTCTTTCCGGATCTACCGTTGGCTCAATGCGCAAACTCTCGCTCTTTGCGATCATCGCGTCACGAGAACTCGGCGTGAATTGGAGGACATCCTCGTCGCACCGAGCAAAAAGGTCAGGATTCTCACTCGTCAGAACGTTTCGTCTGGCGGACGCTTCGACGATGAGATTTTCGATTCTCTCGAGGTCGAAATTCGTGTTCGTGAGCGTCGCGAAGAGTGCGGTCGCGATGAATTGGGCGTCGTCGGACTCGAGAGGCTTCCCGGAGATTTTCACGGCAAGCGCCAACCCCCGCAACGCATGAAGGAGCACGTCCATCAAATCCGCACACTCGCTCGTTTTCCCACACACCCCCATTTTCACGCAGCCAGAATTGTGGAGCGTCTCTTGGCATTGATAACAAAACATGTCCATGATTTATCCTTTTTTCGATAATCTGTGAGTAAATAGCAATAGGCAACTTCTAAAAACCCCGCCCACCGGGGTTTTTACCACACCTCTCATTCTACC
>JAUNBK010000083.1 GCA_030527105.1 Planctomycetia bacterium
CATCGCGGGATCGTTCCACGCTGGGATTGCCTTGTACACTTTCTCGCCATTCTCGTCGGTTTTTTCAATTCCGACATCTTTCGCCGTGAGTTCGGCAGGATACGCAGCCATCAGCTGTCCCGCA
Organism: Planctomycetia bacterium; assembly: GCA_030527105.1. Lineage (GTDB taxonomy): Bacteria > Planctomycetota > Planctomycetia > Pirellulales > Thermoguttaceae > RGIG3701. Next base: position 125 of record JAUNBK010000083.1, read on the forward strand.
AGGACGGAACCACACACCTGTCCAACGCCCAAAACGAGGAACGCAAGGAGGCTCTGGACGCTTGCTTTCATCTCAGGCGGCGCGACCTTGTCGCCATACATGTATGCCGCGACATAAATGAAGGCATACGCCAGACCGTGGAGGAGCAAGCCGACAATCGCGAACGTGAACGCCCCTTCGATAAAGCAAGCGTAACGCAGGAACCAAGCCGCAATACCAAGCAGAAGGACGTTTTTCAAACCAATTCGCGCGACGAAAAACGGGAGGAGTGCCATGAAGAACACTTCCGACAGCTGATTGAGCGTCGTGAGGGCAAGCGGCGCGGGGTAGCCACGCTGCATGAGCATCGGCACGCACGCCGTGAAATAAAGTCCGCAAGCTGGAATGCCCGCGAAAAGGAGCATGACGATAAACGCCGTGAAACCAGGTTTCTTGAAGAGGGAGAACGCTTTCAACCCCATCACGTCGCCGTCCGTCGCACCCTTTGGCGGCGTGTTCGGAAGCGTGAGCGCGTACACACCCAAAATAAAGCAGCAACTTGCCGCGACATGGAAGAATCCGTTGGTTTTTCCGGCACCAAAGAAGGCTTGAATGAAAAGCACCACCGCAATCCACCCAATCGTCCCGAACATGAACACGCGCGGCGCGTTGTCGCGATTCGGGATGTGCTCAAACACGATCGAATTCAAAAGCGCAATGGTCGGCATGTAACACGCCCCCACGCAAATCATTGCAATGAGCATAGGCAGAAACGACTTCTGAAAGCTCGCATAAATCAACAACGCTCCCGCAACGAAGTGCAGAAACGCAAGAACTTTCTGAGCGGAAAAATAACGGTCGGCAATCGGTCCCACAAAAAGCGGCGCAATGATCGCCCCAATCGGAATCGCGGCTCCGATCCAACCAACCTCCCCTCCTTTAAAACCAAGGTAGTTCGCGACAAATCCGGTGAGCGCAAATCCATAGCTTCCCCAAATGGCAAACTGGAGGAAATACGCAATCGCCAATCGCACATACGCGAACGGCACAGGCGTTTTCTCTGACATAAACTCTGTCTCCTAATGAATGTTGAATAAAAAATTATTTCCACAGATTAAATACGTGCGTTTATTGAGCAGGTCTTCGACCGCCATATCTCCCACACGCACTCGTGATTTCGTCTTGCCCAATCCTACATGGTCGGACAATTTATCCCAGATGTTCAAAAAGGGACACCTCGCGCCCCAAACGAACATACTACGTCCAAAAACTACGGTCCAGCACGCGATAATTAATCGCCTCCGCAAGATGCTCCGGGAGAATCATCTCCGACGCATCCAGATCAGCAATCGTGCGCGCAATCCTTAAAATTTTATCGTGAGCGCGCGCCGAAAGCCCAAATTGATTCATCGCGGCACGCATTTGGAGAATCCCCGCGCGATCCAATTGGCAAAACTCCCGAATCTGCCGCGTCGTCATCTGGGCGTTATACCTTGCCTGCACGCGTCGACTCTCTTCGTCCCCCAGCTTTTTCCCTCGCTCATGCTCATCGGAAAAATCCAACGAATACCCAAAACGCGCCGCCTGAATCCGCCTCGCCGCGAGCACTTCGCGCCGAATCTCCGAACTGCTCGCCCCTTTGTGCGTCGCATGAACCGACAACTCGTCAAACGGCACCGCCGGAACCTCCACGTGAATGTCAATTCGATCCAAAAGCGGACCACTAATCTTCGAAACGTATCGCTCCACGACAGGGACGCTACAATTGCACGTGCGGCGCAAATCGCCTCGATACCCACACGGACACGGATTCATCGCGGCAATCAACATAAAATCACTCGGAAACGTCGCGCGACACTGCGCCCGCGAAATCGTCACCTCTCGATCCTCCAACGGTTGGCGAAGCACCTCGAGCGTCCGACGGCTGAATTCTGGCAACTCGTCGAGAAAAAGCACCCCATTGTGCGCAAGAGAAATCTCGCCGGGGATAGGAACTGTGCCACCGCCGACCATCCCCGCGTCGCTAATCGTATGGTGAGGAGAACGAAATGGACGCGTGACGATAAGCGGATTGCGGGAACTAATCTTCCCCATCGAGCTATAAATCCGCGTCGTCTCCACAGACTCCTGCGGCAGCAAGTCGGGCAAAATCGTCGACAAACGTTTCGCCAGCATTGTTTTCCCCGAGCCGGGCGGACCAATCATGAGCATATTGTGCGCTCCTGCCGCCGCGACCGTCATCGCTCGTTTCGCCATCTCCTGCCCTCGAACGTCGGAAAAATCCACATCGTAATGCGAAAAATTAGCGTACAACTCGTCCAAACGCGAGGGCGCGGGGGATATTTCAAGGTCGCCCAACAAAAAACCAAACGTCTGCGTCAACGACGAAACGGGTATCACTTCGATCGACTCAACCACTGCCGCCTCGGACGCATTCTCGGCAGGGATAATAATCCCGCGCAACTCGGATTTCTCCGCCTGGAGCGCGTGGCACATGAGCGCCATGGAGAGCGCACCCCGGACGGGTCGCACACTTCCGTCGAGAGCAAGCTCTCCAACGATCATATACTCGCTCAATTTGTCGAACGGGATCTGCCCCATCGCTGCCATCAACCCCACCGCAATGGGCAAATCGAACGATGCTGCCTGTTTGTGGATTTCGGCAGGCGCCAAATTGATCAAAACGGAATTGCCGGGCGGAGTGTAGCCCGAATTCTCGAGGGCGCGCTGAACACGCTGCGTGCTCTCCTTCACGACGGGCGAGGGAAGTCCCACGATCGTCGTACCCGCCTCGCCATAGGTGATATCCACCTCCACCTCGACCGCGTAGGCGTCGATTCCCGATAGCGCGAGGGTGTCAATTCGAGCAAGCATGGCAAATTTTTACTTTTGTATTCTCTAAAACGGCAACGAAATTTTTTACGAAAAGGCGGGGGAGCACCACACCAAATCGGTATGATACTCGAAACGCCTCTCACAATATATCAGAAATTCCCGAAAATATCCAGTGGGTAAAATGGGAAATCCTCAAAAATTCCCCAAAATTTTCTCCTTTTTTACGTGAAAAGGAACGTGAAAACGGTTTTTTCCATCTTTACGTATTTCGTAAAATAGGTTATACTCGGCAAAATTCCAATCCATCGAAAAGTCATTAGAGGGAGAACGTAATGTCAAAAATAGCAATAACTTCGTTTTGGGTCCTTTTTTTTGCCGTTTTTTCCACTTTTTCTTCGTCGCTTTGCGCTCAGGAAAAATATTCACTCAAAAGCCAAAGGACGGCGGGCACTATTGATCGCGTCGAAAAACAACTCGACGTCGCTGGAATGATGATTTTTGAAATAGATCCCGAAACACGCGAGAGCGCAGCCACGCCGACGGGAGACGAAACACGAAATCAGGATAAAGAGCGCCCCATGCGAAAAATCCCCATGAAAGTCTCCGCCAAGCAGGTGTACGAAGAGTTTCTCATTCAGCCGGGCAATACTCTCCAAGGCGAAAAGGCGAAGCCGACCCTCGGAGCGATTTATTTCACGAAAGCGGAGACCGTTTTGGAGATCGATGGGCAGAAACAGTCTCCGAAGTTCGACTTGCAAAAGCCGCTCCTCGCCGTTGATATCCACAACGCGAAAGCAAATTATTTCCGACCCGGCGACCGAATGACGCGCGACGAGTTGGACGTCGTTCATCTCCAAGCCAATACGCTGCTCCTCGACTACATTCTCCCCAATCGATCCGACATTCAGGTTGGCAACGCGTGGAAGCTCTCTCCCGACGCCGCCGGGCTGCTCCTCCAGCTTGATCTCGTTTTTCAACTCGACATTCGCGTCAAGCTGGCGGAGGTGAAAAACAACGTTGCCATCCTCGAAATCAGCGGCTGGATCGAAGGAAGCTCCGACGGAACCTCCTCCAAAATCGAGACGACCGGCAAGGCGTATTTCGACCTACAGCGCAAACGTATCGTCTGGTTCGGACTTGTGATTCGCGAGAGTCGTGCCTCGGGACACGCCGCTCCTGGAATGGAAGTTGCCGCGAAAATTCAAATCAAAATCTCGCCAATCGCAAAACCAGAACACCTCAAGGAAGAAGTTGTTGCGCAGATCGAGTTCGACTCTGCGACGTACAATCGTCTTCTTTTTGAGGATCCGGGCAACGAGTGGGCGTTCGAATTGACGACCGATTGGTATCCTCTCAATTGGAACGAAAAACAATCGACGTTTCGGATGGTCCAAGGTGGAGAGCTTATCGCGCAGTGTTCGGTGGCGAAAAATCAAAATGCGGTCGTAACGCAGAACGTCACGCTGGCGGAATTCGCCCAAAATGTCCAAAACGTTCTGAAGGAGAGAACCCCTTACGTCAACGATTCGAACTCGATCCAGTGCCAAGACGGAACCACGATGTATCGCGTCGACGTCTCGGGCACCCACAACGATTTAGAAATGCGTTGGATCTACTATCTCATCACGAAAAAAGGCGAGCGCCCGCGCCAGTTGTCGGCAGTTTTTACGATTGAGGAATCCCTTGTCGAGCGCTTCGACACGGCGGATCGCCTCATGATGGAGTCCTTCGGCTGGATGGAATAGTTGCGTTTTTCACAAATTCACGACGGGATTTCCCAAAAAATTCACGTTCAAATCAAAACGATTGTGTTTATCGGCACTTCGAACTCCCTCCCTGCGGACGTACCTCTTCAGGGAAGGGGGAATAGTGCCAACCCTTCAGGCGTCTCTTATTCCCCTCTTTCAGAGGGGTGGCAGCCGTAGGCTGACGGGTGTTGTGCGGGGGGGAAAGCGTTCCCTCTTCAGAACTACCCCCCCGCCCTACGGGCGTCCCCCTTCAAAGAAGGGAAATTGCTGGATTGAACGCAGAACGATTCTCCCACCGTCCAGAGCTACGGGCTGCGCCCTTCGTTCTCGGCTCATACTCTCTTTCAAAAACCTTTTGCCATGCTCACCGCATTCGCGAATGCAGTTTGTTTTTTTGAGACAGCACTAGACCCGTTTTCCCATGAGATACGTTTCCTCCCACGCGGGATTGTCGCGCACCTCGCCTTTTTCATAGACGCCGTCGGCACAAATCATGCCGGCTTCGACCGAGCCATCGTAGCAGTCGAGAAAACCGCGTAGGGCTTCGAGCGTCCCTTTGAACATCTTGCGATTCGTGTCCGCCATCGTCATGATGTAGTAGAACTGTTTGTTCGTCAGCCGTGGGAAGATCGCCGCCGAGCGGTCGATGAGTGCCTTGAGCTGCGCGCACATGGTGTAGAAATAGACGGGCGTCGCCAGGACGAGGACGTCTGCCGCCAACATCTTCTCTAAAATCTCTTGCGCGTCGTCTTTTTGCGGGCACGCACCTTTTTGGCAGGCGTAGCAGCCCGTACAAAACCCGACCTTTTTCTCCGCAAGCCGAATCTTCTCCACGTCGCACCCAACCTCGGTCGCACCCTTGGCAAACTGGTCGCACAACAAGTCGGAATTCCCACCCTTGCGCGGACTGGACGAAATGATCAAAACCTTTTTCCCCATCGCACTCTCCTTTTGTTGAAATTTTGCACGAAATACCAAAAACCTTACTTTATGATTTTGCGCAGATGCTCAATACTTCGCGCCGCTTGGTCGAGCGTGCCGCATTCGACGCTCAGGACGATATCCTGCGGGATGGTCTTGAGAATCGCGACGACCTTCTCCCAATCGATCACGCCGTCGCCACAGGCGCAACCGACAGCGGTTCCCATCACTTTTCCGCGTTCTGCGTCCGACTGCTCGACAGAGATATCCTTGGCGTGCATGTGGACGAGATAATGCTTGAAGCGCTCCAGTTGCTCAATCGGATCCAAGCCGCCGAGGTAGGCATTGCCGGTGTCGAAATTCGCCCCGATGCAGGGTGATTTGACGAGATTGAGAATCTTCTCGTACTTATCCGGCACGAGCGAGTACGTCTGGTGCGTTTCGAGACCGATCTTGATCCCCCGAGGCTCCGCGACGCGCACGGCTTCCATGATGGAGTACTTGATGAGAACGAAGTCCTCTTCTTCGCTCGTCCAAGGTTGCTTATGCCCCTCGTGCGTATTAATGACGGGAGCCCCACACTCCTTGGCGAACCGAGCCGCTTGCTTGAGATACTCGCACGCGATTTCCGGCTTCGAAAGTTGCGAGTGACTCGAAAGGGCTGAGAGCTTCAACCCTGCTTTCTCAACAGCGTTCCGGACGCGCAGCGGGTCATCCAACATCGAAACGCTGTGGAAATACCGTGCCTCGGAGAGGAGTTCTCTCCCCCAATGTACCATCGGTTCGATGTATTCATACCCCAGCTCTGCCGCAAATTGAACCCCCCACTCGAAACTCTTATGACTTGTTCGCACGGCTTCTAAATTGAGACCAATGCCGATTTTTCCCATGAAACGAACCTTTCTGTTCTGAAGAAATCTTGCCCTCCGCTCGAAAGAACTCGGCGCACTCACGTCGGTGCTAAAGTCTCAAGCGGAACATAGAGTCATTATACCGGGCAAAGGGAACTTTGTCAAGTGGGGGCAGAAATGTTGGCAGAACGTGATTGTTGCAGGGTGCCCCCCCTAGCAATCGAAAACCTTATCGAATATAGTTGGTGATGTATGGTTGATCATGGAGTCGTTTTGGCGTCTCGGACTGTTGAGCGTCAAGAAAGATAGGTGCATTTTTCGTGCGTCACAAGGAGGAGAGCGCAATTCTTTGTGACATTTCGAGCTTCCGTCCAATCTCGGCTCTCTGCTCCACGACTCGCAAAACAAGACACGTCATTATGATTATGTGCAAAATACACACGAGGTACAAATTATGAAACACCTGCCTGCAATTTTCGTATCCTGCCTGTTTCTCGCCTCCGGTCTGCTCGCGGCGCAGGAGGAATGGGCGCGCCCCGACTTGGTGCGCGAGGTTTTAGAGGGAAAACAAACCGAGGCGCGCGTCTCATGGTGGGGGTTCGATCCCGAGGATTCGACCCGATTCCTTCAAAGCGCGATTTCGTCCGGTGCCAAAGTTTTGATCGTCGATCGGCAGCCCTCGCCTTGGATCACGCGTCCTCTCGAGGGGAGGAGTCAGTTGGAGTTGGTCTTCGAGAATGGTGCCGTTCTGGAGGCAAAATCGGGCGAGTTCCGTGGCAAAGGAGATTGTCTGCTGCGTTTTCGAACGTGCGAAAATGTCGTCGTCCGAAGCGAAAAAGCCACGGGCGCGGATTCTCGTGAGGAGAAAGCTGTCCTTCGGATGCGCAAGGCGGACTACCACACCGACGCTTACGAGAAAGCGGAATGGCGGCATGGTTTGTCCTTTTTGAGTTGCAAAAACGTGCGGGTCGAAGACTTGCTCATCGAATACACGGGCGGCGACGGAATCTACCTCGGCGTCGCGCTTAAGGGGCAGCCGTGCGAGAATGTCGTCATTCGGCGCGTCGATTGCAACGAGAATAATCGACAAGGGATTAGCGTCATCTCGGCACGCAATCTGCTCATTGAGGACACGATTTTGCGCAACACTCGCGGAACCGCGCCACAAGCGGGGATCGATTTTGAACCCAATCATGCAAGCGAGGAGCTTGTCGGCTGCGTGATGAGGCGCTGCGTGAGCGAGGGAAATGCTGGCGATGGTTTTGAGTTTTATCTCAAAAATCTGGTGGAATCCTCCACGCCCGTCTCGATTGTTCTGGAGGATTGCATCTCGCGCCAAAATCTTGGTTCGGGCTTCCACTACATCGGCGGACGTCGCAAAGCGGATTCTCCTCCGCCCCTGCGGGGAAACGCTGCGCTGCGGGGCTTTCGCTCTCAAAACGACGCACGTGGCGGGATTCAAGTCCGTGGCAACACGATTGATTCCACCGCTGTCGAGATTTCGAACGCGGAGATTATCGACTCCGGCGCGCCAGACTTCCCTGCCGTGGTTTTTCGCGCAGACCCGACGGACGACGAGGCGTGTGGGAACGTGCATTTTGAAAATGTCGTCGTGAAGAAAACGGCGTCCCAATCCGCAGCGCAACCCACGTTTCGTTTTTACGATACCTCGCTCAAAGGGTATGGTCTCGCTCAGCTCTCTGGTGCGATTCGGGTGGAAGATGGCGGCAGTGTCGAGACGCTTCCCCTCACGACTGAGTGGCTCGAGGAGCATTTTCCCACGCAGGATACGCGGCGCCTGCCGACGCTTCCGATTGAGACGGAGAGTTTGGTGCCGGTTTCGCCGGGTGCAGAAGAGTCGGATTTCGGAGTCTTGCGCGCTCGAAATGGGTGCGAAATCTTCTTCTACGCGCAAAAGGGGGAGAAAATCCTCTTCGAGGTGGCGTATATTCGCGTCGGTCGGTCGGAAGCCAAAATGCCAGAGCTTCAGTTTCTTGCGCCAGACGGGGAGAAAATTCCCCTCGAGAACATGGAGTTGGGGGAGACGAAAAAGTATGAGGTCGTCGCGCCTGTTGCGGGGATTTATACTTTTCGAGCAAATGGGATGCCGCACTCGTTTCTGCTCAAGAGCGCGAACGTTCCGACGGCTTTTAATGCGCGCCAACTGCAGTTGATTTCGACCGTTGGCACGTGCTATTTTTACGTTCCAGAGGGAACGAAGGAGTTTGGTTTGAAAATTGCCGGGCAGGATCAAGAGCGCGTAGGTGTTCTTGTGGAGGATCCCGCCGGGGTGGTGCGCTTCGCTCACGATGGTATCGACTCGCTGCGGGTGTTCTATCCAGAGGGAGAGCCGACGCCTGGGGTGTGGAAGCTCACGTTCAAGCGCCCCGACACGGGTGTGTTGGAGGATTTCTCGCTGAGTCTTCAGGCAATTCCGCCACTCGTGAGTCCTTCGCCTGCGGGGTTGTTGAAGATAAGGTAACGTGAGAGGGGGAAGATATTGGGAAAACGGGGCGAATCACGACAAAATTCCCCTAAAATTTTCTCACCCCCCCTTGCAAAACTTGACGAATGTCGTATACTTTTTAGTCGAAACTAAAGATTTAAGGGGTTAAGTATGAATTATTCCGAAGCATTGCCTTTGTCGGAGAGCCTGGAGGATTATCTCGAAGCGATTTATCGCGTGGTTCAGGAGAAACAGGTGGCTCGTCCCAAGGATATCGCCAAGCGGATGAATGTGTCCAACGCATCCGTGACGGGGGCGTTGCGCGCTCTGGCGGAGCGTGGGTTGATCCACTACGCCCCTTATGATTTGGTGACGTTCACTCCTGAAGGTGTCGCTGCGGCGGAAGAGATCAATCGTCGCCACATTCATATCAAAGAGTTTTTGATCGATTTCCTCCATGTCGAGGCGAAGGTGGCGGACGAAACTGCCTGCCGGATGGAGCACGCCATGTCGGGAGAGATTGTGGATAAATTTGTTCGGTTCGCCACTTTTTTGCGAAGCTGTCCTCGTGGCGGAGAACATTGGATCGATGCGTTCGAGCGCCAGTGCGATCAGGATTCGTCGTGCGCGGACTGCGGGCAGTGTGTTACGCTTGCGTTGGACCGCCTGCATAAAAATCAGGAAGAGTTCCTCAAAGGCGAAGGAAATGCCCAACCAGAGAATCAGAGTTCGGGAGCGTGACGTTTGCGTTCCTCTCGAGGGGAAATCCGAGCAGAGGTGGGAGAACCCGAGGGGCTGTCGTAGAAGTGGAGCGCGTGGCTTCCTCGGGGGATCCCGCCCTAGTTGAATATCGAAAAAACAAACCTATAACGAGTATATCATGACTTTAACAAAAGCTACCGATGGTGTCAAGACCAAAATCACCTCTCTTGAGGCGACTCACGCGCTGCGTGGGAAGCTCGCCGCAATGGGCATCGTGCCGGGGTCGGAAATTGAGGTCGTGCGGGGTGCGTTCCATGGTGCGTATATCATCAGGTGTCGCGGGGCGGAGTTCGTCCTCGGGCGCGGTTTGGCACATCTTATCCACGTCGAAGGATAGGTACACGGCGCTGCGCGTCTGATGTTTTGCTCGACTATGGGCAAAACTTTTTTTTCGCACGGTCTTTAGGAACCCCTAAATTAGCATTTCACGCGTTTTCCAACGTGAACACAAATTGTATGAGTCAGCGAAAAATCATCCATGCCGCACTCGTCGGCAATCCGAATTGTGGCAAGTCGACGATTTTTAATAATCTCACTGGTGCGCGCCAGCATGTGGGGAACTACCCGGGCGTCACGGTGGAGCGAAAAGAGGGCAGGTGCCAGCATCGCGGTGTCGACATTTCTCTCATTGATTTGCCCGGGGCGTATAGTTTAGTCGCTTACTCAGAGGACGAGCGAGTCACGCGGAATTATCTCCTCGAGGAGGAATTTTCCGAGGGGGGCACGCGACCCATTTTGATCAATATTATTGACTCCGCAAACCTTGAGCGCAATTTGTATCTCTCCGTCCAGCTCAAGGAATTAGGCGTTCCGTTTCTTCTCGTGTTGAACATGGCGGACATTGCGAAGAAGCGTGGGTTCGAGTTCGACACGCACAAACTCTCGCAGTGTTTTGGGGTGCCCGTTGTTTCGGCGGTCGGCTCCAAAAATGAGGGTATGGACGCCATTCTCGACGGGCTGCTTCAATTGTCCGAGCAATTCGAGTCGGGGAATTTCTCGCCAGAGAAGCCCGAGTGGCTCGATTATGGCGACGAAATTGAGGCGGAGGTCGCTTTAGTCGTGGAGAAAATGGGCGCGGCGAGAAAAACCAACTTTGAGTTGAAAATTCGAAACCCACGGCTGGACGCGATCTGGCGTCGGTGGAATGCGTTCAAGCTCATCGAAAAGGACGACGAAATTCTCGCGCGGTGGGAAGATGATGGAGTCAAAAAACAGGCGTTGGAGTCCTCCCAAAGGCTCGAAGAGACCATGGGCGACGCAGTGGAAGTGCTGCTTGCGTCGGAGCGTTATCGAATGATTTCCTGCTTGTGTGCAGAGTTCGTGCGGTCGCCTGCCGTCCAGAGACGCCACTTTTCGGAGGTGTTGGACAAACTCTTCCTCAATCGTTTCCTCGGGCTGCCCATCTTCTTTTTGATGATGTACCTCGTTTTCCAACTCACTTTCGCGCTCGGCGCTTATCCCATGGATTGGATCGACGCCGGGTTTGGCTGGCTCGGCGACACGATCTCCAGCTGGTGGTCTGAAGGGTCGGACAGCATGTTGAAGTCCCTCCTCGTCGACGGCATCATCGGTGGTGTCGGCGGTGTGGTGATTTTCCTCCCAAATATCCTCCTCCTCTTTTTTGCGATTTCGCTCTTGGAGGACTCCGGCTATATGGCGCGCGCGGCTTTTCTCATGGATCGTTTCATGTCCAAAATCGGACTGCATGGCAAAAGTTTCATTCCCATGCTCGTCGGTTTCGGCTGTAGCGTCCCTGCCATTATGGCGACGCGAACTCTCGAAAATCGACGCGAGCGCTTGGCGACGATGTTCATCATTCCCCTCATGAGCTGCGGCGCGAGGCTGCCCATTTATGCGCTATTGATCCCCGCCTTTTTCCCTGTGGAATGGAGCGGCACCGTGATGTTTCTCCTCTATTTTATAGGAATAGTGCTGGCGATTTTGCTTGCAAAAGTCCTTCGCACGACGGTTTTGCGCGGCGAAACGATCCCGTTCATCATGGAGCTTGCACCCTACCACGTCCCAACGGCGCGCACGGTCGGCATTCGCACCCTCGAGCGCGGCTGGCTCTACTTGAAAAAAGCGGGCACCGTCATTTTAGGCATTTCGATCGTCCTGTGGGCGCTCACGACTTTTCCCTCGCTTCCTGAGGAACGCGCGGAAAAAATCGCCTCTGCCGTGCAGCTTTCGGACGAAGAGCGTGCCGAGGCGTTGGCGACGCTGGGCGACGGGGCTGCTGGGGCGTCCGAGGAAGAGAAAAACGCCGTGCTCGAAAATCGTTTGGCTCGCGCGCGAGAGAATGCCGTTTCCGAGGGGGCGTTGGAGTATAGCTACGCTGGAAGGTTGGGGAAAGCGATGGAACCGATGATTCGTCCCATGGGTTTCGATTGGAAAATCGGCACCGCTTTGGTCGGGGCTTTTGCTGCTAAAGAGGTTTTCGTCTCGCAAATGGGGATTGTCTACAAGGTTGGCGAGGCGGACGAAGAAAGCGAGCCTCTTCGTGCCGCAATGAGGGAAAACTACCCGCCCCTTGTCGGGTTTTGCATCATGCTTTTCAGCCTGATTGCGACCCCGTGCATGGCGACCTTCGCGATTATGATGCGCGAGTCCGGCTCGTGGAAATGGGCGTTCGCTCAATGGTTCGGGCTGACGCTGCTCGCTTGGATTATTACGACCGTGGTCTACCAAGTCGGGATATATTGGAACATCGGAACGAAATTGATCGGAGGAGGTTGATATGTGGGAATATACCGTCGTCGGAGTCATCGTTGCGGCTGCGTTCCTCTACACGACCTGGACGCTTTGGAAGAGTGCCTCAGGTCCGCATTGCAAGTGTTCGACCGGGGAGTGCCCTTACGCCAACTCGAAGAAGTGCGACAAAGAGCGTTGTGCGGATCAATCTTCAGAGAATGAGGGGGAGTAGATTTCATGCATGGAAGATAGAAAAATGGGCGGGAGTGCTTCGGAAAAAGACCTTTTGCCCGCCTCGAAACGCCTCTGGTATATACCGATGTGGCACTATTCATCTTTGTGGAGTTTGTACTCGACGCTGTCCGTGAGAGCAATCCAACTCGCTTCGACGACGTTTTCGCTCACGCCGACGGTTCCCCACGTGTCTTTTTCGTCGCGACTTTCGATCACGACGCGCACGCCGGCCGCTGTGCCCGCTTCGCTATTAATGACGCGCACTTTGTAGTCCAAAAGGTGCATCCTTTCCAACGAGGGATACTTCTTGAGGAGCGCCTTGCGCAGCGCGGCGTCGAGAGCGTTCACGGGACCGTCGCCGTCCGCCACCTCGTAATAAATTTGGTCGTCAATCCTGATTTTCACGATCGCTTCCGTCCAAATCCGCGACGCGCCCTCTTTGCTGCGCCCCGTGATATTGATGTGGTACTTGAGCACATCGAAGTGCGGCGTGAACGTCCCGGAGCATTTTTTCACGAGCAAATCGAATGATCCCGCTGCCGCTTCGTATGCGTAGCCGTAGTTTTCGTGAGAGACGACCCGCGCGAGAATCTTCTCGAGCAGTTTCGGATCGTTGCTGATGTGGTGTTTCTCGGCAAGCGCCATGATGTTCGACCTGCCAGAGAGTTCGCTCACCAACACACGGCTTTCGTTTCCGACGAGCGAGGGGGAAATGTGCTCGTAGCTTTTCGAGTTTCGGGCGATTGCGCTCACGTGCATGCCGCCTTTGTGCGCGAACGCACTCTTGCCGACGTACGGAAGGTTGGCGGGGGCGTTGATGTTCACCATTTCGTAGACGTAGCGTGACAACTCCGTGAGAGCGGTCGTCGCGCCGGGCAAAAGAAGATCGTATCCCTTTTTGAGCGCTAAATTGGCGATGATGGAGATCAGATTCGCGTTCCCGCAGCGTTCTCCAAAACCGTTGATGCAGCCCTGAACTTGATCGGCGCCCGCCTCGACTGCTGCGAGAGAGTTGGCAACCGCAAGATCGCAATCGTTGTGGCAGTGGATTCCGACGGAGGCTCCGAGCGCGTCGACAACGCTCTTCGTGGCGTCGAAAATCCGCTCGGGCAAAGAGCCTCCATTTGTGTCGCAGAGGACGAGAGTTTTCGCCCCGGCGTCTTTTGCCGCGCGGAGACAACGCAGGGTGTATTCGGGATTCTCCGCCCAGCCGTCGAAGAAATGCTCGGCATCGAAAATGACGTCTCGACCATTCGCGACAAGGAACTCGACGCTCTCACGAATCATGCAGAGGTTCTCTTCTTCCGAAACGCGAAGGATATCCACCGCCTGAAAGTGCGACGTCTTGCCGACGAGCGTAATCACGGAGGCGTTGGAGTCGAGAAGGGCACGCAGACCAGAATCTTCCGCCACGGCGCAGTTTTTCCTGCGCGTCATGCCGAACGCCGAGATGCGTGTGTGTGGGAATTGTCGATTCGCCATGCGTTGAAAAAAGGCATGGTCTTTCTCGTTGGAGGCGGGGTAGCCCCCCTCGACATAGTTGAACCCTAAACTCGCCAACCTCTCCGCAAGGCAACACTTGTCGTGGAGGGAGAAGCTCACGCCCTCCGCTTGAGCGCCGTCGCGCAGCGTCGTGTCGTATATTTCGATATATCTCATAAAACTCTCTATTTTTCGCTCTCTATTCGTCTTTTATTTCGTGTCCGACTTGAGGATTTCTTCGCGCAAACGTCGCACGGTAGCGCCGACGTCCTCCGCCTGAGTGATCTCCGTAACCATTGCGATTCGGCGCGCTCCCAACTCACGCAGTGTCGGAATGTGGCGCATTTTGATGCCGCCCATCACGGAGTAGGGAATCTGGACGAGAGGTTGGAATTCTCGCAAACGATCCAACCCCAACGCCTCAATGCTGAGGGTTTTCGTCTGCGTGGCAAAAAGGGGACCGATGTTGAGGTAGCCCGCGCCGGCACACTGCGCGGCTTGAATCTCCTCGGGATTGTGGGTCGACGCCCCAACAAGCAGATTGGGCGCAATGCGCCGCGCCGCCTCGATGGGGATATCCTCCTGCCCCAAATGGACGCCGTCTGCATTTGTCGCGAGTGCCACGTCGACATGATCATTAATAATAAGGAGCGCGCGACACGCATTCGCCACGGGTCGACACGCTTGCGCCAACGAGAAGAGTTCCCTCTTTGAGGCGCTTTTCTCGCGCAGCTGCACCACTTTGGCACCATTCGCGACCGCTTCTTGGAAAACGACAAACGGCGACCGTCCGGCACAGAATTCCGACGTAATCACGGGATACAAATCCGCGCTCGAAAACGCCTCGAGACGCTCGCTCAAATTACGAAAGCAGGACGGTTCCATCGTTTGCCCCCGACTATTTATTCAAAAAGGTCTCGATAAGCCCCGCCGCCTTGCGCCCGGACATGAGCATTCCACCAAAAATGGGACCCATTCGGTAGCCGCCCATGCAGTTGTTTGCACTCATACCACAAGCGAAAAGACCGGGGTAGTATTCCAACGTATTGAGCACTGTGGAGGCTTCGCCGCTATCGACCCACATAGGTCGCTCGCCGAGGATGTCGCCGGTCGGTGTGTTGAGTTTGACCTTGGCTTTGTTCACGACCATACGCACGACCTCGCTGGGGTGCCCGGTTCCGTCCAAGACGCACTTTGAAGTCACCGTGAGCGGATCGACGTGCATGCCCAATCTTTCAACGGGCGTCCAATTAATGACGAGTCCGCCGACGTTTTCGCCCTTGAAGACGATATCTTCCACGCTCACGGAGTTGAAGATTTTCGCGCCAGCATGGACGGCACCATAAATGAGAGCGCTTGCCATTTCGACGGAATCGAGAGTGAAATACCCCTCCGCCTCCGGGATGGGGAGGTATCGAATGCCGAAATCGTCGAGAATCGGGAGCGCCTCCGTCTGAACGACGACTTCATTAAAGAGCATTCCCCCCCCCCAAGTGCCGCCGCCGGGAGCGAGTTTTCTTTCGAAGATTGCGACTTTTACACCTTTGAGTGCCAAATCGCGCGCCGCCACCAATGCCGAGGGACCGCCACCAACGATGGCAACATCCACTTCGAGGTGGTTCAGCAGTTTGTCGCTAAATTGACGCACAATCGCGCTCGAAATGATACTTTCGATAGACATTTCCTCAAATCCTTTCCTTATGCTTGTCGCACAAATTCATGTTCATAACAAAAGCAAGGAAACTGCGTCGCGGCAGAGCTTTTCACGCCGTCGTAATTTCCTACGCCGGAATTACCCGGTTCAGGTTCAATGGGTTTCATCTCAGCCCCACACATCGCGAAGCACCCCAAAACGAACAGCACCATTGTACCTTAAATAGGAAAAAATACAAGTGGATAGGGCGATTTCTCCGTAGAGCTTCCCCCGCCGCATCGTCCCAGAAGAGCGACGCTGGGGGAATAAAGAACCACGGATGAAGACGGATGGTGGGGACGATGAGTCGCGACGTTTGACCATGAGCCGGGGACGAAAGATGGCGCCGGGGACTTGTCCTTTCGAGCGTTTGTGTCCTGCGATTCAAAGTGCTTTGGACACCTGCACGATCGCTTGAATTAGTGCTGTATCAATTTTATAAACACAATCGTTGTGAGTAGCGATCTTCCAACTTCTTTAGAGGAAACATTTTTGAAAATTTGTTTCCTCTCAAACTCTCCTTCAAAAAACTTGTATAATTCGGGTATTCAGGTA
>JAUNBK010000193.1 GCA_030527105.1 Planctomycetia bacterium
AATCAATTCCAAGTTTTTTCATTGTTGATTCCTCTTGGGGTTAGTTGTTCAAATTCGCTTTCAATGATTGAATATCCTCTCCAATTCGAATTAATTGAGCAAGGAATTCCTTCTTTTCGACCAAGAGTTTTTTCGTCTCTTCGACATTACATTGGGCATCCTCTCTCAAACGTTCGTACTCGGCTTCTAACGTGGCTTTCTCCTTCTTGATGATTTCTCCTACCGCCGTTTCCGTTGCCTTTTTGAGGCTTCCGAAAATTTCGCCAATTCTGGAGTTTTTCCCAACTCCCTGCGGCAAAAGGTATTGGCTGGAAACCTGCTGCAAATAGGTGGCAATGTAGCGTTGCAATCGGCTCTTATTCTGTTCTGCTTGTCTTGTGGAAATTTCCTTTTTCGCGGCAGTTGCTCCCCAAATGCCACCGATAGTTGGTCCAATGAGAAGAGAAGCTCCAGCAGTAACCGAAGCCAACGCGATCCCACCGATCAATCCTAACGTACTGCCAACAGTAGCCCCGTTCGCAACATTTTTTAGCGTGGAGAATTTTTTACTTTTCGTCAGAGCGCTTCGCGCGTCCGCGACCAACGTGGCAATTTCTCCCGAATCGACGTTCATGTCCAACCCCACTCGGAACCCTCCGAAGAGTACGCACAGTTCATTTTGCGTCTCAAAAATAAGCTCACGCCATTTGTTCGAAACTGCGGCGGGTAACTCTTCATCCAACTCGGCGGCAAAAGCTTCGATTACCCCGTTGTCCAGCGGCAAGTCGTCAATCTGTCTGAGAAAATGGATCGCGATCTCGCCTCGGGAAGAAAATATCTCCTTGGCCAACGCTTCACCCGAACTGATAACCCTTGAAATGCTCTCGACCAAACTGCGATATTCTTTCCCGTTTTGTCCCCATGCGGCGTTGAAAGCATTCTGTTTTTGCTTCATTTCGTTCTGAATTCTCTGCTTTTCCTCACCGCTCGTGGCTTCAAGCAGCTTGCACTCATTTTCTATGGCAGACCGCATTCGTTCCTTGAAACGTAATGATTCCTCAATTGCCGAGGAAACGATGGAATACCCGGAGGTTTGAAAAATCAAATCGGACAATGCGTCAGAAAGTGCGTCAAACCCGCTGCTTTTCCGCAGGAAATTCCGCATTTCCGCGTCTTGTTCTTGAGCGGCTTGGAATAGATTGGCGCTTGAAAGTGGCCAAAAATTGAATTTGCGTCCCTCGACAAATTGAGCCAACTCTTGGTTCAGAATTTCTTGATTCCTAGCCGTCTGTTGTTGACGTACGGACTCGTCATACATGTCGCTTTTGGACTGAATGAACAAAACGTGCGGCGTGATACCGAACACCTTTTTCAAGAAACTAATTTCCTTGTCGACAAGCGGTTCGTTCGCGCACTTGAGAAAAATAACGGCATCTGCCATGTCAACATAGCGATGCGTGATTTCGGCATGGGAATAATAGAGCGCCCCCAGCCCGGGAGTGTCCAGAAGATGAATTCCCGGTGGAAGAAAGGCGGCAGGCGTGTTGACCTCAATCCACTGCAATTGGCGACCGATCAACAACGGATCCCGCTCCTGCTGCGCGACCGTTTCCGAACCGTATTTCTTCAAATCGTCTACGTTTTCCAGCTTTATGCGCTTCCCGTCGGTGAAGACGAGGTAAAAACTCTCCTCAGGCGCGTTGGAAATCCGAAACACTTGCGAGGTTGCAACCTGATCCGCCACGGGCAACAGTTCTTTTCCCAAAAGCGCATTGATGAAAGAGCTTTTCCCTTGTTTGATCTCTCCACAAACAACAATGTCAAAATCTTGCTTGTCTAAATTCGATTTTGCCGTGTTGAATGAAGATTCCTGCTCGGGAAGCTGCGTTCTTTGACACAACTCGACCAAGCCCGACATTTTGGCTTTGATGGATTCTTTTAATTGTTTCACCTGTTCGAAAGTCATTTTTTTCTCCTATGACTGCTGTTTGCCCAATGCTGCCTCTGTGCGACTTCTCACACAAAGTAGCCTTGCCGGCTGGTGTTCAAATGAATTTGGGTTTTGATGGAAAATGTGCGGATTCGTGGAGCACAATTCCGATGTTGCAAGGTGGAAATCCTGACGCGTGGTGTCATATACTGCTTCTCTTATAAAATTCCCGTTTTATGCGACGCATCGCGAGCCGTGGTGCGTAGCTCCAACGGCGGACGGTATCGGAATTTCAATGAGAAGTATTATAACGCTCTCCAGAGGTCTTTGCAACGCTCCCTATTGTACCTCACGAAAATCGCGGCGTCAAGAGGATCAGGAGAAAATTTTCCAAAAATAATTTCATTTTATTTCGTGGGTACTTTTGGCAAAAAAACACATTTCAATTTCGTTATACTCGTAGAGCGCCAAAAATTTTTTCTCCCCCTGCTTGACAACTTGCCGAAAGGTGATACAATAGGACGTCATGAAAACTTTAGACTGCCGATATTATCGATTCTCCTTCGAGTTTGCGTACTTTTTTATAAGGGTACGCTGAGGGAGAGCGTTTTGTCGACAATCGCCGCAGCGTACGAGCAATCAAACGTTGGCGGTAGTTTATATCGAGAGAATTGCGAGCCGCCGGCGTTAAGCTGCGCGGCTTTTTTCGTAAAATTTCCAATGAAGGTGATTTATAATGCTTCGCGTTGAAATTTCCCGTTCCGTCCGCCGTCGGAGCTACGCACCA
>JAUNBK010000084.1 GCA_030527105.1 Planctomycetia bacterium
ACGGCTACCCCAGCTTTCTAATCAAGTAAGGAAAAGAAGACCCGACGGGGAGCCGGAAACTCCCCCGAGGGTTTTTTCATTCTACGGTATCGGACAAATTTTGTCAAGAGCTTTAGGGGAAAAAATTTTTCTCTGGTCTTATTTCATACAAACATCAGGCAGAAAAAACCCTCCCGCAGCGCGAACCGCGAGAGGGAGTTCATGAAAAATATATCCGACCGCGAGACCGCCGCCGGACAGTTCTCCCATCGGGAAAACGCCAACCCAAAGTTGAGAAAATTTTCCCCTTTTGCAGTGGTTTTTTGAGATTTTTTTCTGGTCGCGGCAGCTCTTCCGTGGTGCGGAGCTCCGACGGCGGACGGAACGGGAAATTTCAACGCGAAGTATTATAGAAATTCTATTCCTGTTTGGTTTTGTAACTTTGTTTGGGATGTGTGGGTCGTTCGGGATATTGAAGTATTAAATCACCGGAATGAACCATTTGGGTAAGATATCCTTGAACGAGCCCACGACTTCTTCCAAGATATGTAATAATTTGTGCTGTTGTCAAAAAATGTTTATTGCAAAGCTCCTTAATTACGGAAACAACGTCCTCTGGGGCACTTCGCGGAGAATTCCTGATTTTATCTCCTATTTTTGTTAGCTCAGCAACCTCCAATTCAGATAACTCCGATGTCTCTTCCTTAGTGGGTAAGCTCGTGCCGTTACTGGGTAAGCTTGGGGCACTTTGGAATTCTTTTTGCATTTCGTCGGTTGTTCGGTATAAAGCCCAGCGACCGTAGCCGTTCATAAGTAATAACCCCTGCGAAACCAATTTCTGTAGCATTTTTGAAATGTCAGAAGCGTGCATTGTGGAAATTTGCTGAATCTTGGAATTCGAGACCTCCCCTTCGGAATACGCAATGGCGAGGGCAGTGATTTCTTCGGGGTTGAGAGAATCCGCTTGGGTACCTGAAACGGAACGGAGTTTGTCCAGAAAACCATCGGGCAGCAAACTGACGGTTCGTAAATACAAAAATACACGATCGGGTTTCTGACGTTCCTCAAGTTCCGGGTTGATCCATTTTTGGGTATTCCAACCTTTTCGGATTTTATCGAATCCTGAACCTGCTTTGTCACCGGCCCCCATCATTTGAAACATCTTCTGGAGAGAAGGATTTCGGCATTTGCTGACAGAACCCTGATAGAGTTGTTCCAACGAAACCAGCAGGGTACCGGGATTCGACATTTCAAAACGATCCGCGAACCGCTCGATCACAATCCCCCCTTCACCCCTGTAGTCGGCATGGATCAGAGCGTTTACCAACGCTTCCTGAAGTGCCTCGTGAACAGGCGACATACCTGCCCGAACCGGGTCTGAAAATTGGTCCATTGGAGGTAAGTAGGTAAAAGGCAGTTTTAATCCGGCGGTCAATTTGGGGTACACCTTCATGAAAAACTGGAACAGGTTCGGAGTCCACGTTCCATCAAGTGACAGTACTCTGTCGTTCCATCGGTCTGCGATATGATTACCGATACGTTCCCGATAATCGAGATGAAAAGGAACGCTTTTGGATAATTCCTGCAGAGCGTCTTCCGTGCCAAACATCAGGACTCCCGCAACCGTCGGTCCCTGCTTGCTGGTTTTGCGGTCAAGAGTCCATCCCCCCAATTTCTGCAAAAAGGAGGTCGTATCCTCACTTAACCATGGGTGAGTAGGATTTCGTGCCGAAAAACGATTGCGGTATTGCTGTAACGTGGTTTTGTCGATGTCATCTTCCGTAAAAGTATCCAACAGTCGCGAATCGAAATGTGGTAAGGAGGGCTGATCCGCCAGCATTCTCGCAACTTGGTCGTAGGAACATTTATAGTCGCCTTCATGGAACCTGCGATACGTCCCGGTCATTGGATTTTGACCGATATATACAGGTCGAGCCTGATGTTCTGCTCGCGGAACGTGGATGACAAACAATTGTTTTTCATTGATTGTATAAACCGACGTATCCTCTTTTTCCGACAAAAGGTTTACACTGACAACACCACGATCTTGAACTTGATTCCAAAAATCCCTCTTCATTTGGGCGACATTTCTTACCCCCTGAATTTCAAATTGACCATTATGTTCCTTATGTCCCTTATGTTCCTTGACTCCCAAAACGATATAACCACCATCCGTGTTGGCCATGGCACTATAGGTTGCCCATAAACTGCGAGGCAGACCTCCAGCTGCGGATTTGAATTCAAAATCCGAGTTTTCGCCTATCTCCAATTGTTGCAGAAGCTGACAAACATCCATGAGTTATTTTCCTTCCTCGGGTCGTGGAATTTCCCAATGCTCGTAATTCGTGCCCAGCTCGGCGTTAATTTCCTGACGCAACCGTTCCAGTTCCGGTTCGTATTTCTCCCATATGATGTCGATTTCGGCATTGTTGGCGATGGATTTGAGGTAATGTGCGGGACTCGCTGATAAACGAAACCCTGCCTGATGTCGAAATGGGTGAAGGTGGAGTTCTTAAGGCAACCTCTAAAAACCCCACCCACTTGGATCTCCACCACAGTGGTCATTGTACCTCGTCAACATTCCGTTGTCAAGCGAAGCAGGAGAAAAAAATTCCAAAAAAATGCAAAAATTTTTTGTTTTTCTCGTGGGTACTCCATGCAAAAAGGACAATGTTTTAATACTATTGAAGCATTGCCAAAAAGATCAATGGGGAGCCTGGGTTTCCCTGAGAATCACGACCGGGACCGCAAAAATAGTCAAAGATACAAAAGCACTCTGTTGTGTGATGGGTCATAAAAACGGCGAGCCAGTTTCGAATATAAAGCCGGAAAAGATCGAGCTTCATTTTTGTAACATCGTCGAAAACTTCAAAAAATTTACCCATTTTCTCTTCTCAGACTGAGTCGCAGAAAAAACCCTCCCGCAGCGCGAACCGCGAGAGGGAGTTCATGAAAAATATATCCGACCGCGAGACCGCCGCCGGACAGTTCTCCCATCGGGGAAACGCCAACCCAAAGTTGAGAAAATTTTCCCTTTTGCAGTGGTTTTTTGAGATTTTTTTCTGGCGGCGGGTTCGAGTCCCTTTGCTCACCCTTTTTTTCATGAGAAGTGCCGTTTTTGTGGTGCTTGCGCTCATGGAAGCTGATTAAGACCGGATGTGAAAGTCGATATGGCTGGGTGCGTTCGGCCTTTTTTTATCTTCACACCCTTGCTCTCGAGAAAAGCTGGAAAAAGTTGGTTGGATTGTGGAAAGACGCGATTGGGTGATTACCAGTCCGAAAGCTCCTTTTCACGTTCCTGAATTTTTCGTGTTTTGGATTTTTTCTGCAAACGTTTTTCAGCACGCTGTTTTTTCCATTCCGCTTTTTTGTTGGCGTTATGAGCTTCCGTGAGTGCTTGGGACAACATGGTTTTTTGCCCGGCATAGGACAATAGCCCAATTGGCAGAATCAAAAGCAGCCAACCATAGGGTGTACCAAAAACAAAATGCATAATCCTGTTAGCATATGAGCACGGATGTGTGGTCGACGTCAATTATCGTGGACTCAACGGACGTGCGGAGTTATTCGCACACGTTCAAGGGGCTTGCGAGTGGGGCTGGATACGAGTTTCAAATCCGCGCGATTTCTGCCAAGTTGCCTGATTTGTTGTCGTCCGACTGGTTCGTCGTGAAGGTGCAGCGGGAGGTGAAATAGACTTTTGCGCGTGGAAGCGTTTCGCCCCCACGTCGCACGATTTGGGGGTAGAAACGTCGCGCCTGTTTGTTCATGCACGATTTTGGAAAAAATCAAAGATTGAAGGTTTTATTTGAGGGTGTTTTGCGATACCCTTGCTTTTACGAGGTTGTATGATTATGAAATTTTTCAAAGTGTTTTAGTCCGCTATTCGTAGAAAATGCCATATTGCGCAAAATAGAGGTCTGACGCGTTTCGTACTTTTGCACTTTTTGATTCTTTATGGAGAAAAAATGCGTTTTTTTGGTGTTTCTTGCGATCGAGTGTTTTTTGCAAAAGTGGGTTTTAGTGCGGAATTTACGCAGTTGAGTTGATATTCGTTAATTTAATTGTTTTTGAGGTGTGTTTGAGTTGTGTTTCACTGTTGTTTTTACGCACTCAAACGCTGTTGTGCGAAACACGGACTAAAACATCGGGCTTCTCGGACGGTAATCTTTATGAAGCGTGTTTTATCGTTTCGATGGTGAAATGAGAAGTTTTTTCTGTGGGAAAATGCGAAAAAATGGCTCGAAATGGGCGTTTGTTTGAATTTGTGGTTTTGCAGGATGAAGAAAATCGAGAGTTCCCAAAAAGTCTGGATTGGGGTTCCACGAAATTTGAAGGCACCTTGCCGCAAAAAAATCGTTGAGGGGGTATTGTATTCTTTTCCCAGTGTGGTAGAATGAAATTTTCGTATGATGAACTAATTTTGGCTGAAAGCCCTCCTTTTCGCGGGGTTTCAAGCAATTCATAGAGATTTCGCGTAAGAAGACAGAATCCTCCAGATTGTGGAAAAAGATGAATATATCGTGCCCTCGTTATTTGTGTTCATTTGATGTTCGTAAACTTCCGCACTACTTCACGGATATTCTCGTGGTTGGATCGGGTCTCGCAGGTCTGCGCGCGGCGCTTGCGGTGCCTGATAGTATGTCGGTGTTTGTTTTGACGAAGGCGGAGGACGTTACTCTCTCTAATAGCGAACGTGCGCAAGGGGGAATCGCCTCCGTGTTGGATCCGACAGATCGGTTCGAAAAACATATCGCGGACACTCTCAACGCAGGCGGCGACTTGTGCGATCCGGAAGTTGTTGAGCGCGTTATCACGGAGGGACCGAAGCGGATTGCCGAGATGATCAACATGGGGACGCATTTTGATCTCCATGACGATGGGAGTCTCGACTTGGGTCGCGAAGGTGGGCATGGAATGAATCGTGTCGCGCACGCTCAAGGAGACGCCACGGGACACGAGCTTGTCCGTGCCGTGTTGGCTCAGGCTCGAAGCAAGCCGAATATTCGAATTCAGAGCAATGTCTACCTGATCGACTTGCTTACGCACGAGGGGCGGTGCGTCGGGGCAATTGCCGAGAAAGCCGGGTTAGGAAAGTGCTGCATTTGGGCGAAGCAGACCATTCTCGCCACGGGTGGAGCAGGGCAGCTTTATCGCGAGACGACGAACTCCCCGATCGCCACGGGAGACGGCATGGCGGTTGCGTTTCGGGCAGGCGCGGTGCTGCGAGACATGGAGTTCATGCAGTTTCACCCCACGGTTCTCTACGTGGCGGGCGGAAGTCGCTCGCTTATCACGGAGGCAGTTCGTGGCGAGGGAGCGTATCTCGTCGACAAAAATGGGTATCGATTCATGCCCGATTATGATCCAAGAGCCGAGTTGGCGCCGCGCGATATCGTGAGTCGTTCCATCGTGGCGCAGATCGAGAAGACGAACTCCACCACGGTCTTTCTCACGATGGCGCACCAGGATCCGCAGCTGATTCGGGCGCGATTCCCTGGGATTCTCGCGATTTGCGCCCAGTTTGGGATCGATATCACGAAAGACCGCATCCCTGTACGTCCCGGCGCGCACTATATGATGGGCGGCATCCAAATCGATCGCGACGGTCGGACGGCGGTTCCGGGTTTGTGGGCGATTGGCGAGGTGAGTTCTTCGGGACTTCATGGCGCGAATCGTCTCGCCTCCAACAGCCTTCTCGAGGCGCTCGTTTATGGCGTATCGGCAGGCGTTGGCGCGGGCGCGCAAGCGGCTAAAATCCCCGACTCCGAGTTGCTCAAGGTTCTGCCCATTTTTTCGGAAGGATCCAAAAAACAGAACGCGCCGCTTCATCTTGAGGATATTCAAAACTCGCTCAAGAGTCTCATGTGGCGCAATGCGGGTGTGCAAAGAGATGCCGACCTGCTGAAGGAAGGGTTGGAGACGCTCAATCAGTGGCGCCAATACACGCTTGCGGGCGAGTTGGACACCCCGGCGGGCTGGGAGCTTCAAAACATGATTATCGTGTCGTTCATGATAATGCAGGCGGCGTTGCTGCGTGAGGAAACGCGTGGCGGGCACACACGAACCGACTTTCCCAATCGAGACCCCGCCTGGCGGAGACACCAAACATTCCAACGCAATGTTTCGCGAGAATAGAGAATAATAAGAAAGAGAAACGAGGAGAACAATGTCCGAAAATCCGATGGAGACCCCGTCGTTTGTGTTGCCACGCGATGGCGAGGATTCGTTGCGGCGTGCGAAAATTGCCGCGCAAATTATTGCCGACAATCGTGGTTCAGATATCATCATTCTTGATCTTCGCAAGCTGACGCATGCGTTTGATTATTTCGTGATTGCCACGGGCGCGAGCAATCGACGCCTTCACGCAATGAGCGACGCGATTGATGATGTTTTTGAGAAAGAGATGAGAGAGAAGAAAATCAGCACGGAAGGGTATCGCAATAGTCGATGGATCTTGTGCGACTATGGAGACGTGGTGATTCATCTTTTCGACGAGGAGATGCGCGACTACTTCCGCCTTGAGGATCTGTGGGGCAACGCAGAGCGGGTTGAATTCACGCCGCAAGTGGAGGAGTGAGAAGAATAGGAGAAGCGAGAAACCCTTTTGAAAGATATCGAGAAAGAATGGTACAAAAAAAGAGAGAGAACTGGGGGTCGCAAATCGGCGCGATTCTTGCCGTGGCGGGGTGTGCAATTGGGTTGGGGAACTTTCTGCGTTTCCCTGGACAGGCTGCGCTTTATGGAGGCGGCGCGTTCATGATTCCCTATTTCATTGCGTTTCTGCTCCTCGCCATTCCTCTCTCATGGGCGGAGTGGGCGCTTGGAAGAAGCGGCGGTCGAATGGGATTCAATTCCGTCCCGGGCATTTTTCGTTCCGCAGGGAAAAATCGCGTGTGGGCGTATATCGGCACGATTGGCGCTATTATTCCGCTAGGCATCAGCGTTTATTATGTCTACATTCAAGCGTGGTGTCTTGCTTATGCGCTCCAGTATCTCACCATGATTTTCCACACCGTGGGGTTTGAGGGATTCTCGTTTCTCTCCCAAGCCGATGCGGGAGCGCGAGTGGACGACTACGGAGCGTTTTTTGCGAACTTCATCGGCATAAACGAAAATGGCGCAGTCCTCAAAAACGGCATTCTCTCCCCGCTCATTCTCACACTTCTCTTTTGCTTCGTCTTCAACTACACGCTCATTTATCGCGGGATTTCAAAGGGAATCGAGGCATTTTGCAAAATTGCGATGCCGCTCCTTCTTGTGTGTTCTTTCCTCATCCTTTTTCGCGTCGTGACGCTTGGGAATCCGACCGGAATTGAGGGGCAAAGTTTCCTTGATGGATTAGGATTTATGTGGAATCCCGCGCAAAAAGGCGGCTCCGTGTGGGACACGCTCTCGAACCCGGAGGTTTGGCTTGCCGCAACCTCCCAAATCTTCTTCTCCGTCTCGCTCGGCTTCGGCTTGATCGTGACGTATGCGAGCTACGTGAAATCCAACGACGATATCGCGCTTTCTGGTTTGACGTCCACCTCTGGCAACGAATTTTGCGAGGTCGTTCTTGGCGGTCTCATGATTATTCCCCCCGCGATTATGTTTTTGGGGTTGAGCGCGCTCACGCCGGAGTCTCTTGGAAGCTCGTTTTCGATGGGCTTCGTCGTTCTTCCGAACGTTTTTGAGATGATGCCGGGTGGTCCTGTTTTTGGTTTTTTGTTTTTCTTCCTCCTGTTTCTCGCCGCCGTGACGAGCGCGATTTCTATGTCGCAGCCTGCCGTAGCGTTCCTTGAGGAGGCGCTCAATTTCTCGCGCAAGGCGAGCGTTATCACGATAGCCTTGATTTGCGCCGTGGGGACGTCGCTGGTTGGCTATTTTTCGAAAAACCTTCTCGTTCTCGACACCTTTGATTTTTGGATTGGGAGTGTCGGATTGTTCGTCCTTGCCACGCTCCAGACGGTCCTCGTCGCTTGGATCTGGGGGGAGGACAAGATGGTTGCCGAGCTGAATCGTGGGGCGAAGATGAAAATTCCGCGTTTCATCGGATTCGTGCTCAAATACATCTCGACGCCCTATTTGGTCGTCATATTGTGCCTATGGTGTTGGAAAAAGTCCGGCGCGTATTTGCGCCAAGCGTGGAACGATCCTATCGTGCAGATCGCGCTGGGATTTCTTGCCACTGTAGCGATCTTCTTTCTTGTCGTGACGTATATTGCGGAGGATAAATTGGGCGGAATCGAGAATGAAGAGGGGGGCGAATCATGACGATCGGTGGTTGGATTTGTATGACGATTGCCATGGGGAGCGTTATGCTGCTCTTCGGCTGGTGTTGTTACAAAGTCGTCATGGAGCGCGAGGAGGGGGATCTCTCCAGCACGACGGATTATTTGTCCGAAGAGTGGCTCAAAAATATGAGAAAACTTCGCAAAAGACGGCGTCGGCTTGCTGCAAAAAACCAAAATGCCTCCAAAACATCGGAGAAAAGAGGGCAAGGGTAAATTTCGCCGAGATTTATTCCATTGAGCTTTGAAGTTCTCGTTTTTCGCGACGTTTCACGAGCCGCACCACGTGGATATGCGGCAAAGTAGGTCTGTGGCAGATCCACGTGGCAGACGGCTCGTTGAAATTTCGCTTCGCCCACCTCAATCGATTTGGAACTCAAACTGGTTGTATTCCTCCCGGTCGTACGCCAAAAATTGCGTCGAGGGGGAAATGGCAAAGAATGGGGAAAACGTGTAGGCTTTGACGCGCTTCATATCCTTGGAAAATTCGAGCATCCGAAGCCATCCGTCGCCACCGTTGCCGCCCCAGCCGCCGCCGAGGGCTTGTGTGTCGAACACCATTTGGTAGGCGGTTTTTCCAGCGACGTTTTTGTCCGTGCGAAAACCAGTGCAGTCCGACATCTTGTCGGGGCAGGAGTGGTGTCCACTCACGACGAGGCGCAGGTTTTTGGCGGGTTGGACCAATTTTTGCCACATCTCCTCGCCATTGTTTCCGTCTTCTTTGAGAATTTTGTAGCCCTTGGAGGCGTCGCGAACGTTGTTCCTCGCGTGGGGCAGAAGATACTGGTGCGTGACCATGGAGATGAAGTGATTCGCGTATTTTTCGCTGTCGCACAGACCTTTCGCCCACGCCAACATGTCGTCCGTCGGCGCAAAGGGGAGCGAAATAACCAACAACTTTTGCTCGCCGGTGGTCGCGATTTCGTATGCGGCTAGCTCCAACGTCTTCGCGCCAAACGTGTTTTTCTCTTGTTCGACCAACGTATTTTCCCAACAAGAATTGCGCGCTGCGGGGAAGAAGTCGTTCAACCGCGTTTCGCGCGTGCTTGCGTCTCCCTTGCCATAATCGTGATTTCCCGTGCAAAGAACGTAGGGAATTTTATCGTCCAGAATCGAAAACGCGCGGGACGCGAACTCCCATTGCGCTGTCGAGGCGTTACTGTT
This sequence comes from Planctomycetia bacterium, assembly GCA_030527105.1. Lineage (GTDB taxonomy): Bacteria > Planctomycetota > Planctomycetia > Pirellulales > Thermoguttaceae > RGIG3701. Next base: position 9,417 of record JAUNBK010000084.1, read on the forward strand.
GACGATGTCCCCAACGCACAATGCCGTCCGAATATTGAGCTTGGTTTGGTTCTCCGCAATCCAATTCATCATGATTTCATAAAGAGGATAATTCCTCGTCGTCGTGTACTGCTGCGGGTCCGGAATCACGACCATCGTCCAATTCTCAGGATTGTCCAACGCGGGGGGCGCGAATTGGCGCACGTCTGCCGCCGCAGCCTCAGCTGCTGCCGACGTTTTCCCTAAAAAACCCAACCCAAAAGCTGCCGAAAGCGAGGCAGTACGAAAAAAATCGCGTCTCTGCATAGCAATATTTCCCTTTTTTACTCGTCTAAAAAACAAAAAATCTCTCGTGAGTATCTCACACACTTGACGCATTTTAGCAAATATGGACGCGTTTGTCAAGCAGAAACACGACACGTGGCGCAACTTTTCCAAAATTCGCGCTCTATTGCATCTTCTCGAGGAGATATTTTGACCAAATCGAGGGGAAAAGAGCGTTTTAACGTGATTTCGCTCTTGATTTTTATTTCCTTTTCGGCTACACTCCAAGTGTGGCGTTTTTTATCCTTAAGTCGAAATTTCGCACGGACTTGTGTTAGAAATTTCGCTCCAGCCCGCCGTTGGAGCTACGCACCACGGCTCGCAAAAACTTCGCGCCAAACGGAAATTTTAAAGCACGATGAGTATAGTGCCAGTACAAATACGAAGAGTATATCATGTATTCGTTCCACCTGCCCGATTATTTAGCGATTCGAACCGACCCTGAGGTACTCGGTTTGTCGTTCGATTCCGAGGCGCAGGTGGATTATCATCGCATTTTGGAGAGAAAAACGGCGCGGTTTTTTGGCGCGCCTGCCTCGGTATTTTTCCCCGATGGGTATATGGCGTACCTCGCGCTTTTGCGCAGTCTCGTGAGGGAAGGGGACTCCATTCTTGTCGCGACGCGCGAACGCGGAATAATCAAAGATGCCCTCGAGATAGCCCATCGTCGTACGCGAAATGTCTCTATTCGTGCGCTCAATGGCAAACCGATCGCGGAGAATATTCGACCGAATTGCTCGCGCGTACTTGTTTTGGCACGGGGACTCGCGGAGACTGAGTGCGGGATTTCTCCCGTCGCGCGGTGGGTTGAGGAACTGCGCAATCTGCACGACCAGCGAGGAATCCCGGGGGGGGTTCTCCTTGAGGATTCTCATGCAGTGGGAATTCTTGGCCCCCAATATCGTGGTGTTTTGGAACATTTGGGGGTTGATGTGAGTCTCGATCCGGAGTCGAGCGCGCCCGTCCAATGTTGCTTTAGTGCGTCCTTCTCCAAGGCGTTCGGGGCGTATGGTGGGTTTATTGTTGGCGCACGTCCGTGGATTCGACAGATTCGCGAAACGGAGCCAGGGTGTAGCGATCGACATATGCCGATTAGCATGGCGGTGGCAACGCTAAAGTCGCTCCAGTTGACGCTGGAGCCGGAACGGCATGCTCGGTTGGCGCGAAATATTCTCCTGCTACACCAGATTTTGGCGAAGTACGAGCTTCCGTTTGAGAGCCATCCGCTCCTCCCTTATGTCCTGATCAAGACGCGGAATCCGCGAAATATCGTTCAATCTCTCATTGCGTTGGGTTTCCGCATAGGTCTCACGCACTTCACGCGATCGCCCAAGCTGCGTATCAACGTGAATGCCGCCCACACGGAGCGCGAGATCGAACTTCTCGCGCAAAAACTCGCCTCCTTGCTCAAAAAAAATTAGATTTTCCTTCTTTCGACACATTTTTCACTCACCCAAGAGAGTGTCTCTCATGATGGGGAACACGTCTGTATTATCGATATAATTGCCATCGACGCTCCACATTTCGCCCATTTTGGCGTCTTTTCCCCGGAAATTTTTGCGCAGATTCTCCGCGCCGCGCCCGCGTGCGTAGATCGGGACGATCTGCTTTGTGTGGTCGTTGGCGTAATATTTCGCGATCGGGAGGCGTCCCTTCCCTTGGAACGACGGAATCTCGCGCGGGATTCCGTTTTCGTCCGCGTGAAGTCCATAAATCGCACCCGTGTCGTGGTCGGTCGTGACGATAACCAACGTATCCTCCCACGAGGAGTGTTCCTCTACCCAACGACACACCGCCTCGACGGCAAGATTGAATTCCACCATCTCCTCCACGCAGCGCTCGAGATTCCCCCAATGGTTCGCGTTGTCGACGGCTCCACCCTCAATCATGATGAAGAATCCCCTCTCGTTTTGTTCTAACACCTTGAGTGCGGCAAGAGAAACCTCGCTCAGCGTCGGGACGCTCTCCATTCGGGGCGCGTTGGGGGCGCGATCGAATTGAAACGACGCGTCGACGGGCGCAAGACCCAACAGCCGCCGCGGAGTGGGGGTTGTGCCGTTTGCGATTCCGACAAACGCTTCGCGAGTCTCTGCAAAAGTCCACGTTTCAGAGAGTGCGCCAGAGCGAATTCGGCTCCAAACCTCTGCCGAGGGACCATACTTGCCAAAATGAGGCGCGCGGGGGCGTCCGTCGTTGTCGAACTCGGGATGCCCCGACCCGATGATGACGTCCAAGTTGTTCTCAAAAAGCATTTGTGAGAATAATTCCTGACCACTTTTGCGCTCAACGTTGTGTGCCGCGACCGCAGCGGGCGTGGCGCTCGCGACTTGGACACTCGAGACGGCGCCCGTTCCAAAGCCGTTCTTTTTCGCAAGCTCGGCAAGCGTGACGAGTCGTTCGTCTGCGGGACCGACGCCGATTCGACCATTGCGTGTTTTGACGCCTGTATTGAGAGCCGTGGCGGTGGAAGCGGAATCGGGAGGAATAAACTCAGCGGGTTTTTGTTCGATCGGGAGCGAGAAGTTGGGGAAATACGCCCAATCTTGCTCGGGGTCGTAAAAACTTTTTTTGTGGAACGTGGCGCAGCAGACGAATTCCCACGGCGATTTTTGGTAAAAAAGCCCATTTGGCGCACCGGACATGAAATCGGCGGCGGAATAAAACGATCCGAATCCCGCGCCGTCCGCAATCATGAGAATCACGTTGCGTTTCGCCCTGACTCGAGAGTTCGTGCCCGAGGCGACGCTCATCCCTTCCGCAGCGAGCGCGTCTGTCGTTTGGCGAGAGTCCGTGTCGATGGATTCTTCGGCGTTCTCGGGAGTGAGAACGATTTCGACGACTTCTTCTGAATCAAGATCGTTCGACTCGTTCGAACAGCCGACCGCCACAAGCAGCGCGAGGGCGGCGAGTGGGAACAAAAACAAAACGAAAGGGGAAAAGGAGCGTTTTTTCATCGTTCAGTCCTTAATTGTACTACTATACCATCGTACTATTTATGTCGTGCCATATGTACTTATTCTATCGCGAAAATGCACTCACGTTTCGTTTCGCGACACAAACCGGAAATTCTCACGCAACGTACCATAAAACGCACCAAGATTATACTCCAAATTTTCGCAAACGCAAGCGTGAAAAAACTTTTTCTCAGTAGAAATACGCGAAAAGCGAGAAAAATTTGTTAAGATAGGGGGGTTGCAAGAAAATATTTTTAAAAAAATGCAAAAAATATGTGAAAAAGGGCGAAACCCCTCTTGCTATAATTGCAAAAATACAAATAATGTTGAACGGGTAAAAAGTTTGTCAACAAATTGGGAAGAAAATGAAACGAACAAACGCACTAGTGATCGTGGAGTCGCCTGCTAAAGCCAGGACGATACGCAAGTTTTTGGGGATCGAGTACATCGTGGAGGCGAGTATTGGTCACGTTCGGGACTTGCCTCAGGGCGCGAAAGAGGTGCCTGAGAAGTATCGGAAGGAGGATTGGGCTTATCTTGGTGTGGACGTCGAGCACGATTTTGAGCCAGTCTATGTCGTCTCGAAAGAGAAGAAAAAGCAGGTCGATAAGCTCAAGGCATTGTTAAAAGAGGCGGATCGTCTCTATCTCGCGACGGATGAAGACCGAGAGGGAGAAGCAATCAGTTGGCATTTGTTTCAGGTGCTCAATCCTAAAGTGCCGGTGGAGCGGCTGGTTTTTCACGAAATCACGAAAAAAGCGATTCAAGAGTCGTTAGCTCAGCCGCGCCAAATTGATGAATCCCTCGTGCGTGCTCAAGAAACTCGGCGAATTTTGGATCGTTTGTATGGATACGACGTTTCGCCGCTTTTATGGCGCAAAGTTCGACCGAAACTCTCTGCCGGACGCGTTCAAAGTGTCGCGGTGCGTCTCATCGTGGAGCGCGAGCGACAGAGGATGAGCTTCCGAAGTGCGACGTATTGGGATCTCGAGGCGCTTTTCGAGACGAAAAAGAACCAATCGTTCCACGCGTCGTTGGACGCCGTGGCGGGTCGGAAGATTCCCACAAGTCGAGATTTTGACGCTGCGACGGGGTTGTTGAAGAATCCCGACGTCCTCCAATTGAACGAGGCGGAAGTGCTGGCGCTTCTTGAGCGTTTGAGTCGTGAGCCGGAAGCGACGGTGCAAAAAGTCGAAAACAAGGACTTTTCGCAAAGACCCCCCGCGCCATTCACGACGAGCACGCTGCAGCAGGAGGCAAACCGGAAGTATGGTTTCACGGCGCGCCGCACCATGAACGTCGCGCAGAGTCTCTACGAAAACGGGTTTATCACTTATATGCGTACGGACTCCACCACGCTCTCCGAAGAGGCGATAGGTGCTGCACGATCGCTTGTGCGTTCGCATTATGGTGCGGAATATTTGCCCGCCTCCGCTCGACATTATCAAACGAAAGTCAAAAATGCTCAGGAGGCGCACGAAGCGATTCGTCCTGCTGGTACGACGTTTGCTTTCCCCGACGACCTGCGCGCGCAGCTAGGTCCCGACGAAATGAAGTTGTACGACATGATTTGGAAGCGGACGGTGGCGAGCCAAATGCTCGACGCGCAAGGGAAGAGGATGACGATTTCGCTCTTGTTGGACGACGCCCAATTCAGCGCCTCGGGGAAGACGATCACGTTCCCGGGCTACTTGAGAGCCTACATCGAAGGGACGGACGACTTGGACGACAACGACGGGGAGAGAATCCTCCCACAAGTCCGAGAGGGGGAAAAGTTGGATTGTCGCGAGCTTTTTCCCAAAATGCACACCACGCAGCCGCCAAATCGATATAGCGAGGCGGCTCTCACGCGGACTTTGGAGGAGAAAGGGATTGGGAGACCCAGCACGTACGCCTCCATTATCGACACTATCTTGGCGAGGAAGTATGTCTTCAAGCGTGGGAATGTCCTGATTCCTACGTGGGTCGCTTTTGCGGTCTGTCGGCTGCTTGAAACACACCTTCCGCAGCTGGTCGACTACCAATTCACGGCGGAGATGGAAGACGATTTGGACGCCATCAGCCGCGGCGAGGTGGAGTGGGTCGATTATCTCCACCAGTTCTATTTCGGAGCGGAGGTGGAATCGAAGCGGAATTCCAAAGGGAAAACGCCCGGATTGAAACAGCTTCTTGCGAACAAACTGGACGAGATCGACGCGAAAGAGATAAGTACTATCTTTATCGGGCAGCCGGACGATGGTGGCGCGCCGCTCAATGTGCGTGTCGGGCGCTTCGGTCCGTTCCTCGAGCAGGGGGAACGGCGTGCGAGTATCCCCGACACCATGGCGCCGGACGAACTCACGCTGGAGAAGGGACTCGAGATGCTCGACGAGGCGCAGCAGGGGGAGGAGCCGTTGGGCTATTGCCCCGAGAGTGGCAAGCCTGTTTTCGTCAAGGTGGGGCGTTTTGGTCCGTACGTTCAATGTGGAACGACCGACGATGAGGAGAAACCTCGAAACGCTTCGCTCCTACGCGGCATGGATCCTGCGGAAGTCGACCTCGAGACGGCACTCAAGCTGCTCGAGCTGCCACGCACGCTGGGGGCGCACCCTGAGTCGGGCGAGGACGTGATTACGTCGAATGGCCCCTATGGTCCGTACGTCAAAAGTGGTTCCGAAACGCGATCGCTCCCAGAGGACGTGTCTCCGCTTTATGTCACGCTCGAGCAGGCGGTGGAGATATTGGCTCAACCAAAGACGCGAGGCAGGGGGACGAGATCGGCTGCTAAAGAGCCGTTGCTGTCGCTCGGAATCTCGCCCGTCACGGAGAAGGAACTTCGCGTCTTGGCAGGGCGATTCGGACCTTATGTCACGGACGGAGTGACGAACGCGTCGCTTCCCAAAACGATGAAGCCCGAGGAATTAACGCTCGATGCTGCTCTCGGCATGTTGGCTGAGCGTGCCCAAAAAGCGCCGACGAAAAAACGTGCCACCTCCCCAAAATCGGGAGCGAGAAAAGCGGAAACAAAGACGGTGGTGAAAAAGACTGCGACAAAAAAGACT
>JAUNBK010000085.1 GCA_030527105.1 Planctomycetia bacterium
CCGAGGCGCTTTTGAATCCAACGCGAGTGCGCGCGAATCTGCCCCACGCGATCTCTCTGGGGCAGCATGGCAAGAATCGGCTCTTGAAACGGCCCGCCCAAAATTTCGATGCGTCCCGCCGCCGCCAACTCGGCAAGCCGATCGAGGTATTCGGGGTGGTTTGCTTCGAGCCACTCTTCAAGGCACCCGCTGTTGTGGAGCGAGATTTTGAGCATGGAGTATTCTGGACGCGAAAAAACGTCCAAAAAGGGCAAATAGCTCTTTTGGTACGTCTCTTCGATCGTCCATCCGAAATTCCCTACCGGCTGATGATTGTGAAACGCCAACGCGAAACGCACAGGATTGGTTTTCATTTTAAGTATCCCTCTTATTTTAACCAAATTTTAGAAAAGTATCCTTTATGTATCATTGTATTCGACGTGAAAAACGGAGGTGGCGACAATTCCACCTACACGCCACAGTCGAACTCACTCGAAAAATCACACATCCTCCATCTCAAAGTCCATGGCGCGCTCGAATTGAGGAAGTTTTCCCTCCATGATGAGCGCAATCCACTTCGTCATTTTGAACTCGAGGAGAATAATTCGAAGCGCCGCCGTCATTGGCGCGGCAAGGAGCATACCCACGGGACCCCAAACGACGCCGAAGTATCCAAGCGCCAGCAAAATGGAGACCGGGTGAAGATTCAATCCCTGCCCCTGGAGGTTCGGTTCGATAATATTTCCCATAAGATTTTGTATCAACACCGGGACAAAAAACGCAAGCGCAATCCCTGTTGGAGTGAAACCTTCCGTGATTAATACGACCGGCATCGGCAAAAATGTCGCGATAATCGAACCAATGGACGGAATGAAGTTGAGAACGAACGTTAAAATCCCGAACAAAAACGCCATCGGCACGCCCAAACACAAGAAAAGTATGTATATTGCCAGCCCGGTTGCGAGAGAGATGAAGAATTTAATGTTGAGGTATTTTTGGATGCTCCTCTCGATCTCGCTATATATTTCGTTTTTCTCGCGAATTTTGGGGTTGTGTCCCATCAGGATAAACAAGCAAAAGAGCAAAACGAGCGTGCCGCACGAGATGAAGGATTGAAACATTGACGCCGTCGCCTTGAGATACGCGGGTCCCTCTTGTTTGATTGGCTCAAGGAGTTTGTCGGCATCGACGTATTCCTTGGGCACGCCAAAATACGAGATCATATCGCCGGTTTTATCCATAAATTGTTCGGCACTTATGTCGAAGCTGCGGATCGTGTCCGTCAGTTGAATTGCTGCAAATCGAACGAGAAAAATCAAAAGAAAAACTAAAAACAAAATAATAGAAAAGGAACACGCCAACCCCACCCAGCGAGGCAAATTGAAACGCACGACGATAAGGTTATCGATCGGCGAAACCATTGCGGTGATAAAAATCGAAAAGACGAAAGGAATCATAAACATACGCGTAAAATAAAGCGCAAACGAAAAAGCAATGAACGTGAGAAGCAGCACGCCTCCTGTCAAAAGCCAATATTGTTCCTCGCGCAGACGCGCGCCAATGCGATGATTCGAATTTTTCATTCATAACTCCTGTTTTATTTCTTATCCATCACCAAAGAGAGATAACTCTTCGGCTCGACATCGTTCAATCCCAACGATTGCGCCAGATCCAACACTGCGTCTTGGGCAACGCCAATATCCTCCAGAGCTTCCGCAATTGCTTCAATCTCCGCAAAAACGCCAGCTGCAGCGACGCGATCAAACGTGATTTCTAAATTCCACCCTTGATGTTGCCACGACGTCTTCATGCGCACTTTTTTCACAGGTTGGACGGGGACAAACCCGAGAATCTTCATCGTCTCGATCCATTCGTCCGCCCCGGGCAGGGTGGGCAGGTCGCCTTCCTCGAAAAAGAGAGTCTCGCCCAAAGGGAGCCTCTCAGGCGCAAACGCGATTCGATCCCCAAGCGGAAGCTCAGTCTCGCGGCGCGTTTTCGTGAGGACGTCTAACTTCGGTCCTTTGTAAGTCAAAAAAGCGCAAAACGTCGCGGAACAAGGCTCGCCCACCAAGTCGACGACCCACTGTCTTCGAATTCGCAACGCTTCGCCAGTCTCAACAAAATTCCGCGCGGGGTGCTTCAAATACGTGTCGATTTCAAAAACACGATTTCGCCAGCGTACGCCCAAAGACGCAAGTTTTTCGTGAAACGCGTCCGCAGAAGCGATCCGGAATTTCTGCTCTACTTCATACATAAGAAAGTTCCTCGGCTATTCGTCTTTTCTCCTCCAAAGAAACACACCTTACATGAGTATACCATTTTTTGAAAATATATAAAGGAGATTCCCCCCCAAAAGAGCGGATTTTCCAAGTTTTTCCCGAATCTTTCCAAACAGGGGGCGCCGTGAGATTCGCACCTTTCTTGATCTCGGGCAGTCTCAAAAGGTGCTCATCTAATATTGATGGGGAAAATCGACATTGTTTCGAATTGTCGCGCGTCTCAACTCCCTGCGCGTCGGAGTTGCTCGAGCAAACTTTGAATTTCTTCGTGCGCCTCGTCCGTCTGTCGGATGATGAGGTGGCGCCCCGTGTTCCAATATCGAATGGTGCCGCTTCCGCCGCGCGACTCCCACGAGTCGGGACGAATCGTCGATTCAATCACTTCGACCAATTTTTCTCCAGACTCTTGGGTTTTGTCGTCAGTCGCCGATCCTGCCGCGCCGCCGAATCCAGGATCCATCTGCCCCAGCACGGGACGCTCCAAATTGCGCGAAATTTGTCTCGACAATCCGCTGAGTTTGGACGCGACGGACTTCGTCAAACGCCCCCGGAGACGAGGGTTCATCTGCTCGTCCACCCGCAGGTCTCCATACAACGCCAAAAATTCCTCGGCAGCGGCTTCCGCTTGATCGTTTGGCGTTTTTTGCCACTTTTTGAGCGCATTTTTCACCGCGTCCGCAAGCGCGTCGCCCACCAAACGTACTCTCGTGTCGGACGCAGAGTCCGTTGCCGCCCCTTCCGCCCTTATTTTCTCGCAATGGACCGCCCAGGCACTCGCGCAGGCGACCAAGGCAAAAATCAAAATAAACCTCCGCATGGCGCTCTCCTTTTTTGAGCAAGTTTTCGATAATTATAGCAATTCTGCCGCGTCCTCTAATTCATAAAAGACGTTGCGTTTTTTGGGTTGAAAACCACTTTTTTCGATTGCGTTTCGCAACTCGTTTTCGTTTGCGCGAAACACGGTGCCGCAGGAGGCGACGACGTTTTCTTCGATCATGACGCTCCCCATGTCGTTTGCCCCGAAGCGGAGAGCGAGTTGCCCAATGGCGAGTCCTTGAGTGACCCAGCTTGTTTGGATATTTGGGATATTATCCAAAAAAATCCGGGCGACAGCAAGGTTCTTGAGATACTCGAACGCGCCCGTTTTGGGGAGCGGAAGGTCGTGAAAACGTTGGTATGTCCAAGGGATAAACGCCGTGAAACCTGCCGTTTCGTCTTGAAGTTGGCGAATCCGATCGAGGTGTTCGACGCGTTGTTCGAGCGTTTCGACGTGCCCAAACATCATCGTTGCGGTGGAACGCCCTCCTGCCTGGTGCCAAAGGCGCATGATGTGGAGCCAATCGTCCGTCATGATTTTTTTGGGACTCACACTTTTTCGCACCTCGTCGACGAGAATCTCCGCCCCGCCGCCGGGCAGGGATCCAAGCCCTGCCAACTTGAGACGACAAATCACCTCTTCAAACGAGATGCCCTCCATTCTCGCGAGATACCAAATTTCCGTCGGCGTCAGTCCATGAATATTGATCTGAGGGAACTTTTTTTTGATTTCGAGAAACATATTCTCAAACCACACCAATCGAAGCTCGGGGTGCAAGCCTCCTTGGAGAAGGATCTGCCTTCCGCCCAACTCGAGTGTCTCCTCGATTTTGCGAAACATCTCGTCGATCGAAATGACATAAGCCTTGGGGTCGTCTATGTCGCACGAGAAACCGCAAAATTTGCAGCGGCACTCGCAAACGTTCGTATAATTGATGTTTCGATCAATATTGTACGTTCTGAATTTTTCGGGATGAAGCCTCGCGGAGACCGCTTGCGCCGCGAGTCCCAACTGCGCCAAATCGCTGCTTCGGAGGAGTTCGACCGCTTCGGAGGGCGTGAGCCGTCGCGTCGCGGAGTGTGCCGTCTCGTCGAGCGTTTTGCACAATGCCGAATTTTGCGCTGAATTTTGTATTGAATTTTGTGTCAAATCTTGCGTTAAATTTTTCGTCCCGTCGTTCATCCTAATTCTCTCGACCATTGCGATTTCGAACTACACCATGCTACCGCCATGCCACATCGCGCCACGCCAATTCCTACGCTACACTAAATCAAGCCTACATCGGCGTCATTTTTGTCATATCTTGTGGAGGATAGCCTGGGTAGCTCGGCATATTCCATAGGTGTGGGTTGCTCGTTTGGAGTTGGTTGAGGCTCGGGTGCCCGAATTGGATGGAGATTTCGATACCTTGTCCATCGTTCTCCTTTGGGCAACGGAGGCGGACGGAGTTGGGGAGCATCAACCCCGTCGTCACGTCTTTGCGATAGGATTGAACGCTCGCGTCAGCAATCAACATGTTGTATTTGTCATAAACGCGTACCGCAGCGGGTAGACCATAATATCGATTGACGACAAAAACGCGCGTTCGTTCTTGCCCGCCGGGCGTGACTTCCTGAAGTCGAAGCGACAAATGGTCGCCATCTTCCTCTAAAAAGGGTCCCGCATAGCGCGCGTGCTCTGGCAGTTCGCCAAACCCGAGTGCGCTGATGAGCCACGACGGATCAATCGGCAAATTTTGGAGCGCCTGGCACGAATCGTACTGCGAGTTGAGACAATAATACACGGCTTTTGGTTCCCATTTTGCGACCCAAAGCCAGCAGACTTCGTTGTTTCTTCCGACGTCCAACTCACTTCCCGAGACGGCATGGCTTCCGCGCAAACGAAATAGCCCCGGTCGCTTGAAGGCGATTTCTCCCTTCAAGTTGAAAAATCCCTTGCCGCTCAGCGTCGCATCCGTTGTGGAGAAGCTGTCGATTTTTCTTACATTATTATTCACGAGCGTAATAACTTCGAGTGCCGAGGCGTGAGACGAGAGGACAGGCTGCTCTGGGCGTTGTGGTTTTCCCCCGCGATGAAGCCAATCTCCTGCGGATCGGCATCCGGCAAAAATGCAAAACAACATTAAAATGTTGACAAAAACAAACAACTTTTTCATGAGGGACGATCGCTAAATTTCATTTGGTAATTCAATAATATCGGGCAGTTCAAACTCATCGGGATTGATGGACGGCGACTCTTCGTGCTCTTGCGCGGCACAAAAATCTTTAGGATCGTTCCCGCGAAGGATAAACGCCAATTCGTTTTGAATTTCTATCTGCCGATTCTGCGAGGGTAGGGCGGTTTCGATTTGGTACGACTCGTCGCGTTGAGGGGAGTATAAAACGAGCGTCCGAGACGATTTTTCTTCGAACGTCGGATCCTCAAGCCGCATGAGCCTCCGCCGCGTGAGGAGGAGCGCCAAGATGAACAATTTTTCGTTGTCGTCCTGTTTTTCGCGCAGTTCGTCGAACATATTCAACAACGTTTCGTTGATGGATTGGAGCGTTTTTTTGGGCTTTTTCGCCTCCGGCACGCGACACTTCCACACGGCAACGGGATTTTCGGGAGGATTATTCCGCCACGCCTCGACACAATACTCTTTTCGAGAGTATCCCCCGTTTGTCTCGAAGAGCGCCACGTAATAATTTTCCCCGGGAGCGAACGCGCGGTGCGTCACGCAACACTCGCCCACACGAGACTGCTGAATATTGTATTCCTTCATATCCCCTCCACGCGCATTATACTCGATTTAAAGATTTCACGCAAGGGGTGTTTTTTTGGTGGGCGAGTTTTTTTGAAAAGTATCTCACCCGCCGTTTGAGTTCTGTGCAACTCGTTGCCACGCAAAACTTCCTGCCACGCGAAACTCGAAGTCGCGCGCAATCCGATTGCTCTCGAGGGGGCGTTATTTTCTAAAAGGCTTCTTCAAGCACGCTACGCAAATCTCTTGGTGGCTATAGTGGAGCTGCCGCGCGCGGACGATATTAAAGCCCCACGACTTGATGCGATTGAGGTAGTCGCGCACCTCGAAACCCATGTTCCAATCGGGGAATTTAAGCGTGAGAAGCATCCCACGAATCCGCACCTCCGAGTGCATGACGATGGACTCCACAACGTCCAGCGTGTAGTTCGGCGGCACGTTGATGTCGCACGTGAGCCAGCGCGTTTTGCGGAATTCGCTCCGCTTCACGAAGGCAATTCTCGAACGAATATGGCGAAAATCCGGGTTCTCAAGCACGGCAGGCGCCATCTCGGCAGGGTCAATCCCAATCACTCGGCAGCCGCGCGCCAAGAGGGCTTGCGTCGCGCCGCCGGGAGCGCTTCCAATTTCGCACACTCGTGCCCCGTCTCGCATGGGGAATCGCGACCAGCGCAGCGCCTCCTCCATTTTGAGCCACGCACGCGAAACGACCCCCTCTGGCACCTGCAAATCTAACATTCCACCGGGCAGGGCAGACGCAAAACCTCCGACACGATGAAATCCAATCGCCCATTCGAGAGTGCGCGGGGTTGGGGACTCGCCGTCGCGCGCCGCCCGGCGTTCGACAAACTCGCGCGTCATATCGGGAGGGAGCGGGTTGAGCAAAATGCAGTCGAGCACCAAATCTCCCTTTCGCGCAGGGAGTTCTTGCCCATAGCGCCACAAAGTCTCCGTGGGATAATTTTGACTCAAGCGCCACGCCAAGTCGTGTGCTTCGTGCGTGAGGCGTGGCTCGAACTTATAATCTCCAATCGGATGAAGGTCTCGCCCCCAAACGTGGATTCGATCGAAAGGCGTCCCTTCCACCAGCTGCCAAACCTGAGGGATGAGTTCCTCATCGTTCGTGCCACGGAGGGTTTTGAGCGAAAAGCCCCACGCTCGTGCAAAGGGACTCTTGAACGAGAAGTCTTCTGCCGTCGTCTCGCTCGAGAATTCGAACGGCGTCTTAAACGACAAGAATCCGGGGCGCGAAAAAGCAAGCCGAGCCTCGGGGATCTGGCGCGCAACCTCGCTCTTGATAATCGGTTCGGCTCCTACTTGCGAAGTCACGAAAAAGAAAGGTGTGCTATTCATAAAAAAGCTCTCCATCAAAAAAATACAGCGTCAAATCATTTCGTGAACAACATTGCATCCGGGCAGCCTTCGGCGTAATTCCTCTACTCCAGCAGAGGTCACAGCGTCCCGCAGCCACGTAAAAAAACCGACGTCCTGAATCAGCCGCAGCGTCCGCAGCCGCGACAGTGGGTACAAATGTCTCAATCCCGCATTGGTCAAATTCGTGCAATCGAGATGAAGCGTTGAGAGCGTTTCGAGCGAACGAATCGCCACGATGCCATCGTCCGTGAGTTCCGGATTCCCCTCGAGATACAACTCCTCAAGCGGCAGTCCCTCCAAATACGAAAGCTCTTTATTCGTCAGATTGGCACCGTTGAGCGCGAGTCGTTTTAAGCGCGTCAAACTCGAGAGTATCTTCAACTCGCCGCGCAAATAGAGACCAAACTCCGTCCTTGCTCCCGAGAGGTCGAGGGACTCTAACTGCGTGAGGCTTTTGAGAAGCTCCAGATCGCGCCATCGAACCCCACGCTGCGACCAATCCACAGCCCGAAGGGATCGGAGTTCCTCCACCGAAAGACCCGGAAAAAGTTGATAAAGCCGCTTCGGAAGGGGTTTTTCTTGAGTGGATTCAGGCACGAGCGCCGCTTGCGTCTCTTCGGTGGGTGTTTTTCGCACGGGAAGACGAATGTCGGAGCCTTTCTCGCAGAAATAGTAGGGAGTCTGCGCCACCTGCATCTGCGCCGCCGTCTGCGCGACGCGCTCGGAGAGTTGCTCGAAAACGAGAGAAATGCGATCCAACGGCTGCGCGAGGGCGTCGATCAAATGGGCGGAGAAAATCCCATGCCCACGATCTTGCCACTCGTACGCCTTTTGCCCCTCGGAACACGCATTGAGAATGGCAACGGTGGGCGAAAAGGGAGCTTCCTTCTCCACGGACATTTGGATGTCGCGCGCCATTTGCTCCATCCGCCTCGTTTCTCCTGGAGCCATATTTTCCTCCGCAAGTCCCCGACCTTTCGCGACCGACTGGCAGCAATCCAAAATGATGCAAACGTTTTTCGGATGAATTCTCACGAGACGCCGACGCACGTCATCCAAGGAGACGCCGAAGCGTTCGATCTGCCCGGGGCGCTGATTCATCGGGCACAAATATCGCGTCCCATCTTTCCACACGCCGTGTCCCCAGAATCCAAAGATAAGGAGATCGAGATCTTCCCCGAGGCATTGCGTGTTGATCATATCCTCAATCGCGGCGCTATCCAAAGGAGGACACGCTCTTTGCGACGTCATGAGCGTGACTTCGTGCGGCGCGAATTCATAAAACTTCCGCAGCGCCTCCGCCACCGCCTCGGCATCTCGTTCCGCATAATTCAAGTCGCCAAGATGTGGGTATTCGTTGATTCCCACAAGGAGCGCGTGTTTCTTCATTTTCCCTCTCCCAATTTTGTTTCGCCGTTTCTATAAGAATTATATCCGAACAAACATTTTCGTCAAGGACGAGAGGGAAAAAAGATTCCGAGGTCGCCACGACGCGCTGTCTCCCCCCTCGCGCCGTAGAAAGAAGTCGTTGGGGGGGAGCTGCTCATTTGTTCGCACGACAAGCGCAACGCGGTTTATCAAATCCGTTGGTTCAAATCAATACGATATCTATTCTATCGCCTCGGTAGCAGGAGCTTCTGGAGCGGTTTCCTCAATCTCTCCTCAGTCCGCAGGAGCCGCCTCATCCAGCAACTCTTCATAATCCTCTGGATATTCCACCTCACACGCGGCGGAATCCTCTCCGTATGCGATCGAAGAGCTATCAGCAGGCTCGCACGCGGGGGCCTCCATTGCGTGTACGTACTCCGTACTCTCTAGATACTCGCGGATGCTGTTGAATCCCGCTGTCGCAGTGATAAAACGGAAGTCCTCGCGCTTTGAATTCCTGAGATTTTGCAATACAGGAACGCGCAGCGTTATTTCTCTCCCGGTGGCTTCCAAAATGAGGTTGTCCAGAAACACGTCTAAAATTCCCACCGGCATGGCGTTATAAGGTCTGACTGGCTCGGAGTGTTTGCGGATTTCGGACTTCATTCTGTCGAACGCACGAACGAAATTTCTCGCAGCAGGTTCGGTTTTCGAGAGAACTCGCAGCTGTAATTTAGTGGGGTGAGCGTTGAACGAGACCGCTACAGTGTCGAGTCCTCGCGCCACCAGACGTGCCCCGGGGTTTGTGATATCAAATTCTCTCGATAGGTCCCTCAAGGCGAAGGGGAGCAAATTCGTTTGCGCTGCGCCATTCATCGCATAAACAAACTTGACGTCGTCGAATGCACAAAGCTCGAACCCATCCTGAAATTGAGGTCGAGGAGTGGCGAGGGCATCCATTGCTTGCGAGAAAGTTATCGTTTCACCCGGACCAGAATCCATTAGGACAAAATAAAGCATACCATCCCTGACGCCAGACTCGCGGAAATCAATCGCATCGAAAAATTCGATGACATCTCTCGGCAACGCTTCGACCAACGAATAGCAGTTGCGAAGGGCGGAAATTTCCCGCCCTTCGACTTCTTTCAACGGAATCAAAAAGAATATAAAAGGTTCCGGCTCGGAAAGATTGATCAACACGAAAAAGTCGCGTGCTCCAGCGTCAAGGAGTTGTTTTTGTTTTTGAGCCAGAGTGTTGAGGAGCGGCTCCATCATATTAAGTCCATCGCTAACCACTCCCGAGCGCGAGGTCAAATGAGGAGCGATTTCTTCAATCTCGTTGAAAAACGTCCTGGATATCTCGGCAACGGACACTTTTCGCAAATCGACATGTATGCAAACCATCGTCTCGTTGAGCGTCCAAGGCGCAATGAGCTGTGCGAGTCGATCGGCTTCCGCCTTGGCGTCTAATTCCGTTGGGGGCGTGGCGTCCGTCGTCGCGACAAAGCTCTCAACGATTTCCGAAAAATAGGCGTCGTAAACTTTTCCGAGGAGGTCTTGCGCATCAATGGTGAGAACCGCTCCGTTTTGGGTTGGTTTGCAGACACTCAGAAAGGATTGGATCAGGTCCGCCCAGAAAGCAACGAGGTCGTCATTGCCGTTACTAAAGTCAATCTCGCAGACGGATTGCAAGAATGGTTCCAGATAGTTCAGCGCGATTGTCGCGGAGGGTCTGTCGCGAAAAACAGCGTGCGCAAAGGCGTTGTCTGCCTCCAAATTAATCCCCAAAGCAAGGCATTCAAAATTGGCGGCGAAATTGCGTGCCCAAGTTCTCGCTCCCGCCGAGGCACCTGAGGGGATGTCGTCAAAACGTTCTGGAGGGATGATAACGCATTTCACGTCGAGACCTGAGAGCAATTTCCAACCCCTTTCAAACTTCTCAGGAGACACAGGATCGACGTCGAACACCTCATCGAAAAGCTCTTCGTCCGTCTTCTTCACGTCGTCAGAGTATGAGTTCCAAGGTCTCGGAAATAACCAAATTCCTTGGGAAGTTCTTTTGGACAAGGTGTATTCCTTGTTGACTTTTAGTTCTTGCAACACGAGGGCACATTGCGATTCCGTCGGGTTTTCGCACGGGAAGAAAAGCGTAGGAGTGCCATATCGGTCGATGAGGGTGAAAATCGAGCGGATTCCCGCATCCACCAGCCGGTCTCGCGATTGTTCTTGCTCATCCAGAATGTTAAGAAATGTTTCGCGGATACGCACTTCGTTTCCCTCTTCGTCCAGCGGATAATCCTCGTCTTGGGGAAAAAGATCGAGTACTTTTTTCGTCTCCGACACCAGTTCCCACTTTTCGAGACGCACTTCGAGCAAAAAGTTCACGTCTTCCGAAATGAACGACTTCACGCACTCTGGGATTTCACCTTCTTGCGACGGATTTTGCGCAAGCGTCAGTCCTGCGAAAAGAACGCACCAACCCATCACCAAGGTGGGCAACGTCCATCGACAACACACATCTTTCATGGTACCACTCCTTTTTTATTTGAAAAAACTGTTTGGGATTGCCTGATTTTCAGACCACTCGACTAATTTTAGCGGATGAGCGACACGATGTCAAGTACCAACAAGGGGAAATTTACAACACTTCTCGTTGAAATTTCCGGTTCCGTCCGTCGCTGGAGCTACCACACCACGGCTCGCAAAACGTCTCAAAAAACGGAAATTTTAAGCTCAATGTGAATATTTCGTATGGGTACTCCTTGCAAAAAGGCAATATTTCAATACCATTATACCAGCGCTCAAATACATTTGAGTTTTCACCAAAAATGAGGGACTGTGGTGCGTAGTTCCAAGGCGGACTTAAGGTGGAAATCTTAACGCTCTGTATCATAAAAAGCAAATACGAAAGGAGACCCTGATGCCTAAAAATATACTGCAAAAATTAATCGTTGGGCACGATTTGACGACCGAAGAAACGGCAGCGTTTTTCGCTGAACTCACGAGCGGAACCGTTTCTGAGGCGGTGGCGGGTGCGATTCTTGCCGCGATGAGTATCAAAGGCGAGTCCGTGAGCGAACTGGTCGGCGGCGCGGAAATTCTCCGCAGGCTTGCCACGCCCATCGACACGGCAGGCAGGAGCGTCGTTGATATCGTCGGGACGGGAGGCGACGGAGGCGGAACCTTCAACATCTCCACCACCGCTGCGTTCGTCGCGGCTGGGGCGGGCGTCCCTATCGCAAAACACGGAAATCGTGCCTCCTCCGGACGCTGCGGCTCGGCTGACGTCCTCGAAGCCCTCGGATTCCGCCTCGACACCCTCCCCGGCACAATGGAAGATTGCCTCCGCGAACACGGAATTGCGTTTCTCTTCGCTCAAACGCTCCATCCCGTGATGGGAAAGGTCGCCCGGCTGCGCCGAGAGTTGGGAGTTCGCACGATATTCAACCTTTTAGGACCGCTCACGAACCCTGCTGGCGCGCGCACGGCAGTGATTGGGGTCTTCAAGCCGATTTTGACGGAGACTTTCGCGAGGGCGCTGCGTGAACTTGGCGTGAGGCGCGCGTTTGTCGTCCACGGAAACGACGGGCTGGACGAAATCTCCTGCTGCGACACGACGCGCGTTGCAGAGCTGCGCGACGGCGAGATTGCGTGCTACGAAATCTATCCCGAGATGCTCCTTGGCGAGTGTTTTGAGCCGCACGAAATTCTGGGTGGCGATGCCGATGAGAATGCGGAGATTCTCCTTGGAATTTTGGAAGGGAGAATCCTGGGCGCGAAGCGAGCGGTCGTCGTTGCGAATGCTGCTGCCGCGTGCTATGCCGCCGGACTTGTCGACGCGTGGGGGGATGCCGTGCGCGTCGCGAACGAGGCGATCGACAATGGAAGCGCTATGCAAAAATTAATCACCCTGGTCGAAGCGAGCGGCGGCGTGCTGAGGAGGGGGGCCGGCGCGCGCAAAACATCGTGAGCGTTATGAAAAACCGGGATTTTATAATGCTTCTCGTTGAAATTTCCGGTGTCGTCCGCCGTCGCAGCTTCCGTACTACGGTTCCCAAATCGTCGCATAAAACGAGAATTTTAAAGCACGATGGCGACGCCCCCCTTTTCTTTGTGTAGAAATAATGTATACTGGAAAATGTTTCGACCGCCGTTGGAGCTACGCCCACGGCTTCTCACTTTTTGTGAAAACGCAAATTCATTGGAGCACCAGCACAAATGCCTATCATTCAGCACACTTTTCAGGAATTGACTTCTCAATTGGACGCAGGGATTCCGATCGTCTTCATCCAACATTTTGATTTTGAGAACGTCGATTGTTATTTAAGTCGCCTGCAAAATAAAATGGGCGCGAAAGTCGGAGAATATCGATTTGGGCATGAAGTCCATTTCAAGACCAAGATTCCGTGCGACAAAGACGGGCAGACGGATCTCGTCGATTTTCTCCGGCGGTTCAATACGGATTGTTCTGATCCCGACACGCCGATAATTCTGGTTTTGAAGGAGGTCAACCCTCTTTTATCGGATCCTGCCGTGACGGCGCAGATCAGGATGATTGCGGAGCGAACGATGAGAATCGTCGTTGGAACCGAAAAAGGCGCGAAAACGTTCATTATTCTTGTTTCTGACGAGATGAACATTCCGCGCGAGTTGGAGCACTTGGTCCGTGCGGTTCAGATTGCTCCTCCCTCGGATGAGACGATAAAAAATATGATTCTCCGCTTTTTCGAGAAGTACGGGACCCGACCCCTCGAGGAGCAACTCGAGGAATTAACGCTTGCGCTACATGGGCTGAGCGAGTTGGAAATCAACCAAATCCTCCGTTTGGCCTGCGCGCGCTATGGCTTCAATTATGAGAAAATTCAACAAACGGTCGCTGACGAAAAAGAGCAGGTGATTCTCAAAAGCAAGCTCCTCAAGGCAATTTCGGAGCGTAAACGACCAGAGGATTCGGAGCGTAAACCGGCGGAGAGTATTGGAGGTCTTGAGGTGCTCAAGGAGTATCTCGAGCGGAAACGGAAGGTTTTTAGTCACCTGACCCAAGCGGAAAAATGGCACGTCGACGTTCCGAAAGGGATTTTGATCGTGGGAATGCCAGGGTGTGGGAAGTCGCTTGCGGCAAAGGTGGCGGCGCTCATGTTTGGATTGCCGCTCATTCAGATGGACATAGGGATGCTTTTGGGAAAATATGTCGGCGAGAGTGAAGCGAATTTCCGCAGGGCGATTCGTTTGGCTGAGGCGGTCGCCCCCTGCGTCCTTTGGATTGATGAAATCGAGAAAGCGTTTGCCGGCTTGCAGACCGAGGGAAACCAAGGTGGCGCAAACGAGGTCACGACGCGACTTTTTGGAAGTTTTTTGACTTGGATGCAGGAAAAAACCGCCCCGGTTTATGTGATTGCAACCTCGAACAGCGTCAACTTGCCGTCGGAGTTCTATCGAAAGGGTCGATTTGACGAGGTGTTTGCCGTTTATCTTCCGAACGAAGAGGAGCGGAAAAAGATTTTGGAAATCCATCTGAGAAAAAGACGCTATTCTCTGCCGAAGGCTACGCTCGACGAGGCGGCAAGAAAAACGGAAGGTGCCTGCGGTGCCGACTTGGAAGGAATCGTAAAAGAAGCGGTTGAAGAAACTTTTCTTCAGGCAATCGGTCAAAATTCTGCCAGGCAAAACGAAATTTCGCACGACATTTTCATGGAAAAAATTCGACCAGACCACTTTATTCAAAAGGCGCTGGGCGAAAAATACGAAAAAATGAAAAAAACACTTGATGGGTTCAAACTACGTCCCGCTTCCAAAAACTAAACTACAACAGGAGAAAAACCATGAACACAAATCAAAACGACCGAACTCTTGAGACTTTTTTTGAGAGCTACGACAAATTGCCAAGCGACGCTAATGGCGCCTCTGCCTCTGTGCGCGACTTCCTCATTCAGGAGCTTGTTCGCCGCAACGGCGTCTCGCACGAGGATAGCACCAAGGCTGTCAATACCATTCTCGCCACCGTTGGCGAAATCGAAGCCCTCCACCGGGGGTTGCACGAGTGGGAAGAAAGCGGCAAAAGTCGTGAACTCTGGATTCAGACGCAGGCGAGGGATATCGCGCAGCGTGAGGGCATCCCGATTGGGAACGTCTACTCGGAGATAGCGACACAAACCTGCCAGCGCAACGAGCAGTTGCTGGAATATCTTTCTGGCGAGAAACTCGGTGTGATTTCTCCCGAGGGCTTGATTGCCGAGCCGGAAGTGGACGGTAATGAGGAGAATTGGGGCAAAGTGCGGCAGGATGTCCTTGAAGTTTTGCGCCAAAACGCTGCGTTTTCCGTAGGTGTCGCGGCACAAGGAGTGGTCGAGGGAATCGACGAGAATGAGAACCGTAAGACGCCATTTTCCTCCAAGACCATGGAACAGGCGCTGACCACCGACTATTTGTCTCCAGAAGAGACGAGAGCGAAGCAGATCGTTGCGGGCGCGATTTATGCCGACTGTCTGAGGCGGATGGAGGCGGCAACCCGCGTTCTGGAGGACTTGGCGCGGCAACGCACCTTGGAAGAGCAGCAGCGCTGTCGGGAGGCGCTCCCCGCTTATTCTGCTGCGGTCGCGTGCGAGAGCGTCAATGCTGCGAAGGCGCACGTGAAAGTTGCCACCGCTCCCGAGGGACAAAGGGCGCAAGCAGAAGACCGTGCGGCAAGATACGTCCAACAGGGCGCGACGGCAGCGACGCAGTTTGCGGCAAGTCAGGTTTTCGGGAAAGTTTTCGGATGGATCGGATACGGAGTGGGAGTACTCGCCAATATGATTGGTAGTCCCGTCCCGCCAGAGATGACGGCTTTTGTGGGAAGAATGGCAGGGTACGCCGTTGCGGGGGCGTCAAAGAAAATCCGCGAGTTCTCAGAGGCTGTCGGGCACCGAGTCGCCGAAGTCGCAAAAGATACCGTAGCGGCAGTTGGACACACGGTAGCTCGAGGCGTTAAAAAAGCTGCCGAGTACACGCGAATCGTCACAACCGTGGTCAAAGAGACTGCCAAAGGGCTTGGCAAAAAGACTAAAGAGGCTGCCAAAAGTGTAGGTCGAGCCATCGCGGGTTTCTTTGGATTTTATAATACTTTGCGTTGAAATTTCCCGTTCCGTCCGCCGTCGGAGCTACGCACC
>JAUNBK010000194.1 GCA_030527105.1 Planctomycetia bacterium
ACGCACCACGGCTCGCAAAGCGTCGCATAAAACGGGAATTTTCAAGGAGAACGAGTGTATGCTGGCGTTCAATGCGATGGGCATAACGAATCCCAGTATAGCACATCGTTGGGCGAATTTCAATCCCCCCGTCGAAATTTTTTTCCTCAGTTTCTTTTTTTCGACATATTTTCGAGCCGGGGGCTATGCAACTCATGGCTTTTGTGCTAAATTTATGGTATGTACTCGGGTAGATTCCATGTTTTTTATGAAAGGATTCCTGTGCGTTTTTCTCTCTGTTTGTTTTTTGTCGTTTTTTCGTTGATGAGTTTTGCGTCGCTATCCGCCGAGGAAACTCCGCTCAGCAAGATGCCCGCGAGGGTGGCTCCCGATTGGGTGTGCGAGGGGGTGATCTATCAAATCAACCCGCGCGCTTTCACGCCTGAGGGGACGCTCCAAGCGGCTGAAGAAAAACTCCCACACGTGGCGGAGCTTGGCGTCACGATTGTTTATCTTTGTCCGGTCTTTCGCGCCGATGATGATGAAAATCAGCAATTTTGGAGTCCAAGGCAAAAAGCATCCAAAATGAACAATCCGAAAAATCCTTATCGAATGAAGGATTATTATCACGTCGACGAGGAATATGGCACCGACGAGGATCTCAAATCTTTCGTCGCCTCCGCGCACAAATTGGGTATGCGCGTGCTGCTCGACATGGTTTATCTGCATTGCGGACCGAAAGCCGTTTTTATTGAGGAGCATCCCGATTTCGTCAAGCGCGACGAAAATGGCGAGATTCTCAATGCGGCGTGGGCGTTTCCGGGGCTGAATTTTCAATCAGCCGAGCTGCGCGAGTATTTGTGGAAAAATATGGAGTACTGGGTCGAGGAATTCGACGTGGATGGTTTTCGACTCGACGTTGCGGATGGGATTCCGTTGGATTTTTGGATCGAGGCGCGAAAAAGACTCGAGAAAATCCGTCCCAACATCGCAATGCTGGCGGAGGGGTCGCGCCCGCAAGATCAATTGTTTGCGTTCGACTTGAATTATGGTTTCCCATTTTCCTCGAAGCTGCGGGGCGTCTACGACAAAAATTCCCCCGCGAGCGAAATACGAAAAATCAAAGAGACGATGGCGTCCAATAATCCTCGCGGCGCGCGCTTCGTCCATTATATCGACAATCACGACATTTCGAACGACGATTACGAAAATCGAATCGAAAAACGTTGGGGAGAAGCTGGCGTTGATGCTGCTTTGGCACTCATTTTTACGCTCGACGGAACTCCGATGCTCTATTGTGGGCAAGAAATTTGCGACACCCGACGGCACTCCATTTTTGGGAATCAAAACGGTGTGCATATTCATTGGACGGATGCCGAGACGCCCGCCGCTGGGAGAAGAATCTCTCTTCTAAAAAAGCTGGCGCACCTTCGTGCCACGCATCCTGAGCTGACGCGTGGAGAGTTGGTGTGGCTCGAGAATTCCGCGCCCGACGACGTTCTTTCCTTCGCGCGTGTGCTTGGCGAGAAACGGACGTTCGTGGCGATCAACTTCCGAAATCGCCCGGTCGCCGTGGAGGTGGAAGGAAAAACACTTCGTTTGGATCCGTTTGGTATCGCGATCGAGCCGTCCGCGCCGTAGTTTTTGTAGGAGAAGCCTTTCTAATTTCTCCATTTTGTATCATCAACGGTGGATCCTCCCTGCGGTCGCACGACCTCGGGGAGCGATTCGTCTCGCACCGCTTCTTTCTCCTCCTCTGTCGGCTCGCCAATATAGAGGAGTGATTTCGCGGGACACTTATCCAAAAGCGTCCGCTCGTCCACGTCGTTTTCGAGGCGCGCGTAATCAATGACGGGGAGAAATTGCTCCATCCCAAACGCTTCCGCCTTGCGCGAACACGCTCCGCAGCCGATGCAGCCGACTCGGCAGACTGCTTTCACGTCGGGACCAAAATCTTTATTCGAACAAACGACCGCCAAAACTCGCGACTTCTTGAAAGGAATGATCGAAATAATCCCACGCGGACACGCCGACTCGCACTTTCGACACCCGATACACAAATGGTAGCGCACGGAAGCGAGACCGTCCAACACCTGAATGGCGTTTTGAGGACACACGGCAACGCAGTCGCCAAATCCAAGGCAGCCATATGTGCAACCTTGAATCCCCGAGACGAGATTGGCGGCGGCGCAAGTCGGCTCGCCTACGTATTTTTGGCGATTCAAGCGCTGTGTCTCGTTGGCGCGACAATGGACGACCGCTTTGTACGGAAAACTTTCCGGCGTCGCAACACCCAAAATCGACGAGATGAGCGCACTCGCTTCCTTGTTGCATTGAGTACACGCGCCGGGTTCCGCCGACCCCTCCACCAATTGTGTGGCATATTCGTTGCAGCCCGCGAAACCGCACGCGCCGCAATTCGCCCCAGGGAGAATCTCGGCAATTTTCACGATCCTCGGGTCCGTCTCAACATAAAAGGCGACGTTCGCCCAGCCCAAAATCCAACCCATTACGACCGCAAGCGTCAGCATGACTCCCACAGCAACAATTATGGACGCAATTAATGGCGACATATCTTGTAAGTTCCGTTTTTTTGATAACTATTGTGGTTTTATATAAATTTCAACGCCGCAAGCGTTTCGAAGGAGTTACGATTTTGGCAACGCGTCCGCGTCTGGCGTCGTGTCTGGTGTCG
>JAUNBK010000010.1 GCA_030527105.1 Planctomycetia bacterium
AACAGAAGGAGACGCAGGGGGGGGAACGGGCGGCGTCGGTGGGCATATAGTGGACGAAGAGGACGACGCGTGAGAGGACGAGGCTTGAGAAGTGAACAATTGCAAGGACGACAACCCAAAGACCGAGGAGTCCGAAGGCTGAGCGTCGGTAGGAGTCGAGGCGGCGTGGAGCGAGGATTGCGAGGCTTTCTCGTCCGTCTTCGTTTTGCCCGCCTTTTTGCGATATTTAAGGACGACTTCTCGCAATCGTACCAATTCTTCGACCGGGAGTGTCGCCTCGCGCGCCAAGTCCATGTACCCCAAAATCGACATCCAATCCTCCGTCGCATGGGTGCTTATGACACGATAGTCCGTCCAGATATTGCGAATTTCCTCCAACGTGTCGCTCTGCAATTTTCCCCCCACAGCGTCCAACGCGGCGCAACACTCCTTCGCGCGGCGCGTTATTTCTTGGCAAGCGTAGGTGTATGCCCGAGCCAAACGCTCCAGATCCTCGTGCGAGGCTTGCATCGCTTGCGCTCGAACGTGCTGAATGGCATTCGCCAGACTCTCGTATTGACTCATCATCTGACTCCTTGTAAAATTTTAAGATAATTTGGATTGTCTGCCCGACCCGTCATTTCGTACAAAAATCTGCTTGGGATGGTTTCTCTCATTTGTCCCCACTTCATTCGAGCGCACGCCATCGAAAGGGTGAGCCGAAATTTTGCGCGCGTCATTCCGACGTAGCAAAGTCGCCGCTCTTCCGCCACCTCCTCGGGCATTTCGTTGACGCACGATTTTTTGTGCGGCAAGAAACCTTCTTCCATTCCCACCATGTACACTTCCGGAAATTCCAACCCTTTTGCCGCATGAAGCGTCATAAGTACCACCGCATTTTTCTGGAGCTGCTCCTCTTTGTTGTCCGACTCCGATTCCCAATCCGCGAGCGAGAGTTGATGAACAAAATCTCCCAATTTGGGTTGGCTCTCTTTCGCAACAAACGACTCAGCCGAGCGGATGAATTCCTCGACGATATTCCACCGCATCTCTTGATCCGCCTCTCTCTCGTTGAGACGAGCGACCTCCGTGCGATATTGAATCATTTCGATCATCTCGCGAATCAAGACATCAATCGGACGAGTCCTCGCGTTTGCTCGAAGAGCACCGAGGAGTTGCCGAAACGCGTTGATTGAAGCAAGCACCTTCGGCGAGATTTTCACGTCGTTCTCGAGTGCGTGCGCGTCCGCCAGAATATCCCAAAGTGGACGCCTTTGCGCCACAGCAGCCTCGACACATCGAATCATCGTCGTTTGTCCAATCCCACGCGGCGGCGTGTTGATCACGCGCAAAAGAGAGACCTCATCCTGCGGATTCAATATCACGCGCAAGTACGCGAGAATATCCCGAATCTCCTTGCGATCGAAAAACGACTGCGTTCCGACAATATTATAGGGGACGCGCTGGCGTTGGAACTCCATCTCGAACAATCGCGACTGCTCGTTCGTTCGAAACAGCACGGCAATCTCGTTTGGTTTTCGAATCCTCAGCTGAATTCGATTCCGAATCTCCGTCACGATTCGCGTCGCTTCGTCGTCCGCGTCTCGACATTGCAAGATTCGCGGCGTCTCGCCAGAGAGCGTGGCGCGGAGGGTTTTGGGGTGCCTCGTTCGATTGAACGCAACGAGACGATTCGCCCACTGAATGATTTCGTTCGTCGATCGGTAGTTGATCTCCAAGCGCACCACTTTTGCGTCGGGCCAGTCCTTTTGAAAGCGCAAGATGTGCGTGACTTCCGCCCCGCGCCACGCATAAATGGATTGGTCGTCGTCCCCCACCACACACAAATTTCGATGCTCCTGCGCGAGCGTCTGAATGATGCGATATTGGCACTGGTTCGTGTCTTGATACTCGTCGACAAGGATGTGGTCGAAACGTTCTCTCTCCGCCTTTCGCGCCTCGGGGAAATCTCGAAAAAGGTCCTCCACAAGAAGCAGAATGTCGTCAAAATCGACCGCTCCACTCGCTTTGAGTGCCGTTTGATATCTCCCATAGAGCGCAGCGGCCAAATGTTCGCGATCATTCTCGGCAAAACGATACGCGTTGTCGGGACGAATCGCCAGCGTCTTCCATCGAGAGATAATACTGACGAAATCGCTCGGACGCAGCGAGGCGGCATTCGTCGAAAAGTCTTTCAGGACGCGTTTCGCCAAACTCTCCTGATCCGCACGATCATAAATGGCGAACATCTCGGGATAGCCCAAAAAGGCGCAATTTCTGCGCAAGATGCGGACGCAGAGGGAGTGGAACGTCGAAATCTCGGGCACGGGCACGTTTCGTGGCGGCTTTTGATTTGGATACAAAATCGCCATAACACGCTCGCGCATCTCCGCCGCCGCTTTGTTCGTGAACGTGACGGCAAGGATTCGATCGGGCGCTATGCCGTTTCGAATAAGCTCCGCAATCCGGAGCGTCACGACTCGAGTTTTCCCCGATCCCGCCCCCGCAAGCACCAAAAGCGGTCGGCTGAGCGTGTGGACGGCTTCATTTTGCGCTGAATTTAACCCCATTGGAATCTTTCGTTCGTCTCCCTAATGTTTATCGTTCTCGCATTGATGCACCAATAATCTCAAACGCACCAACAACCTCAAACAACCTCAACGCCGTCGAGTTCAAAAGCGGAAGAACTCCTTCGCGTTGTGATAACTCACCTCCGACACGAGCGCGCCGAGGAGTTTTTCGTCGTTCGGGAGCAGACCTTTTTTCACGTCGTTTGCGAGCAAATTGCACAGGATTCGGCGAAAATATTCGTGTCTGGGGTACGAAAGGAACGAACGACTGTCCGTGAGCATTCCGACGAAACGACGCAGAAGCCCCAAGTTTGAGAGGGTGTTCATCTGCGCCTCCATTCCGTCTTTCTGGTCGAGAAACCACCAGCCGCTGCCGAATTGGATTTTCCCCGGAACGACGCCGTCCTGGAAGTTGCCCAACATCGTTCCAACAACATGATTCCACGCAGGGTTGAGATTGTACAAAATCGTTCGTGTGAGTTTTTCCTCGCGATCCAACATATCCAAAAAGCGCGACATGGCAAGCGCTACGTCGCCGTCGCCAATGGAGTCGAACCCGGAGTCCGCTCCAAGCGCGCGAAAGTTTCGTGTGTTGTTGTTGCGCATCGCGCCGAAGTGGAACTGCTGCGTCCAGCCGAACTCGTGATTCAAGCGACAAAGCTCGTGCAGCGTCCGCCATTGGAACGCACCAATTTCCCCCTGCGTGAGTGGCTCAAGCGCAAGCGCCTTTTTCAACACCACGTCGGCAGACTCCCTCGAAAATTCCGGCGTCAAATTCCCTCGCGAATCCAACTCGCACAGCGGGAAAAGCCCCAAGCCGTGGTCGGAGAGCCGACAGCCGTTCTCGTGGAACCACGCGTATCGGGACTTTATGGCACCGAGAAATCCTTCATAATCGCGAATCTCCGTGTCGCAACGCTGCCCCAGCGCCTCGACCCAAGCCTTGAACACCTCCGGCTTGTCCACCGCCAGCGCTTTGTCGGGACGCAGCGTCGGAAGGACTCGAGACGAAAACCGCCCCGCCGCATTCTCCCGCGCAATTTTGCGATGATGCTCCAGCGTGTCGATCGGGTCGTCCGTCGTGCAGACCAATTCGACGTTCATCTGCTTCATGATTCCCCGCGCCGAGAAATTGTCTTGCGCCAACTTTGCGTTCGTTTCGTCCCAAATCGAGTCTGCCGTCTCAGGCGAAAGGAGTCGATCGTTGATTCCAAACGGGCGATTCAACTCGAGGTGCGTCCAATGATAAAGCGGATTGCGCAGCGTGTAGGGAGCGGTCTGCGCCCATTTGTCGAATTTTTCACGATCCGTCGCGTCGCCAGTGCAAAAACGTTCCGCCACGCCGTTGCTTCTCATCGCGCGCCACTTATAGTGGTCTCCATAAAGCCAAATTTGCGTGATATTGTCAAATTTTTTGTCTTGCGCCACTTCTTCTGGCGAAAGATGGCAATGATAATCAATAATCGGAAGCGACTTGGCAAAAGTATGGTATAAATTCTCAGCCAAGGAGGTTTCGAGAAGAAAATTTTCGTGAATAAACGGCGTTTTGAGTACGTTGGACATTATAATCCTCACCCTGTTCAAATTTCAACAAGCGAATCACGACAGAATCGCACGAATGAACTATATCATACCCGATGGAAGAAAAGATGTCAAGCGGGGGAAGGGGAATGTTTCTATCCGCAGGTGCCTTCAATTTTTAGTGATTATAATACTTCGCGTTAAAATTTCCCGTTCCGTCCGCCGTTGGAGCTTGCGTACCCCGGCTCGCAAAGCGTCGCGCAAACGGGAATTTTAAACGACATGAGTATAAAATAGACAAAAAAGATGGTTTGAAGCCCCCGCATTGAGAACAGGGGCTTCAAACCATCCGCATGAACAAACGCGAAACCACCGCTTACGCGCGTCGTCGAACGTGTCGTCGACCAGCGAAGAAAACGAGCGCGCTCGCCAGCCCCATCAAAAACCACGAACTCGGCTCGGGCACCGCCGCAGCCGACCTCAAAATCAAGTTACCATTCGAAAGATAAGCGCTCCAACCCAGTGCCCCTTCGATTTGTACATTCAACGCGCCGCTCCAATCGACCCCCGTTGCCACCGTGATGAGCGCATCCGTCAGGTCGTCTGGTTCATGAAAGACAAACTCGAAAAACGCATCCTCGCCAAACGTCGTGTTGCTGCCTAATAAGTCGATAAAGTCGTGCTCCGTGTTGGAAAAAATGTCGAACGACAACCCACCGTTCTGGATGTACGTCCCGTCCATATCCAACGACGCCGCCAGCGTGTCGGTTCCAATCGCGAGCTTCGCACCCTCGGCAACCTCAAGCGTTCCGGTGTTGGCGATTCCCTTGCCGATGCCGAACGTCCCCGAAGCGACATTGATCGTTCCCGCGTTCGTAATATCGGCACCAAAGGTATACTCGTTCGATCGGTTATAAAGGAGCGTACCATCCGCCAAAACCGAGAGATTCCCCGTTCCGAGCGTCCCGGTGGTTCCGTCGTACTCAATGTCATTGATTTTGCCAGTGTAGCCAAGTTGAAGCGTGCCGGTCGAAACGCGCGTCTGCCCCGCATAGGTGTTGTCCCCCGTGAGGATGAGCACCCCGTTAATGGTGACCGCATCGTTTTTGTCGAGGATCGAGTTCTCATCGCCAGAAATCACACCCGCGATGAGCCCCGTCGTTGGACTATCCCCGATTCGGGCAGCGATACGCGTCTCGCCCACGATTTGGACGTTCCCCGTGATCGCACCCATCGAGGTGTTGTCCCCGTCGGCGACAACACCCGTGTGGAAACGCAACGCGCCTCGGTTCTCGTGATGCCCCGTCCCCGACAGGATAAAGTTGTTGGCGTAGTTGCCGCGTGCGAGCGCGTCATTTGTTCCATCGTACAGCATGAGCGATGCGCCATTCGATATTTGAACGGTTGCGTTTCCGAAAGCAGTCGGACGAGTATAAACAGTTCGCCCACTCACGAAGTGAAGCGTTCCATCAAAGCCGCTCAAATTGAGGTTCGAAACGGACACATCTGTCGAGTTGCCCGCAGTGATTTCCCAAGTTCCTTCGCCCGTGATCGCCCACGACTTGTTCCGTGTGGTCGCGAGCGTGCCGCCACTTTGAATCTCGATCGACGAAGTGCCTGTGAGAGCCGCATTCTCCGCGCTGAATTTCGCACCGCCGGCAATCGTCATCGCACCATCAAGAGAAAATCCGCTCCCTGCGACCATGGTTCCAGAGGCGATTTCGAAGAGACCGCCGCTTTTCACGGTGAAAGCGTTCGCGACCGTGTATTCGTCCGTTCGGCAATACCGCAGCGCGGCAACGCCATCCACCGTGACCGCGCCCGTGCCGAGCGACCCGGAGGTTCCGTAGTACGTCACGCCGTAGAGGGTCGTCCCAGTTGCGGCACCAAACCCAACTTGCAGCGTGCCGGTAGAAATCTGCGTCCCACCAGAGTAGGTGTTGTCGCCCGTGAGAATCAATTTCGCGTTCCGTGGATTGGACGCGATTGTATGTGATTCATTCTTTTCGAGGGAATGCGCCCCGGAAATGACGCCTGATATCATTCCTTGGGCAGGATTATCCCCGTAAATCGTCGAAATCCGCGCGTCTCCCGTGAGTTCCACCGAGCCGGTAATCACCGCCATGTTCGTGTCACTCGAATTCACCGGGTCGAACCGCAGCACGCCGCGATTGTCGCTAAAGGTGTTGTTCGTTCCGGAAAGTTTGAAATCAAGGTTGAGATTCCCCGTGTCGCGCAGCCAGAATTGCGCCCCGTCCGAGACGTCAAACGTCACACCAGGAAATTTCGTATTGTAACCCTGAATTTGGAAACGATGATTGCCGGTCAATTTGATGGTTCCGGAGAAATTGCCCGAGTTGGCTAAATTCTGCACCGTTCCCGAGGTTTTGTGGATGTGCCACACGCCGTCCCCAGAGACGTCGACGGTGGTGCCGGTATTGTCCGAACCGAGCGTCATTTGGAGCGTCCCACCTTCGTTGATGGTGAAAACGCGCGACGTGCCGCCGTTGTCCGCATTAAACTCAAACACGCCAGCCTGAACCGTGACGGTGCCACCACTTTGAAGCGTGCCCACACTCATCGTTCCGGCTCCGGACTTGACGAAGTTCTGTGTCGTCGCGCCCGCGTAGTCACCAAAAGCGGTTGCGGAGAGAGTCATTCCGTCCGAAACGTTGATTTCCGCCGCGCCTCCAGCCGTGTTGAGCCAAATATTTCCATCCACACTCAGCCCACCGACAAGGTTCGTGACCGCGTCGGTGATGATCCAATCCCCAGTCGCCTGCACGCGCCCGCCGTTGAAGGCAAAGCGATCAAGCAAAGCCGTTGAAATCGCCGTGGAACCAACATCCACAACGCCATTCGCCTGAAGCACGACTTTCGAGCCGTCGGTCGTTTCGAAGTATTTTTCGATGGTGTCGACGGTGGTAAGATCCACGGTGGTATTAATGTTGGACGCGCCAACCGAGACCGTGTGCCCCTCCGTCGCCGTGAGGGTTGTTTCGCCAAGGTACGTGAAACTCCCCGCAGAGGTCAAATTGTCCAAGTTGAGCGTACCACCGGCAGCAACGAGCGACCCGCCAAGCGAAACGTCGCCACCAAACCCAAGCGTGCCGGAATTGACCTCGAGCGTCCCGGTGAAACCCGTGAGACCGCCCGACAGGGTCAGCGTCCCGGTGCCGGACTGCGCAAGACGCCCGTTGCCGGAGAAAGTGTTGGAGGCTTCAATTGCGTCGCTCCGATTGAAGACGACAGCGCCGTTACTCCTTAAGCCAGTGTTGATGACGACCTCGCCCGTTCCGAGCGTCCCGGAGGTTCCGCCCGCGCCGATTTGGAGGACACCCTCCTCAATGGTCGTGCCACCGTATGTATTGGTTCCGGTCAAAATGAGTGTGCCGAGACCCACATGGTCATTATCGTTTCGAATCAGCGTGCCGCCGGAGATAACTCCCGAAATGGTCGCCGAAGACACTTTATTATCCCAGCGAACAGAAATCTGCGAGGAATCGACAATGTTGATGTCCCCCGTAATCGTCGACCCATTTCCGTCGAAACGAATTGCGCCACGATTATCGTATTCACCTCGACCACTGATGATGAAATCGGTTTTGACGGTTTCGTTGCCCGTGATCCAAACTTGAGCACCTCCAGAGATGTTGAACGTGGCATTCTCGGAGATATTTGCGAGAGGACGCCCTCGCCAACGCATGTTCCCACTCAGTTGAATCGTACCGGAAAAGTTATTCAGGTTTGTTTTGCCCGACCTATCGTAATCGCCGTTGCCGGTGAAGTTCCAAGTTCCCGTGCCCTCCAAGACATTCTCGATGTAGTCGGTGGAAGAGAGCGTCGCCCCCTCGTTGATGGCGATCGTCCCCGTCATGGTGGCGCTGTCGTAGGTTTCATTCCCCGTCACGGTGTAGTCCGCCGAAAGGGGTCGAGACGAGAACAAAAAAGCGACCACGACACACAGCGCGAGAAAACGACAGGCGCGGTATCTTGAGTTTCGAAACATAGGAATCTCCTTGTTGGATACTTGATAAGTTTTTGCCATTGCAACCGACACTCCACAACGACCATAGATACATTTTAACTCAAAAACCAGAGAAGTCAAGGAAAAATCCCCGTTTAGACGTCAAAAAAGAGAAAATTATCTAAAAAAGAGAAAAAAATTTTTTCGTCCCCCCGTCTTGACAAATTCGCAAGGAAAGGGTAAACTAAAAGGACAGAGCAGTCGAGGTGAAGGACTTATGGTACTTCGCGTTGGGATTTTTTGTTTTGTCCGCCATTGGAGTTCCACCCTCCCCGGCTCACAAAACGTCGCGAACCCCCGAATTCTAACGAACGATGAGTAGAAGGACCCCAAAGTGAGCATTTCCGCCTATTTGATATTTCGAGACGAAAACCGATTCAACGAAGTGTACCGTCTAATACCGGAAAAAACTGCTACGATTGGACGCGCACCAGCGAATACGATTGTTCTCAAAGACGACCGATGCAGCCGGGCACACGCGGAAATCAACTATTACAAAAACGCCGACGCTTGGTTCGTTCGCGACCTCGGCAGTCGAAACGGAACCGTTGTAAACGGCAAAAAAATCAACCCTTCTGAAGAATATCGTCTTTTCTCTAGCGACCTTCTCCAATTTGGCAAAACGCCACTTCTCTTTGTGCGCAGCCTCTCAGACCTCCCCTCAGGGCAACATGACAACGATCCACCGATCACGCGCATTGACCCCTTTGAACCAAATCAAAGTCCTGAGCACTCGAGTTTCGAAAGTTCCCATGTCCTCTCCCAGAGTGGAGATGTGACAGAAGAAACGATGATCACACTGCGTCGCGACAAGACCCGGATTTTCGAGACGGTCGACCTCGAGCGCCCGAACGTAGCAAACACAACCGGTCGAAATATCCGGCGTTCGATAGCGAGCTTGTGCCGACTTGCGCTTGAAATCAATCGCAAGAGCGACCTTCGCGGCAAGTTGGAGCTTGCGCTTCAAACGCTGCTTCGCGAGCTTCCCGTGAATCATGCTGGCGTGCTTCTCTTTCCGGAGCCGTTAGAAAAGAATATTGATATTCATCAATTGGAGCCGACAGCCGCACTTGGCCCCCCCGGCACGCAGTACCAACGCGTTTCGGATTATCTTGCGCAGACCGTTCTCGAGACGCGCAACGCCGTGATTGCTCGACACGTGCGCGGGGACAGCATCCTAGGGCGTCGCAATAGCGAAGGTGTCATCGAGACGACCTCCGTCATTTGCGCGCCAATTTTCACGGATGCGAAGCGCTGGGGGCTTGTCCACGTCTATTCGACCGATTTGCAGATGGAGCCGGACGAGCAAGATTTGGATTTCACGATTGGCGTTGCGGAGATTTTGTCCATCACGCTGGAGAATCTCAAACAACAATCCGTGCTCGCCACACGTCTCAACATCGCGCGGGACGAGAACGCGGACTTGCGCAAACGGCTTGGAGTTCAGAGCGAAATCGTTGGCTCCAGCCCCACCGTGGCGGATATCATGGAGCAAATAGTTCTTGCCGCCAACAGCCGTGCAACGGTTTTGATTCGCGGCGAGAGCGGCGTTGGAAAAGAACTTGTCGCGCGCGGCGTCCATTATTCTAGCCCTCGCAAGAAGGAGGCGTTCATCTGCCTTAATTGTGCGGCACTTGCGGAAGATCTGCTCGCCAGCGAGCTTTTCGGGCACGAAAAAGGAGCTTTCACGGGTGCGACGGATCGGAAAATCGGCAAGTTCGAGGCGGCGGACGGCGGCACGCTCATGCTCGACGAAATAGGCGAAATGAGCATGAACATCCAAGCCAAATTCCTCCGCGTCCTTGAAGGGCACCCCTTCGAGCGCGTCGGGGGGAATAAGCCGATCAAGGTCGACGTGAGGGTTATTGCCGCGACAAATAGGGATTTGGAGCAAGAAGTCCTCGCTGGTCGGTTTCGAAAAGACCTTTTCTTCCGGCTGCGCGTGGTCGAAATACTCGTCCCACCGCTTCGAGAACGACAGTCGGACGTTCCGCAGCTAGCCGAGCACTTTTTCCGACAATTCCGCAACGAAACGGGTCGAAAACTCCACGGCTTCTCGCACGAGGCAATGGAGAAATTGTGTTCCTATTCGTGGCCGGGGAATATCCGTGAGTTGAAAAACGTAATAGAGCGTGCGGTCGTGCTTGCGCGTGGGGAACAAATCGAGCCGAACGACCTTCTCCTCTCGAATCTTTCGGCGCCGTTTGACACCCTCGCCCCACTCTCGAACGCATCTGGCGAGTCGTTTCGCCCGCTCTCCCTCGAAGACGTAGAGCTTGAGCACATCCGTCGGACGCTGGAGTACACATCGGGCAATAAAAGCAAGGCGGCACAGCTTTTGGGCATTGAGCGCACCACCTTGGATCGAAAGATACGAAAAATAGAGAACAAATAAGGATTAAGCGAGTCCTTTGCGCACCGCCCAAACGGCAGCCTGCGTCCGATCCTGAACGTCCAGCTTGCGAAAAATTCGGTGGAGGTGTTCTTTGACGGTCTCAATACTCACTTCCAACTGGGAGGCAATTTCCTTATTGCTAAGCCCCATTGCGAGACGCCGCAAGACCTGTTCCTCGCGCGCAGTGAGTTTCTTTCGCATGTCCAGAAACTCTTTGGAATTCTGGCTGTTCTGAATTCGCACCCACTCGGCATTCGTAGAACGATTGATTCCGTAGTAGATGTTCTGGAGCGTGCTCACGAGAAGGACACCCGCAATATCCTTCTTGAGATAGTCCTTCACGCCGAGTCCCGAACACTCCGCCATTAAGCTGGGGTCATCTGACGACGTAAAAGCGACCATTTTGACGATGGGATGAGCATAGCGAAATTTTCTGATGAACTCGATAGCGTTGAACTTCGTCGCAGCGGGATCGATCAACGAAATGTCCAGTTTTTTCTCTTTCGCCCACAAAATCGCGTCCTTCTCGCTGCTGGACGACCCCACCAAATGGATCGGAGAGTCTGCCAGAAGAGATCGAACACCTGCGCGCGAAACATCATGTTCGTCGATGTGAATCAATCGAATTTCCATAGCCATCCCTCATAAAAGTGGAGAAAAAAAGCGTATTACAACTCAACCGTCCCAAACGCCATCCGCTGCTCCTGCCGCTCGTACTCGAGGAGACCATCGATAAGCGGCTCCATGTTCCCCGCAAGAATCGTGTCTAACTTATAAAGCGTGAGGTTGATTCGATGATCCGTCACGCGATTTTCCGGGAAATTGTACGTCCGAATGCGCTGGCTTCGATCGCCGGATCCGACTTTCGACTTCCGATCGTCCGAACGCTTCGTCGCCTCAATCTCACGATAATGATCGTACAAACGCGACTTCAACACTCGAATCGCCTTGGCGAGATTCTTGTGCTGACTCTTCTCGTCTTGGCACTGCACGACGATACCCGTCGCGAGGTGGGTGAGTCGCACAGCCGATTCGGTTTTATTGACGTGCTGCCCGCCAGGACCGCTCGCGCAAAACTTATCGAGACGATAATCTTCCTGCTTCAGATCAACCTCAACCTCCTCCGGCTCCGGCATCACAGCAACCGTCGCGGCAGAAGTGTGGATTCTCCCCTTCGCTTCGGTCTCTGGAACACGCTGGACGCGATGACCACCGCTTTCGTATTGCAATTCACGAAAGACGCCATCGCCCTCGATTCCGAGGATAATTTCCTTGAAACCACCCAACTCGGTGGCGTTGAGATCCATCACCTCGACTCTCCACCCTTTTTTCTCGGCATAATGCTTGTACATATCGTACAAATCTCGCGCGAAAAGAGCCGCCTCGTCGCCGCCCGTCCCGGCACGGATTTCCAGAATGATTCTCGTTCTGTTCGCGTCCTCGCCACCGATCGTGAGATCGAGGAGTTCTTCCCACAACCTCTCACGATTCTCCTTTAGCTCGGGCAACTCCATCTCCGCCAACTCACGCAGCTCTGGATCGCTCCCCGTGAGCATATCTTTCGCCTCAAGTATCTGGTGATTCAAGTCACGAAAACGCCGATAGCACGTCGCCAACTTTGCAATAGAGCCGTGCTCTCTCGCCACATCCACTAGTTTTGCGGAGTTTTGGAGCACATCGGGATCGACCATTAAACGCTCAAGCTCTTCGAAGCGCTCGAGTTTTTCTTCCAGCATTTTATGCATAATAAAGTAGAATCCGCCTTCCAACGGCGCTCGGGACGCGTCGTTTTACGACCATCCGACCTTTTGCACCCCTCAACGACAAGAAAAGGGATAGGAGCCAAAACGAAAAAACGCCACGCACTCCCCGAACCACGCAAAGCCCCGCAGAGCCAAAACCCAAGGAAATCACGTGGCTTGGGAAAAACGGACGCACAGACTGCGACGAACTACTCCGCAGAGGATTCCGAGGAGGTCTTCTTGGATTTTTGAAGGCTCGTGTACCCGCTCTTGGAGACCTTTGAACGGAATCTCTCAATACGACCAGCGGTATCGACATACTTGAGGCGTCCCGTATAAAATGGATGGCACGCATTGCAAATATCGATTTTCAATTCAGGTTTCGTGCTGCGCGTGACGAAAGTATTGCCACACCCACAGGTGACTTTGGTTTCCATGTACTTTGGATGAATTTTATCTTTCATGATTCTTCAATCCCTAAAAACCTCGCGACGCCGCGCACCAGGCTACCCCTCTGAGCAGCACGGCAGACGCAAAACAGACATTCCAATATATTTAGTCGACCATTATATCACTTTTTTGTAGAAAAAACAGGGGGGGAGAGAAGTTTCCATGGCACAGAGGCACCGGGACACAGAGGCACCGGGACAAATTTCGAGAACACCCCCTTGCGCTTTTCGTTGCTCTTGCTACAATGTGCAGTTGACGTATTTTGTACCCTTTTATACAGAAGGCTTTATTATAAGGCAGAAGTCATGCAATCTCCCACAATTCAACGAGCAATCATCAGTGTCAGCGACAAAACGGGTCTGGACGATTTCGCTCGAGAACTCGTTTCGCTCGGCGTCGCGCTTTATAGCACCGGCGGCACTCGCACTTTTTTGGAGTCGAAAGGTATCCCTGTCCAAGACGTCTCGGCGTACACGGGTTTTCCCGAGATGATGGACGGACGTCTCAAGACGCTCCATCCAAAGGTTTTTGGTGGTATTTTGTGCCGACACGATCGCAATGACGATATGAACGGCTTGAAGGAACACGACATTGTTTCGTTTGAATTGGTCGTTGTGAATCTTTATCCTTTCGAGGAGACGATTGCGAAGCCCGACACCACTGCGGCACAGGCAGTCGAGAAGATCGACATTGGAGGTCCCTCGCTCGTGCGTGCGGCGGCGAAAAATCACCTTTTCACCACGATTGCGACGAATCCCACTCAATTTGGAGAGATTCTTGAGTCCATGCGCCAGAATCAGGGCGCAACGACTCTCGATCTGCGCAAAAAACTGGCGGCGGAGGCGTTCCTTCATACCGCGAAATACGACCGCGCCATCGCCAATTGGTTCGCGAAACAGCTTGGTGAGGAGGATTTCCCACCGCTCATGAGCGTCGCGTTCGAGAAGGCTGCCGAGCTGCGTTATGGGGAGAATCCTCATCAGAAAGCTGCGGTTTATCGTTCGAGCGACGCTGCCGACCGACCGAACATCGTCACGGCACGCCAACTCAATGGGAAAGAACTTTCGTACAACAACATCATGGATTTGGATGCCGCAATGGGTATCGTGCTGCGCAGCAAGGCGCCGGCGGTCTCCGTTATTAAACACAACAATCCGTGTGGCGTTGCTGAGGCGGAATCGCTCGCGACGGCGTGCGAAAAAGCCTTGGCGGGCGACCCGCTCTCGGCTTTCGGGTCGATTCTCGGAATGAATCGCGTCTTGGACGAAGAGACCGCGAACGTTTTATGCACTCCCGGACTTTTTATCGAAGCAATTGCGGCGGAGGGGTTTGAACCAAAGGCGCTTGAGATTCTCACGTCGACGCCGAAGTGGCACAAAAACGTGCGTCTCATGGAGGTGGGCGACCTCTCCAAGCCCCAGTCCGCG
Source organism: Planctomycetia bacterium (assembly GCA_030527105.1). Taxonomy (GTDB): domain Bacteria; phylum Planctomycetota; class Planctomycetia; order Pirellulales; family Thermoguttaceae; genus RGIG3701. Next base: position 14,112 of record JAUNBK010000010.1, read on the forward strand.
TGGGCGTGGCGCGCAATTGAGGGTGGGCTGCTCGTTCAAAATGCCGACATTTTCGACGACCCGGAGGATGAGTGGCAGATTATCACGGAAGCCGCTCCGACGAAAAAGCAGATGGAGGATTTGAGATTCGCGTGGGCCATCTGCCGTTTCGTGAAATCAAACGCGATTGTCCTTTGCAAGGATCGGATGCTTCTCGGCGCGGGTGCCGGGCAGATGAGTCGTGTCGACTCCGTTGAGATTGCGATTCGCAAGGCGGGCGACCGGATCAAGGATGCCGTTCTTGCAAGCGACGCATTTTTCCCGTTCCCCGACTCGATCGAACTCGCGCACGAAGCGGGCATTTCGGCGATCATTCAGCCCGGCGGATCGAAAAACGATCCCTTGGTCATTGAGGCGTGCAACAAATACGGCGTCGCGATGATTTTCACGGGCAGACGCCACTTCAAACACTAATTTGCACAAAAAAGACGGAAGTTGGTGGCGAAAAAGAAGCGAAAAAGGAACCAAACTCTCCTTTTTGGGCTGAGTTGGGGAGTTTTTTGACGCATTCATTCAAAAATGGTGGATCGCGTTAAAAAATGGGGAGGATCAAGCCGATAAAGGATATGGTAGTTTGTACATGTATCGGATTTGTGTCGGAACCCAAAACGTTAGCGAGAACCCCATGAAACCTTTCCTTTTTCGCCCCCAGTTTTTATTGATTTTGCCGATTCTGTCGCTTTTGTGTCTGGCGTCGTTGTGTTTGTGTGTGCAGGGTACCGCTCTTGCGCGTGACATTTATGTGCACAACACGCAGGGAAACGACGATTTCTCGGGGTTGAACGAAAAATCTCCCGGCGAAAACGGTCCGGTTCGAACGATTCGTCGTGCGCTTCTCCTTGCGGATCGTGGCGACCGGATCATTTTGGTAAATTCTGGCGAGCCGTATCGCGAGAGTGTGCTTCTCATGGGGCGTCGCCACAGCGGGCTGCCAGGTTTTCCTTTCACGATCGAGGGGAACGGAGCCGTTTTGGATGGCTCGACGCCCGTTCCGCCCACTTGGTGGAAGCAGGCGGGGGACGGAATTTTCCGATTCCAACCGGAGTACACCAGCTTTCAAAATCTCTACAAAGACGGCGTCCCACTTGAGCGCGTTTCGACTGAGGGCATGGCGACGAACGATGGCGCGCCCCTCATCAAGCTCGAGGAAATGCAGTGGTGCCTCTACGATAGGTCGATCTATTTCAAGCCGCAGCGTGGGTGGATGCCGTACGAATACAACATCTCGTGCGCGGGCGCTCAACACGGAATCGCACTCTTTCAAGTGGACAATGTCGAGATTCGGAACCTTATCGTGCAGGGATTTCAAAACGACGGCATCATTGCGAGCAACATGGCGCGGGACGTCTATCTGCGCAACGTGACGCTCCGAGGAAACGCGCGCGCCGGCTTGTGTGTCGGAACCGGTTCCACCGTTTGGCTCTTGGATTCCCTCCTCGGGAACAACCTTTACGCCCAAGCGCTCACGGAGGAAAACTCCTTCCTCTCCGTCTGGCGCTCGAGTTTGATCTCCAACACCGCCCCCGGCTGGGTCGACGATGCAATTGAAGAGGAAAACGGCGGCAAAAGCTCTGCCGTCTTTTTCCGAGACGGGAAAAAACTAGAGGGGGGGCTGAACGAACCTCTTCCGCCAGAAGACACGACCGCCAAGACGCCCGAAAAAGATGCGCCCGAGCAGGATGCACCCGAGAAAGATAACGCGGAGAGCGATGATTCGCCGTTTGACTCCCCGCTGGATATCAACGATGAGGGGGAAGAGACCGAGGGTGAAAAGTCTGAGGAAGAAATTGATTTCCCCGTGGACGGCGGGGAGTTTGGTATCGACTTTGGTTCCGAAGACGAGGAACCTGAACCGAAAGACGACGAGGGTGGTTTCGATTTCGAGATGTGATTTTGTGGATGTGAAAGCGATTTAGGAGCAGGGGCGAGCAAAAACCTCTGCTCCCCCCTTTGTTTTTTCGTTCTATTTTTCTGGATTCTCACGCGCGATCGCTTTGTCGCCAATGTCGTGGCGGCACCAAGCCCCCTCCCATCGAATCTTCCGCGCCGCTTCATATGCGTTTTTCTTCGCGAGGGCGATGTTGTCCCCGAACGCCGTGACAGTGAGAACGCGTCCGCCGGCATTCACGACTTCGCCACGCTCATTCACGCGCGTGCCCGAATGAAACACCTTGACGTCGGGGAGTTTCGTCACCTCGTCCAACCCACGAATGGGGCGTCCGTACTCGGATTTCCCTGGGTATCCCTCCGACGCGAGAACGACGCCCACTGTGGGGCGCGGATCCCACTCCAAGGGACCGATTTTGTCGAGCCGACGGTCGATTGTCGCTTCCATAATTGCCGCAAGGTCGGTCTTCAAGCGCATAAGCAGCGGTTGGCACTCGGGGTCTCCGAATCGGGTATTGAATTCCAAAACCTTCACACCTTGGCGTCCGATCATCAAACCAGCATAAAGGACGCCAGAAAAAGGTGCCTCGAGTCGATTCATAACGTGGACGGTGCGAACAAGAATATTCTCCTCAATCCAGCCCAACGTCTGCTCATCGACGAGCGGCGCGGGACAATAGGCACCCATTCCACCAGTGTTGGGACCTCTGTCGTTGTCGTAAGCGGGCTTGTGGTCTTGGCACGGCGGGAGCGTGAGAATGGTTTTGCCATCCGTGATTGCAAGGACGCTTGCCTCTTCGCCATCCAATCGCTCTTCGATCACGAGTTTCGCACCGGCAGAGCCGAATTTGAGGTCGAATCCCATCTCCTGAACGGCATCCAACGCTTCCTTCCGATTCGAGCAGACATAAACGCCTTTCCCCGACGCCAAGCCATCGGCTTTCACGACAAACGGCTGATCGGCACTCTCGTTGAGATAATCGATCGCGCTCTGCGGATTGTCGAACGTCGCGAACTCCGCCGTGGGTATGCACCCAAGTTTGAGGGCGTTTTTGCAAAAAATCTTGCTCCCCTCCAATTGCGCGGCAGCTTTCGAGGGACCAAAGACGCGCAGTCCTTCCGCCCGCAGCGCGTCCACAATCCCAGCACACAACGGCTGCTCCGGTCCCACCGCCGTGAGAGCGACGTTGTTCTCCTTTGCGAAACGAATGACCTCGGCAAAGTTCAGCGGATCGATCGCGACATTTTCCGCATCAAAAAACGTTCCGACATTCCCGGGCGCGACGAAAACGCGATCAACGCTCGGACTTTGCGACAATTTCCACGCGAGCGCGTGTTCACGCCCACCGCCACCGATAACCAATACCTTCATCGAAAAACTCCTGTTCGCACGTTATACTCATCGTCGTTTAAATTTCCCGTTTTGCGCGACGCTTTGCGAGCCGTGGTGCGTAGCTCCGACGGCGGACAGAACGGGAAATTTCAACGCGAAGTATTATAAATATAAAGACTCTGGAGACCATTATACCATAGATTTCACGAAAAACCAGAGGGAGGGGGGGGGGACAGGACGCCGGGGTACCCTCAAAAAAAGTTTGCATTTGAGATTCTCAGTGCCTTTTCCGAGAGAATCGCAGGGGGGAGCGAGACGTTTTGGACACACGAAAATCGAAGGAGTCCCAACGTTTGGGGAAATTTTGGGGCTGATGAATAGCTCGATCCAAAAAAAAGTGGGGGGGTTGCCTTGTCTTTTTGTTCCATTTGGGTTATAATACGCGGAGTTGGCACTTGTTCCTATATTTTTTGAAAGTATCTCTTATGAACGAAAATTTGGCCGCCGAAAGGACGCTTGACGCGATCAATAATAGCGAAAATCCGCACTTTTCACCCGCTGCGCTTCGGGTCGGCGCAGTTCAATATTTGAATGCAATCCCGCTCGTGTGGAAGTTGGGCGAGGTTGCGGACGCGCTCAATACTTCCATTGTGCTCCAGAAAGATGTCCCGTCTCTCTTGGCACAGAAACTCGTCTGTGGCGATTATGACGTCGCGCTCATCCCGGTCGTGGAAGCGATTCGTCATCCAGAATTGGTTCAGGTCTCCGACGTGTGCATTGCGAGTGAGGGTGCCGTGGAAAGCATCCGACTCGTTGCGTTCAAACCTCTCGATGAGATTCGAAAGGTGTTGCTCGATTCCGCCTCCAGAAGCAGCTGCGCCATGCTGCAGGTGTGGCTTCAGGAGCAGAAACGCTGCGTGTGTGAGTTTGAATCGCTCCACCTGAACGAAATTCCCAACCTCGAAGTTGCGGACGCCGATTACGAAAAGGTCTCTTTCGCGAGCGAGAGCAATTGCGTCGCATTGGCACAATATTGCGAGGCGCACGCCATCGACGCCTGCCTTCTCATTGGAGACAAAGCGCTCTCGGTTCCGCTCCACTCCGAGGCGCTCCCGTGGGTCTATGATTTGGGCAAAATGTGGACGCAGTGGGTCGGTCTTCCTTTTGTTTATGCGTCGTGGTTCGCGAGACCGGGAAGCGACGAACGGAGAATCTCTGCCATCATGAATGAAGTGCGCCGAACAAGCCAAATCGAGATGGACATCTTGATCATCAACGAGGCGATGAAACGCCGAATGGCAATTGAGGATTGCAGAGATTACCTTGTGAAGAAAATCCGATATCGACTCGGGGGACGCGAAAGGCGCGGCGCGGAAGTCTTCTGCAAAATGACGCAAAAATACGGACTGACACCGTTGGGGGCGCAGCTCTCGTTCCAAGCGAATCGGGATTGATGCTGGCGTTTGCCCTCTTTCGTAGAATAGTAGGATTCCGCGCGGGATTTGGGGGCGACACTATCCAACCGAGCAAGTTTTTCCAAAAAAACCACCCAAAAATGGCTGCGCCCCTCCTAGACAACGGTGTGGATTTGTGTATAATACACCGATTGTCGTTTGTTTAGTAGAGTAGACCCCACGAGGAGGTGATTGTTGTGGTCAAATTGACGTTAAGAGAAGGTGAATCGGTTCAGGAAGCGGTGCGTCGTTTTCGTAAGCTGGTCGAGCGCAGTGGTATCAAAAAAGAAATGCGTCGTCGAGATTTTTACGAGAAGCCGAGCGAAATTAATCGTCGAATCCGCCTTCGTGCCGAGAGACGCTCGCGTCGTCTGCGCTCCAATCCTCAGATGTAATTTTGGGTAGCACACAAAAGAGCCGCAATATAGCGGCTTTTTTCTTTTTCACCTCTCTCGTATGCTCGTCTGCCCATCCCCTCTTTGAATATCGGTTTTCCCGAGTGTTGCAAACCGTGGTGCGGAGCGAAAGTGAGCGAGGTTTGTGCTTTTTTACGAACTCTGGAGAAGCCAATCGAGAGATTTTCCGAAGCAAAAACCAAGCAATGCTTCGTATTTGAGGGTTTGTCGAAAAAAAATAGAAAAAGTTGCGCTCCCCCCCCTTGAAAAAATCTCTCTGTGCGCTATAATGGCGTACGTTGTTTGGGTGAGAGCGGATCGATAAAACAAATAACCACTTGCGGGCGTAGCTCAGTTGGCAGAGCACGACGTTGCCAACGTCGTTGTCGAGGGTTCGAACCCCTTCGCCCGCTCTCCTTGTTTATTATTGTTGAATGTCGAACAGACGGCTCTGGCTTTCGCTTGAGCCGTTTGTAATATTACGCTCATCGTACTGTAGAAATCCGGTTTTTACGAAGTTTCGCTCTTCCGTGGTGCGTGGCTCCAGCAGCGGACAAAATCGGAAATTCTAACGCGATGTGTTAAAACTAATTTTAGATGACTGTTTGAGATTTTCCGCATTTCGACAGTTCCAAAATCATGCAACTCCTTTGAAAGACTTGGGTACGACCATGGCTGATAGTGAATTAAATCCGTCTGAAGATCTCCAAAATGCAGACATTGCGGCGGAAAATGGTGCCGAGGGCGGCGCTGAGGGTGAGGAAAAGAAATTATCTCTTGAGGTGAAAATCGACGAGCGCAGCGCTTGTGAACGGCACATCACCGTGACAATTCCGCGCGAGGACGTGGATCGTTTTCTAAACAAAGAATTTGACGAGTTGGTTCCGGTCGCTCAGGTCCCGGGTTTTCGTCCGGGTCGTGCGCCGCGCAAGCTGGTTGAGTCGCGTTTCCGTAAGGATGTGTTTGAGCGAGTCAAGAGCGCTCTTCTCATGGAGAGTATATCTCAAGTGAACGAAACGAAAGATCTCGCGCCGATTAGCGATCCGATGTTCGATTTTGAGGCGGTGGAAGTGCCTGAAGAGGGCGATTTCATCTTTGAGTACGATATTGAGGTTCGCCCCAGCTTCGATCTCCCCGATTGGCGTGGAATGAAGTTGGAGAAGCCCGTTCGTGAGTTCTCGGACGCAGACGTTGCGGATGCAGATGTTTCTTTCCGTTCTCGGAGGGGAGAGTTGAAGGAAACGGAAGAAGCCGCTGCCTCGGGCGATTATATCCATACGAAGCTCCTTATCCGCTATAATGGCGAAGTGATCAATTCGAGCGAGAAGGAGACGATTCGTCTTCGTCCATGTTTGCTCTTTAGCGACGCGACCCTCGAGAATTTCGATGAACAGATGGCTGGCGTGAAGGCGGGCGAAACGCGCGTCCTCAAAATGACGCTCTCCGAAGAGGCTCCGAATGTTCTTCTTCGGGGCAAAGAGGTGGAGGCTGTTTTCGAAGTCCAGACTGTGTGCAAGCTCGTTTTGCCGGAGGTCGACGAGGAGTTCCTTGGTCGATATCGAATGGAATCGAAGGATCAGTACTATGCTTTCCTTCGTTCGCAATTGGAGGCTCAGTTGACTTACCAACAAGAGCAGACGGCTCGCGAAAAAATCACTGCGAACCTTCTCGAGTCGGCTGATTGGGAGTTGCCTCCTGCGCTTTTGGAACGCCAGGCGGAGCGCGAGTTATATCGTACGATGCTTGAGCTTCAGCGGAGTGGTTTCCCCGTTCAGAAAATCATTGAGCACACGAATATCTTGCGTCAGAGCAGTTTGGAATCGACGAAGAAACTCCTCAAGGAGCACTTCATTTTGGAGCGCATCGCGGAGGAAGAGAATATCGATGTCGAAGAGTCGGATTATGATGACGAGATTTCGATCATTGCCGCCCAAACGATGGAGACTCCTCGCCGGGTGCGAGCGCAGCTTGAGAAGGAGGGGCGGATGGACGTTTTGAGAAATCAAATTCTCGAGCGCAAAGTGGTTGATAAAATCCTTGCAAGTGCGGAGTTTGAGGAAACGACCTTTGAGCCTTATCCTGTAGAGATGGCGACGTTGGAATACCCCGCTGGCGGCAGTGCGAAAAGCGAAGATTCTTCCGAGACTGTAGAAGAGGGCGTTGAGGTTGTAGAAACGACAGAGACGACAGAGGCGACTGAAACGACTGAGGCGGAGAAAGAGGCGGGAGATGCTGCTCAAACGGAACAGGAGTAAATTGACTTCTCCTCTATAATTAGCCGTGATATGCGCGGCTGAGTGATTCGCCGAATCGATTTCTTTAAGTCGATTCGGCTTTCTTTATCCCCGACTCACTTTGGTTTTTGACTTCGTTTTTATTGTGCGTGTGGAACGTTCGTGGGACTTCCCCTGCGCGTGATAAAACGGTTTATTTTAGGAAACTCAGTACAAACGACACTTTTTTAACGGCTTAAAAATATGGACAAATTACACATCCCTTCGTCGGAGTTCAGCGTGGAGCGAAAACCTTTCGTTCCCATGAATTCGAGAGACTATCAGCGTCAGAGGCAAATGACGATTGCCGACCTTCTTCTGGAGAACAGAATCATCTTCCTTCAGGGGCAAATTTATGACGGCAACGCAAACGATCTTGTCATGCAGATGCTTTATTTGCAGAGTGAAAATCGTCGTAAGGATATCCATTTCTATATCAATTCGCCCGGCGGGAGCGTGAGTGCTACCTTGGCGATTTACGACACGATGCAGATTTTGAGTTGTCCGGTTTGTACTTATTGCGTCGGGCTTGCTGCAAGCGGCGCGGCTGTCCTTCTCGCTGGGGGCGCAAAGGGGAAGCGATTCGCTCTGAAGCACTCTAAAGTGATGATCCACCAGCCCTATGGATCGGTCGGCGGGCAGGTCTCCGACATTGCCATCCAAGCGGACGAAATCTTGCGAACTCGAGAAGTGCTCAACAAGATTTTGGCAGAAGACACCAATAATCCGGTCGAACGACTGAGAAAAGACACGGATCGCGACCACTACATGTCCGCCGAGGAAGCGGTCGAGTACGGCGTGGTGGACAGCATCCTCTCGAAGCGCGAACTCCCAGACGAAAAACAGTAAAAAAGGAGAAACGATATGAACCTCATCCCTTATGTTATCGACAAAAATGGAAGAGAAGAGCGGGCGATGGATATCTATAGCCGGCTCTTGCGCGATCGGATCATTTTTCTCGGGACGGACGTGAACGATGATTCCGCAAATTCGATTGTGGCGCAGATGCTCTTTTTGCAGAGTGAAGACGCCAAGGCGGACATCCATTTTTATATCAACTCGCCCGGAGGAAGCGTCACGTCGGGCATGGCGATTTATGATACCATGCAATTCATCACGTGTGACGTCCGCACATATTGCATTGGTCAGTGCGCCTCAATGGGGGCGTTGCTCCTCGCGTCCGGGGCGCCCGGCAAGCGGTATGCGTTGCCGAATAGTCGCATCATGATCCACCAGCCGAGTGCGGGCATGGAGGGTACGGCTGAGGAGATTCTCATTCACGCGACTGAATTCGCGAAGGTGAAAGAGAAGCTCAACACCATTTTAATCAAGCACACGGGACACTCGTATGAGAAAATCGATGCGGACACCGATCGCGACAATTTCATGTCGGCGGAGGAAGCGCGGGACTATCATTTGGTGGATCTCGTGATTGAGTCGCCGTTGGCGGAGTAGTGTCAAAAGAAGTTGTATTTTGCGAATAAAAGCACCGCACTGGTGGAGTCTTTAAGCCCCCCCCTTGCGGTGTGCGAAATTCGTGATAAAATTATGGTTGTTTTTTATTTCTAGGAGTCACCACATCATGCAGCAGCATTTGCTTTACGCATTAGTGCAAAACGTTCCCGGTGTCCTATCGCACATCTCGGGAATGCTCGCGTCGCGCGGCTATAATATCCGAAGTTTGGCGGTTGGCGAGACGCATCAATCCGATCTCTCGCGTATGACCGTTGTTGTCGACGGAGACGATCATGTTCTCGAGCAGGTTCGCAAACAGCTTGAGAAAATCGTCACTGTCGTCAAAGTTGTTGATATCAGCGACGAGGATTATGTAGAACGCGACCTTGCTCTGATTCGGGTGCGAGCGAACGCGGACATGCGTGTGGGGGTTCGGGATTTGGTGGATATTTTTCGGGCGAAGATCGTTGACGTGGGGCAGGACTCCATTATGATTGAATTGTCCGGAAAAGAGAAAAAAATAGAAGCTTTTATTGAACTAATGCGTCCCGACATTTTGGAATTGGCGCGATCCGGGCGGATCGCAATGACACGAGGCAATTAGTTCGGGAGGAATTTTATGGCTGCGAAAATGTATTATGATAATGATGCGGATCTTTCTTTGCTGAGCGGAAAGACCGTCGCCATTCTGGGCTATGGAAGCCAGGGACACGGGCACGCGCAGAACTTGCGTGACAGCGGCGTTAAGGTCGTTGTTGCCGAGCTTCCGGGTACCGCCAACTACGAGACCGCCGTCTCTCATGGGTTCTGCCCCGTCAGCATTCCTGAAGCGGTTGCCCAGGCGGATTTGATCACCATTCTTCTGCCAGACGAGCTTCAGGGCGATATTTTCGCGAAGGACATTGCTCCCAACCTCAAGCCGGGCGCTTTGTTGATCGCCTCCCACGGTTTTAACGTTCATTTCGGACAGTTCAATGTGCCGAAAGACAACAAGTTCATCATGATCGCTCCCAAGGGACCGGGTCATCTCGTCCGCGCGGAGTTTGAGAAGGGTGCTGGCGTGCCGTGTCTCATCGCGTTGGGCGAAGGCGCTGGCGACGAAGAAAAGGCCCTCGGGCTTGCTTATGCCAAGGGGATCGGCGGAACGCGCGCGGGCGTCATTGAGACAACATTTGCTGAAGAAACGGAAACTGACCTCTTCGGAGAGCAAGTCGTTTTGTGTGGCGGACTCTCGGCGCTCATCAAGGCGGGCTTCGAAACCCTGGTCGAGGCTGGCTACCAGCCCGAAATGGCGTATTTCGAGTGCGTGCACGAAGTCAAACTCATTGTCGACCTCATTTATCAGGGCGGTTTGAGCTACATGCGTTATAGCATTTCGAACACAGCTGAGTACGGCGACTACGTCACGGGCAAGCGTTTGGTCACGGAGGAGACGAAAAAAGAGATGAAGCAAATCCTTGCCGAGATCCAGGACGGCACCTTTGCGCGAAATTGGCTCCTTGAGAACAAAGTCAAAGCCCCGCACTTCAAGGCGCTCCGTCGCATGGAGGCGCAGCACCAAGTCGAGCAGGTCGGCAAAAAACTGCGCAAGCTCATGAGTTGGATCGACGCGAAAGAAGTTTGAGTTTTCGACCAAATCCGTTGATTTTCGAGACGTCGCCGCTTTCTCAATTGTTCGAAGCGGCGGCGTTTTTGTTTCTCGTCCTTGATTCTGTCCGCTTGCGTTCTATCCACACGCATTCACCACGCTTCTCAAGCGCCGAAAAGTTCCCAGAGTGTCTCCAGTCTTTCGGAAAAATGACCGACGAAAAGCATCATACCTCCGCCAAACGAGAGGAGGAGACCAAAGAGCATAAGCAGGATGCAGATGGGGAAAATGAGCGCGAAGCCGTTCAACTGCGGGAGCGCGCGATTCGCGGCAGCCATACCTATTTGCGCGAGCAAAAGGAGCGTGAGAATGGGGAGCGCGATGTGTATCCCGAGCGAGAAGCCCTCCGAGAACATGTGCGGTACCGAGAGAAACCACGCGTCGCGCCAGGTGATTTCCCCAGGTGGGAACGTTTCGAAACTGCGTAAAACACTCTCGAGAAGCATGATGTGCGCGTTGGAGGCGAAAAGGAGAGCGACGCCCATGAGCGTAAAAAAGTGCGCGAGAATCGGCGCGGCTTCGTTCGTCATGCCCTCGTCTACGGGGAACGAAAGCCCGCAGCCGTACGCAACGACGCTCCCCGCCACGCTGAGAGCGGCAAATAACGCCCCCGCCGTCGCTCCAAGAGTGAGTCCCAACACCAATTCGCTTGCCAAAGTCGCCCAAAAAGGAGACGCGGAAGAAGACTCAAACCCCGGGAGAAAATAGACGCCAAATATCCATGCACAAACGAGCGCCAGCCCCGCACGATACCGCAGCGGAATCGCGACTCCCGAAAAAAGGGGCGCAATCGCGAAAAACCCTGAGAAGCGCGCGGCAACTAGGAAAAAAGGCGTCGATATGTTCGCAAACCACTCTTCCATGCGCGTTTCAACCTTCGCTTCCTCGACGCTCCAACCGAGGGAGCGGTGGCGTTGGGACGGCTCCGACGAGACGTTTCACGATGGCATCGTTGTCCAATCCCTCCGCCTGTGCTTGAAAATTAACGCAAATGCGGTGTCGCAAAACCGGAATCGCCACCTTCCGAATGTCCTCAATCGCAACGGCAAAACGCCCATCCATCGCCGCCATTGCCTTGCCGCCTTGTATGAGAAACTGCCCGGCGCGCGGTCCAGCACCCCAATCGACAAGGTCTTTTACGAAGGGTGGCGCGGAATCGTCTTTCGGTCGAGTCGCTCGCGTGAGCGCTGCCGCATATTTTACGATATATGGACTCACGGCAACGGAATTCACCAACTTTTGCAACGACAAAATCGCTTTCCCCGAGAGGATTTTGCGCACCTCGATTTTTTCGCTGCGCGTCGTGATGGACAAGATTTTCTCCTCCTCCGCGAGGGTGGGATAATCCATTTTGATGTTGAACATGAATCGGTCCAACTGCGCCTCAGGGAGCGGGTAGGTTCCTTCTTGCTCGATTGGGTTTTGCGTTGCAATCGTGAAAAACGGGTCAGGCAGAGCAAACGTCATTTGTCCCGCCGTCACTTCGCGTTCCTGCATCGCCTGGAGGAGTGCGGACTGCGTTTTGGGTGGCGTGCGGTTGATTTCGTCTGCCAAGAGAATGTTCGTGAAGACGGGTCCTTCGACGAAACGGAAGTTTCTCCGCCCGTTTTCGTCTTCTTCGAGCACGTTCGTCCCCGTGATATCGGACGGCATCAGGTCGGGAGTGAATTGGATTCGTTTGAATTGGATATCCAAAATGCGCGCGAGCGTGCTCACCATAAGGGTTTTCGCAAGCCCCGGCACACCCTCGAGCAGGCAGTGTCCGCGCGTGAAGACTGCCGCGATGAGTTGTTCGATCACATCGTCCTGACCAACGATGATTTTTTGGAGTTCCTCCTGCATTTGACGCCTTTGGACGGAAAATTCCTGCAAGACATCCGCAAGATTGCGAGGTTTATTCAATGACATAAATGGATTCTATCGTGACTTTGTATAAAATTCGAATCAAAAACGCGATGGACGCGCACTCGTAAAAAACAGCACCCGAGTTGGGTTTATGTCTGCCCCTCCTGCCCGAAGGAGAGAGGGGCAAAAGTGTGTCTCATCACGAAGCGGGAGTTTCCTCTGGCGCGGCTTCTGGTGTCGCTTCCGTCGGAGCAACCTCGACTTGCGCGTTGGCATTCTCGGCATCCTCAACGGCGGCACCCTCAGCGGGTGCGTTCGCGTCGACAGTCGGCGCGTCGGCATCCGTGGTTTCGACCGGAGCGGCTGTGGGTTTGTTCAACGCCTGCAGTGGTTTGATCACTCGATCATTAATCATAATTGCGGCAGAAATCACCGTAAAAATGAGCGCAACCAACAAAATTGCATTGAAGACCCAGCGTCCCACGCCACTTCCAACGGCGTCGCCAATGTACTTGCGGTTGTTGTTCATCAAGAAGAAGATGAGGTACGCAATGGGCAACATCGTGAAGCAAATCGCGCTTGCGAAAACGGGGAACCAGAACGGCAGCTGAAGCATCACGCCCATCACGCCGACGGCGGGGAGGAGCGCGCAAATTCTAAACGTCCATTTGGTGTACTTCAAGCCAAACATCTCAGGCAACGTGAATCCGCACACCACCATGTGTGTCGAGACGGCACCGCACGTCATGCCGATGAGACCAAGGTCGAAAATGACACGACCCGTCGGACCGAGCAAGTCGACGAGGACTTTCGAGGCGTCGAGAGGCTTTAAGCCGCTGCGCAACACATCGCCCTCATAAACGCCGCCGACCGTCATTCCGATCATGATAAGCGACGTAACGAGCGCGAAGGGAAGGAACATCGACATGCCCAAGTCCCACTTCGCAAGCGTCTTATGGTGCGGTCCCCAACCTTTGGCAAGAATGGAGTAGGGATAGAGGAAGGTCATATTGATACCGACTGCCGCGCCGAGCATTCCGAGGACGAGAATCAAATTCTGCTTGTCTTTGAGGATGGGGGCTGCGTCGAGACCGAGGAAACCTCGGAACATTTTCACCCACTCGATGTTCCCCACATTGCAAACAACCACGAGCGCAAAGGAGAGAATCACGAGGCAAATCATCAAACGGAGGAAGTTTTCATAGATTTTGATACCCGTGCGACTGCTTCCGTAGCTCCAGACCGTGACGATATTAACGAGCAGGATCGCGATACCGGTGGCAATGCTCAACTTCTTCCCTTTTGCCGTAATGACGTTTTGTGGCTTGTAGGGATTGTCCACTCCCTTCTCGAGAGCGAGCTTTTGCTCATCCGCAATCTGCTGCCATTTTTCGGGCGTTTCGACATAAATCACGGCAGCGGTCTTGAATCTATCGGGAGAGGCTTCTCGCGCCAACTCGATATTTTTCTCGGCGGCTTCGCGTGTGCTTTGGGCAGGCTCTTCCTTCTTCTGTTCGAACGCTTTCACGTAGTACGTGATGGCGCCGTCTTTCGTCGTGTGGGAGAAGAAGGAGACCTCGGTAGGCGTCCCCACCATTGCGCCCAAGTCTCTCACGGAACCAGCGGCGAGTCCGTATTGTGGAAAGTGCCAAATGACGGAGGCGGAGATCGTTCCCAACGCCCACAGGAAGACGAGAGGCCAACCAACGTATTTCGCGAACGATCGATAGGGTTTCTCCTGCGTGGTGAGAACAACGTTGCTGAGCGCCGCCATCATGCAGACGCCCAAAAACATAGCAAGAGGCTGAACCCACAATAATTTGTATCCGAACGAAGCTCCCGCAACCACGCTGGCGGCGGCGCTTCCCGCTCCGAGCGTCATTGCGCTCTGCAAAAGTCCAGGACCTGAGCGCTTCAGATATCCACCAACCTTTGGCAGGAACGGGCGTCGTTCTAATTCTTGAAGCCCTTCGATTTCTTTTTGTAGTTTCTCGGGATCCCACTTTGCGGTCATGGGAAGTCCCTGGCTGTCGTCTTTTGACATTCGTTTCTCCTAATCTTTCTGTATTAAACTGAAGCTGTTGCCCGAGGCGCTTTCCTGTTTTTGACTTGCGTGTCGACGCTCATGAGATTTCTCTTTATGCAAACCCCCATGTGTCCCCGCGAGCAAAAAGGAAGCGCATCGGGCGTCAATATCCCTTATACAACAAAACTCACTATAATGATACACCGTTTTCCCCGATATTTCAATGATGACACCAAAAAATTTTGAGAAAAAATGGAAAATTTCTTGTGGAAGGACTGGAAATTTTTCTCATTTTGGTTTATGATATAGATATTATAATACTTTGCGTTGAAAGTCCCCGTTCCGTCCGCCGTCGGAGCTACGCACCACGGTTCGCAAGGCGTCGCGCAAAACGGGAATCTTAAACGACGATGAGTATATAATACTTTGCGTTGAAAGTCCCGGTTTTGTTCCGCCGTTGGAGTTGCACACCACAGTTCACAATGCGTCGTGACAAACGGAAATTTTAAACCGCGATGAGTACAAGGCAAATGGACTCACGGAGCAATTGGCAGCTTCTGAGCAAATTTTCAACAAACCGACCTCCTTTGGAGTTTGACTCGAGTGGTTGTCGGAGCGTTGCGAGGAAATGCATTTTCAACTGGAATAAACGTATAAAAAGGTAGCGTTATGGCGGTGAAATGGTACACCAAGGTGGCGGGGCAGGAGATTGGTCCGCTCACGTCGCAACAATTAAAGCAAATGGCGGATGAGAAGCGTATTATGCCCACGGACCCCGTGCGTCGCGAGGGTGACGCTCAGTGGAGTCAGGCATCTAGCGTGAAGGGGCTTTTTTCCGTGCAGCCTCCTTTGGGGACGCCCGTTGGAGAGCTTCCGCAAGGAAGACCCGTCGATTCTCTTCCCTTTTCGATAGATCCTGTCGCAAAGGCACCAACCCCTTTTACTCCCGTGGCACCTCCTGTTGTGGCACCCGTAGCAGCTCCTATTGCGGCGGAAAAACCTGCTAAAAAGAAGAAGGTGGCGGCTCCGCTCGATCCCCCACCCGTTGCGCCGCAAGCTCCCACACCTGCAGTCGATTTGGGATTCTCTTTCACGGATGCGCCCGCGCCATCCAAGGGGAGAAAGGGTGGCGCTCAAAAGTCCGACGATAAAAAGGATTCCAACGACGACGAGAAAAAAACTCTCTCGAAGCAGGAGATTCAGAGGAGGAACTTCTTCATCCTCTTGGGTGCCGCTGGCGGTGTGATTGTGCTTGCGCTACTCGTTTTCGTTATTATTTCCTTCACGGGAGGGGAATCTTCTGAGGAAGACCCCGCGCCTGACGCCGCCACCACCACGGCGGAAGGAACCGAGAAAGCTGAGGGGGAGGAAACTTCGCCTGACGCCGCAGAGGAAAAACCTGCCGAGGGGGCGGAACAAACTCCAGATGCCGCTCCTGCTGAGGGTGATGAGGCGGAGGACACGGAGGAGGACACGGAGGAAGAAAAGGATCCGCTCGAAGGCTACGCGAAGTTAAGCGTCGGGGTGGGAATCCAAGATGTTTTTGTCAAAGTGAAAGATGTCCAACTCACGACCTTGGCGAATTTCACCAAAAAACCAAGTTCAAACAGGGGTCAATGCCTTTTTATCACGATCAACGTCGAAAATCGCAGCGACGAAAAGGTAATTGAGTACCCCGCATGGGGGAGGAATCCGCGGAATATCGTTATGAAAGACAGCTTGGGCAACAGCCTCAAGCCCGTCACTTCGGTACGGCTTCAGGGACAAATGACGTCGCCCGAGCAGATTTCTCGTGGTGGTGTGGAAGATATCCTCGTTTTCCCGGCACCGCCGTTAAGGGCTGAGTACGTCCTCTTGGAGCTTCCTCCGGTGGATCAATCGGTCTCCAAAGGTTTCAAATTCATCATTCGAAAGGAAGATTATTCCCCTGAGTTGACGAAGAAAGAGGGCAAGAAGGCGACAGGCGACGAAAAAGCCGAGAGTGACGACGCCCAAACTGAAGAGGACGAGGAACTCACGGACAGCGGCATTGAGCAGGGTGATTTGAAGGTGCGACGCTCTTCCGACGAGCTTTCTGCGTCCATTGATGAGGTGGCGGCAGAGATCGGGGAGTCTCCGGGTGCCGAGGCGGAGGAGGGGGCGTTTGATGATGCTCCGCCGCCACCGCCAGCAAAGCCCATGACGCCTGAGGACGAAGAGCGCGCGGCAATCGAGGCGGAAATGCGTGCCGCTGGATGGGCGGGGAGATCCGACTCCGTCGAGGACGAACCGGACATTCAATTGGACCTCAGCCCGGAGCTTCAAGAACAAATCCGCGTCCAACAAGAGCGCGACGAACAAAAACGAAAGGAACAACTCAAAGGGCGCACGAAGAGGTAGCCCGAAAAATCGCTATGTTCCCAGGATTTAACACCAACGGGCTGGCGCATCACCCTTTTTTCGATGCGCTTGCCCTCCTCAAGTCGTTCGACTACGCCGCCGTGGCACTTACGCTCGATCACGATCTCGTCCAGAGGGTGGGAGAGCGTTTCTTGTGGAGATTTCCCCCGGACGAAATAGCCAGTCGGCTTCGATTTCTCGGTTTGCGCTCCGTGGTCGAGACGGGGGCGCGCTTCCTTCTCGACCCCTTTCACAAACACCAGCCCAACTGGCTCGACCCTGCGCCGCATAAAAGACGTTTGCGCACCGCGTTTTATAAGAGTGCCGTCGATTTTGCTGCCGCACTCCAAAGCGACTGCGTGTCGATTTGGTCTGGCGCTCCTCCGTTTGGAACTTCTGAGGCTGCCGACGTTCTTCTCTCTCGTTTGGTGCAGGAGTTGTGCGATTTCTTGCCATATGCGACCCGACGCGGTGTGAAAATTGCTTTTGAGCCGGAACCGGGCATGTTCATCGATACGACGCAGAGTTTCGACCGACTTTTGGAGCGTCTTGGCAACGCAGCACCCTCTCTTGCGGATGCGCTTTATTTGACGCTCGATGTGGGGCACCTTTGGTGTCAAAACGAGCCGTTGGCACCCACGATCGAACGATATGCGGGTCGGCTTATCAACATCCATCTCGACGACGCGCGACGCGGCAGTCACGAACACCTTCCGCTTGGCGAGGGGGAAATTCCTTTCGACGAAATTTTTTACACTCTCGAGAAAATCGGCTACACAAATGGAATCTACGCCGAAATCAGCCGCCACAGCCATTGCGGAGCCGAGAGCGCGGCAGAAACTCGAAGGTTTTTGAGACGATATTTCGCGTGATGGATCGCGCGAGTTCCGACGCGCTCGATCTATTGCACCGACTGGTCGCCCACCGTGGGGACGACGAGAGGCGTTGTTGCCGTGCGAGGACGCTTGAGTTTGAAGAGACCGAAAACGTCTTCCTGCGAAAGTCCAACATTGCGCCGCTCTTTCGAGCCGGAGAGGATGGTGTCGAACAGGTCTCGTTTCTCTTGGAGGATGCGATCAATGCGCTCTTCAATCGTGTTGAGCATGAGAAAACGCGTAATCGTCACCGCACCTTTGACGCCAATCCGATGAGCGCGGTTGATCGCTTGATCTTCAATCGCCGGATTCCACCAACGATCGAAGAGGAAGACATAATTGCAAAATTGCAAGTTCAGTCCGACACTTCCCGCGCCGTAGCTCATGAGAAGGACGTGGTGATCGGGGGAGTTGCGGAACTTTTCGATCACTCCGTCGCGCAGCCGATGCGGGATTTTCCCGTGGTATTCGAGCGTACCGAATCTCTCGAGCGCGCTTTTGAGACGAAATATCGTGTCCGTCCACTGGCTGAAGACGATCGCTTTTTGACCGCTTGACGCGACTTCCTCCAAGTCGGCTTCGAGTCGCTGCAATTTCGGACTGTCGCCCGTGCAAGGGTCAAAATTGCAGATTTGTTTCAAACGCAACACCAACTCGAAAACGTGCTGAATCGTGATCGACTCGCCCATCTCCGAGAGACGCAGGGCCCCCTGCTGCTCCGCCATGGAGTAGGTCTGCTGCTGCTCAGCCGACATGTACATTCCCGCGTCGCGATAAAGACGAGGGGGCATATCTTTGAGCACCAAATCCTTCGTTCTCCTGAGGATATAATCACTCACGGCACGTCCCAACACGTTTGGTTTCATGTCGGAATTCAAAAACCCAGGAGAAAGAAACTCGAAAATTCCAACTAAATCGTCCGAGGAGTTCTCGATCGGCGTCCCCGTCATTGCCCAGCTTCGAGTTCTCGAGATGCTTCTCGCAGCCGAGGCGGTAGCGCTTCTTTGATTTTTAATGCGCTGTGACTCATCCAAAACGACCAAATCGAAGTGTCTTCGGATCCCTTTTTTCGGGGCGTAGAAGTTTCGATCTCTGTGGAGCAGCTCATAATTCGCAATTTTGACCGGGATGTCGGCAAGTCCCCACTGCCATTCGCGACGGACTTGGTCCCCCTCAATGACCACGACGGGGATTTCGGGTGCCCACACTTCAAACTCGCGCTTCCAATTCGTCACGAGCGGCTTGGGACAGACGAAAAGGACGTTTCGAATCTCGCCATTTCGCAAAAGGAGCCGAACCGTCGTGATCGCTTGCATGGTTTTTCCCAACCCCATTTCGTCCGCCAAAATGGCAGCGTCGCGAGAATATAAAAACGAAACGCCTTCCCACTGGTAGGGGAACGGTTCGAAAGGGAATACGAGATTGTTGTCCGAGATAAGCTGCTCAAGCGGTGGCTGAAGCAAATATCGCAAACGATCTTCGAGCTTGATGAGGTTTTTGGGCGGCGCGAGGCGCGTCATTGAATCTGGCGGCGTCTGGCTGAGTTCCTCCCCCACGCTCTCCGATGGGATTTCGACCTCCAATTCTCCATTCTCCTCCGCGTTCGACAGAAGATTCATCTCCTCCATCGACCCTTCCATCGACACACCGTCCGGCAACAATTCCGCGTCCGGCAGCTGGTCGAGAATATTTTCCGCGCGTTCTTGGAGAGGCGATTCGTCTGTATCGACATCACTCCCAGGCGCGCTCTCGTCCCACGGAGGAATGATATCTTCTTCGGAATATGGAGCCTCGCCTTTCGTTGCTTCGAGAGCGCTGTTTGAATCCTTCGAATCCGAAGTTTTGGCGGACTTTTTTCTGTTAGGCTTGCATAATTCGTCCGGATTCCCAAAAAAGAAGCTCTCAACGCTTATGGAGGGCGGCGAAATTTTCACCGTGAGGGCCTGCGGCGGACGATTCCCAAACGCTAGAGTGCGAAGCTCTATCTTCGGCGCCCTTTGCAGCGCCGGATTCCATCCAAGCATCAATTCCTCGACCCGAGGCTTCGGAGGAACGATCGTGAGTACCTGAATTTTATCCATAAGCGATATCGTCGTACTTTAAAATTCCCGTTTTGCGAGCCGTGGTGCGCAGTTCCAACGGCGGACGGAATGGGGAATTTCAACGCGAAGTATTATACACTCAGCGTGCTTTAAAATTCTCGTTTTGCGCAACGTTTTGCGAGCCGTGGTGCGCAGCTCCAACGGCGGACGGAATGGGGAATTTCAACGCGAAGTATTATAATATTCGCCCAAAAGAAAAGCCCTTAAAAAATAAGGGCTTAAAAACAGCACGCCTGGAGGGACTCGAACCCCCAACACTCGGTTCCGAAGACCGATGCGCTATCCATTGCGCTACAGGCGCGTCAAAGTTGGATACGAAACGTGGCACCCCGAACTATTTTGCTGCGCCGCTCAACTTGAAAGGAGCCGCTTTTACAACGCGACGAACCGCACCACTTCGGAGGCATTGAGCGCAAATCAACACAGTTTTATGCGAACCATTTTCCGTGGAAATACGCACTCTTCGAAGATTAGGTTTGAACGACCGACGAGTGATTCCCGTCACTTTCGTACCGACACCGCCGAGGTACTTCGCACGACCGCGCGTTTGGACTACGTTGCCAACCTGCTTCCCTTTTCCACAATAACTACAAATCGCCATCCGATATCACTCCTTAATTTTGTCGTTAAAACACGTCCGGCAGTCGCTGCGGGAGAAAACCCTCGCCTCCCATGTGTCGTTATTCAAAAACCAGCACCGCGCTTTATAATCGAAGAACACACCCCCCCTTGATGCAAAACCACATCGGGCGACGGCATGTGTCTCAAACAAAAACCTCTTAAACAAAGGAAGCGCCCATTATACCCTAAAAGGGGAAAATTACAAGCCCCCCCGTCAAAATTTTACTCGTCTGTATTTTTACATTTTGGGGCACATTCAAATTGGGGTGGTTAAAAGTGGTTAAAATAGGCAAAAAAGGATGTCCCTACCCGCCCGAGCCGAGAACGGAGCGAAGCGGAGTTCCAGATGAAGTGCCGACCCAAGCAGGGAGAGAAACGCCAGCACAATTCCCTCTTTAGGGGGGAATTGTAGAAGTGGGACGGATTGGTTTTTGTGCAACATCTCGAAAAATCAAAGATGTGAGGTGTGTTTTCGGGGCATTTTGCGAAATCCTTATCTTTACGAGACCGTATGATTATAGTTTTTTCCAAAGCATTTTAGCCCGCAATTCATAAAAATGCCATATTGCGGAAAAATAGGTCTCTGACACATTTCACACTTTTGCACTTTTTGATTCTTTTTAGTGAAAAAAAGCGTTTTTTGGATGCTTTTTGCGATCGAATGTTTTTCCAAAAAATGGGTTTTAGCGTAGAATTTCCGCAGCAGAGTTGATATTCGTTAATTTAATTGTTTTTGAGGTGGTTTTGAGGGTTGTTTCACACTTGTTTTTACGCACTCAAGCCGAATTGTGCGAAACGAGGACTAAAACATCGTGTTTCGCGGACAACAATCTTTGGGATGCGTGTTTTATGGTCTCGATGCCGAAATGTGATGTTTTTTCTCTGGGAAAATGCAAAAAAAGGCTCGAAATGGGTCGTTGTCTGAATTTATGATTTTGAGTGAGGGGCGAGAGGAGGATTTTGAGCGTTTTCGCATTTGAAGACACCGTACTCCTCGTCCCCTAAACGCCCCCTTATAATACTTCTCATTGAAATTTCTGGTGCCGTCCGCCGTTGGAGCTACGCACCACGGCTCCCCAAACGTCGCGCAAAACGGGAATTTTAAACGACGATGAGTATAGATTCCCGGTTTTCACAAAGTGGCGACCGCGTCACTCCCACGGTCTTATTTTTCCATCGGCGTCAACGATCTCTCATATATCTTCGCGATGAGTTCCGTCGTCGCTTCGACGGGCGACACCGAGAGAAGAACAGGGAGAGAAGGCGTCGTTTGCGTGAGTTCCGTGAGCTGTGCGATGCTCTCTTGCGTGAAACCTTCGTCCGCCAACTTGTGGTCTGCGCCAACGCTGAAGAGCCACTCTTCAACCGCGCGGGCTGCGTTCTCGCCTTGGCATGGATATGGTTTTAATCCCGGTGCGATAGGTGCCAAAATGTCCGCCAAAACGGCAGAGCGTGCCGCATAAATCGCCCCAACGACTGCGGGGAGAAGCATCGCAAGCCCCAAGCCGTGCGTCAGGTCCGGTTTCACGGCGCTCAGCGGATGCTCCAATGCGTGCGTGAGATGGAGGAAGCCGTTGTCGAAAGAGATTCCGCCCAAAAGTGCCGCATACGCTAAATTGTAGCGCGCGTTCAAGTCCTGCGGATTCGCAAGCGCAATGGGAAGATTCTCGTGAACCAACGCGATCACTTCGCGTGCGAGCGTAATCGCGAACGGATTCGTGCAGGTCGTCGTTGCCGCTTCGACCACATGATTCACGGCGTCGATACTCGTGTAGAGAATATGTTTCGGTGGAAGCGTGAGCATCAACTCCGGATCGTCGATCGACCACTCGGGATAAATGCACTCGTAGGCAATCGCGGGTTTGTAATTTTTGTGAGCAACGGACGCCACCGCCACGCGGTCGCACTCGGTACCGGTGCCGTGCGTGAGATTGATCGCGACGATCGGAACGGCTTTCTCAGGCGTAAATCGGTAGCAATAGAGCGACTCGCCCGTCTCGCTGGGGTATTCGAGCAAAATCGCCACGCTTTTCGCCACATCAATCGGACTTCCGCCTCCGATTCCGACCACCGCCTGCGCGCCGAACTCACGCGCCATTTGCGTCGCCTCGTCGATGGAGTCCGTCGTGGGATTGGGAATCACTCGATCATAATGGACGAATTGGATGCCGTTTTTCTCCAGAGCGTCCACAGTGGGTTCCCACGCGCCGGAGCCTTTATACGCCCCTTTCGAGGTGAGAATCATGACTCTATCGACGCCGCGCCCTTTGAGCGTTGCGGCAATGTCGTTCATTTTTTGAATGGCGCCGCACCCGAAATAAACGAGCGATCGAGCACGGATTTCTTGAACCGTGCGAATGTCAAGATAATTTTCGAACATTGTTTTACTCCTTGAAAAAAGACTCTATTGCCTTGCCTCCCCCTTCGTTCTCGATGGCTCGAGAAATCGACGATCCGACGAGGAAGGATGTCCACGTCACCCCCTCATTATATCATGGTGCCACCTTTTGTAAATACGCCCCTCAAAAATTCCCCTTTATAAGCACCAACTTTTTTTGATCGCACCCCCTTGTATTCTTGTCTTGCATGGCATAAAATGATCGCATCGATACGAGTTTGTCGATTTTATACTCGTCGATCTTTGTAATACTTCGCGTTAGGAATCCCTTTTCGCCCGCCGTTAGAGCTGCGCACCACGGCTCGCAAAGCGTCGCATAAAACGGGAATTTTATAGGAGAACGAGTATAGAATCTCGAACAGTGTGCGTTTGGCAAGCTCTCGCTTTCCTTGGAATACAAATTCAAGAGGTAATTTTATGAGACCCACCTTCCTCGCCATTTTTTTATGTCTTCTCCTCAGTCCGCTTGCCGACCAAAGGGCGCAATCGGACGAAATCTTCGATCAGGCGGAAATTTCGTTCAACGCCCTCAAGTCGGGCGACACGGACGCGATTCCGCAGCTTGCCGAGATGCTTCTCGATGAGCGTTTGTGTACCACGGCGTGTACGACGCTTGCGAATTTGCCGAACGAGGCGGGTCGCCCTTCTCTTCGCGAGGCGCTTGATCGGGCAATTTTGGATCCCAGCACGAACGAAAGATCGCTCCAGCAGCTTGTTCTCACGCTTGGCAACCTCCGGGACGCACCCTCGACCGATGCGCTCGTGAAGATTGTTGAGTCCGATAGCGGTTCCGACAGCGCGTCGACGTTGAAAAACTTGGCGCTTGTATCATTGGGGAAAATTGCCAACGAGAAGGCGATCGCGACGATTTGTGCTCGTCTTGATTCTCCCGAAGCGTGCGAGGCGCTCTTTTTTGCCGCTCGACAACTCACGCAGGAGGGGAGAAACGAGGATGCCGTTCGACTTTATCAACGCGCACGAAACGCGCAGCTTCCGAGGAAGTACGTCCTCATGGCAACGTACAACGAAATCCTTTTGACGGAGGATGTTGCGCTCTTTCTCACACTTCTCAAGAGCGACGACCTCGAAGCGCTGCGGTTTGCGAAGACGATTTTGACACACAGACCGAGCGCGAAGTTGCTCCGGGCGGCACTCGACGCGGCGCGAGACTTAGACGCCGCGACACAAATCGCCATTGTCGAGACTGTGGGCGTTGCAGGCAATCGCGAAATCGTCCCCACACTCCTCACGATGCTCGAATCGGCTCCCGACGCGCTCCAACCAACGATTCTCGACGCTCTTGGCAAGCTGCAAGACGCGCGGTGTCTCGATGCTTTTGCGAGGAATCTCTCTGCCGAAGCTCCTTTGCGCCAAGCAGCGGCTGCGGGCTTGAAGCGACTTCCGCTCGAGGACGCGAAGGTGCGAAGTGCTTTGGAGGAGACGTTGCGCGGGCTGCTGCGTGCCGAGGATGAAACGCTTGCGCTCGTGGCGGCAGAGATCGCGTCGGAGAGGAATTTGACGAATCTTCTCCCGGAAATTAAGAAGTGGACGCACACTGCGCCAGAAGAGACGGCACTCGCGGCGTTTCGATTTTATGTGTCGCTGCTTCCGCCAATACCCGCGACGCTGGGGGAGATTTTGAAGGAGTACCCCGAAGTGTGTGCAACGCACGTCGAGGCAATGGCCCCATTGTGTGCGCGAATGAGCGACAAGCCCGCCGCGCTTGGGCTCCTCCAAAAGCACTTTGCGCAGGCGCCGCTTCCGCTTGTGGAATATGCGACGAATATGGGTGGTCCGGCAGCGTCCCGACTTTTGGGTGAGTTGGCGCTGCGGGACAACGACGCACTGAGCGACGCCGCCACACAAGCGCTCGGCAAGTGGGCGACCGTCGATGCCGCGCCCGTTTTGCTTCGTCTTGCCAAAACGCACCCGGTGGAGAAATATAGAGTCCGCACGCTTCGAGGCTGCATCCGCATCGTTCGGCAATTGGGGCTGTCTCCTCTCGTCAAGAAGCAATTGTGCCACGCCGCCGCTGCCTGCGCGACTCGAGACGAAGAGCGCAAAATGATTCAGCCCCTTTTGGACGAGTCGCTCAGATTGTTCCCCGAGAGGTCGTTGTTCGACGGGCAGACTCTTGCGGGTTGGGAGGGACGCCAGGATGTGTTTCGCGTGGAAGAGGGCGCAATTGTCGGCGGCTCCTTCGAAAAAGGGCTTGATCGAAACGAATTCCTCACGTCGATAGAACAATTTGACAACTTCTACCTTCGGCTTGAGTGCAAAATCCTCGGCGACGGCGGCAACGCAGGTGTCCAATTCCGCTCCTCGAGAGTTCTGAACAACCACGAAATGATCGGATACCAAGCAGATATGACGAGCGACGGAGCCTATTGGGGCTGTCTCTACGACGAATCGCGACGAAGAAGGATGCTCCAAATGCCTGACGCTCAATTGAGAAAAGCGATGTGGATTCCAAACGATTGGAACACATACGAAATCGTTTGCGAGGGGAAAACCGTGCGGCTTTATCTCAACGGCGTGCAGATGGTAGAGTATTTGGAGCTGGACGACAGCATCCCGCGGATGGGTGTTTTGGGGCTTCAAATTCACTCCGGCGGTCCGTCGCAATCGTATTATCGCAATATCTTTATAACGACACGATCGGGCGACGACTCGCAATAATCCGCGAGATGAGCAAAACCAATGAGAGCGTGAGTCGGGGCGGCACCCTCTTTCTCGCCCTCGTGAGAAGCCTCACTCCTGGTTTTATGAGACTTCTCGCTGGAAATTCAGATTCCGCCGTTGTAGCTTACGCACCACGGTTCCCGAAACTTCATGAAAACCGAAATTTTGAAGAAGGGCGAGTACAAAGCACGCCGAGTATAAAGCCTGATGAGTATATCAATCAACGCGCGCGCCAAAATTGCTCAGTATCCAAATTTTCTCGCTGAATGAACTCCGCAGCGTCGCGGAGAAATCGTTTGGCGTCGAGTGGGTAGCCTGCCGTGGGTGCAAGATTCGGGACTCGCGCACGCCACCATGCGTTGAAGTGGCTCATCGACAATTCGCGCAAATACTTGCACGTCATTGATGCAAGTGCCGCCGGGAGATACGCTTCCCCCTTCGTTTGAAACGAAATGGAGAACTCTCTGTGCGACGTGCATTGAACGTACTCGCTCTTCTCACGCCCCTCCGTCGTCGCGAAAAACGGCGCTCCGGGGAAAGATTCCATCAAAATCGGGAGATAAAAATTCCGCCCTCCATGCTTGTCGCACACGGCAACGATTTTCGCCCCAGATTTGTCGGGAGGTTTCGATTCGAGTTTCGACACAAGTTTTGCCACAAGATCGAGCGTGAGCGTCGAAAGGAACGCGCCTTTGGATCCGAGTCGGAAGGTTTCGTGATTGAAGAGCGGGGGGAAAACGACGCTCGCTTCTATGTCGCACAAAACGACGCCGACAGAGAGCATTTTCTCACGCAGCCGCGCCCCCAATCGACGGCAGTGTTGCGCGTCGGCATCGATTGGCAGCGTGTCGGAGGAGAAACGTTCCCAAGGGGCAAGCGTCTGAAGGTCGAGAGAGGCGCCCGCGAGACGACGATAAAGCGCTTCCTCGTTGGGGAAGTTGTAGTTTTCGTCCCGCGCGTCGGCGGCGTATAAAGCGGGGAAAAGTCCCTCCTCCAATGGTCGAAACGTCCCTTTTTTGTGGACTTTTTTCGAATCGGCAAGAAAAATCTCCCCCACACGCGCGTCGGGGGCGACAACGGGTGCGAGGGCTTCGTATAATTCGTTCGGACAAAGGGCGTCCTCCTCCACGCGCCACAGCGTCGAGGCAATGACGAGAGGACCAAGGTTGGGACCATAGCCCGCCTCGTCGGTTCCTATTAGATAATAAGGCATCGGTGTAATCGTTTGGGGGGTTATATTCGTCCGAGGGATTTGAGGAACTTCAAAATTTCTTCACGAATGTTCGAAGCAAAAATGTCGGTTGCGACGTCAATATTTGCGTTCCATTTTGGGAGGATGCGTCGGTCGAAGACGCTCATTCCGCGCGTCAGTTCCCCATCCGTCTCGACGTCCCCGGGGAGCATTTTCGACAAAAACATCTCTGGGCGAAGGAGTGAGAGCAGCCCGACGACGCCAGGCACCAGCATTCCCTCAATCCCAAGGTACTGTCGGTGGAGGTAGAGCGAGTGAGGAATCACGTCGCGGAGAAAATCCCCCAGCCGGGTTCCTTCGGGAGGGAGAATCTTGACAACGTCGTAATCGATGAGGATTTTGTTCGTGACGTCAAGCGGAATGAGCGTTTTGGCGGCACGGCAACGAAAAATCTGCCGGGCGGCGTGCGCGTCGCGATAAAAATTAAACTCCGCAACCGGCGTCGCGTTCCCGGGTTCGAGAATACTTCCCCCGACGATAATCAACCGGTGTGTGAGCGTACAAAGATCTTTCTCCCGCGCAAAAGCACGCGCAATATTGGTGAGAGGTCCCAACGCGACGATCGTCACTTCGTTCGGATGAGAACGAATTATGTCCGAGATGATTTTCTCCGCAGGATGAACGGAAAAATAATCCGCCGTCGGCATATGAAGGGCGCTCATTCCCTGCGCGTTCCAAAAATTTCGATGCGTAGGCTGCGGCGTGGGAGAGAGTTCGGAGCCTACTCCCAAACGTGGAAGTCGGGGCGGGTCGAGAGATTCGATAATCGCCTGAACCGTCCGGAGTGCTGCTTGCGGAGCCGAGTGTCCACCGCACACCGTGAGACCCAACAAATCTATTTCCGCGTTGTACAGAGCAAAGTACAACGCGAGGATATCCGCGATACCCGGATCAACATCAAGGATAATTTTTCGTGCCATGATCTTCTGTTCCTGCAAAAGTGAAAAGGCTCCAGCGGTGGACGGCGTGAAATCTCACACAAAGTCACAATAAATTATACCAACGCTCAAAATTCGATCTGTTCCAAAAAACGGAGGCTCTGGGGGATTTGCTCTTGAAATCTCGGCGACTCGTCCTCAATGAAATAGTACTCAACACCCGCCTCTTGTGCGGCTTTGAGGATGGCGGGGTAGTCCGCCTGACCAGAACCGAGAGTCACGTCGTTTTCGACCGAAGTGTGCCCGGAGAGATTCCCCTCCACGCCACCGCGCAGGTCTTTGAGATGAAAAAGTTTCCAACGATTGGGGTATTTCTTCAAAAGCGCGACAGGATCCTGATTCGGGAAAATAGTCCAGAGGACATCCATCTCGAACGAAACAAAATCGGGATTGGTTTCTTCCATCAGAAGGTCGAAGAGAGTTTTCCCATCCTTCCACGGTTGAAATTCGAATCCGTGGTTGTGAAACACGAAAGTGAGCCCCTCTTTCGCCATGCGCTCTCCCGCACGATTAAAGACGGCAGCGGCACGCCGAGCGTCGGCTTCGTCAAACGGCGCTTTGTGCGGAATCCACGCGACGCCCGCGAATTTGTTGCCGAGGATTTTCGACTCCTCAATCACGAAATCGATCCCCGCGTCTGACTCGAATGTGGAGAAGTCATAATTCTTGGCACAGATGATTAAGCCGTATTTATCCGCAAGCGCGCGGTATTCTTTCACGTCGACGTTGTAGAGCTTCGAGGCTTCAATATAGCGAAACCCCATCTCGGCAGCGAGTTTCATGCCTGCTTCCACATCGTGCTCGCAAATGCTGCGGAGGGAATACATTTGCAATCCGACGGGACCTTTAAAACACGCGCTCGTTCCACACTCGTTGGTTTCGAGAGCAAAAAGCGACACGCTCGCCACACAAAATACACACCAAAACACGAAAATAACGCGCTTCATACCGGAGACTCCTCGGGAAAAAGTGGGGGGACAACTCTTGTTTTAACGAATTGTTTTAATCGAAACGACCTCTCCATTGTAACACAATTTGGGATTCGTGACAAGGTGGAAATTGACACAAAACGTAAAATAGAAAAAAAAGTGCCGTTCCACGAGACCCACGGAGTCATGATAATGTCACCTGCGGCGTTTTGCCTTCATCATCGAACAATCACGCTGAGCCTCACGCTGCTTGCGGTGTGTTGGGGTGTGTATGCCTACCAGAATTTGGGACGCCTTTCTTATCCGGACTTCACGATTAAGACCGCCATGGTGACGACGCAATACCCCGGCGCGACGCCAAAAGAAGTCGAAGAACAAGTGACGGAGGTGGTCGAAGAGATCATCCAGTCGATGAGCGAAGTGGAAAAGATCACGTCGAACTCCCAAGCGGGTGTATCGTACGTGACGGTGGAAATGCTCCCCACGCTCAAGTCTCGCGACCTGCCTCAAATTTGGGACGTACTTCGAAAAAAGCTGCGGGACGGCGTGTCGAGACTCCCCCAAGGCTGCGCCACGCCAAAAGTGACGGACGACTTTGGCGACGTTTATGGGATTTATTACGCTCTCACGTGTGCGGATTCCTACCTCTCGGACGAAACGCAGCTGCGCATCCTGAAGGAACACGGACGCTGGCTCAAGAAGGAACTTTTGAACATCCACGAGGTGCGTGACATCGCAAAAATCGACTTCTACGGCGTGCAGCAAGAGGTGATTTATCTCGAAATACCCCAATCGACACTCTCATCGAGTGGGATTTCGCCTCAACGAATCATGGAGGAACTTGCGAATCAAAATCTGGTCGTCTCCTCTGGCAAAGTCCGCATTGGAGATGATTATGTTCGAATCACGCCGACGGGGGAATTTCAATCGCTCGAAAATATTCTCGATATTATCGTCTCGGACAGCGTTGGAGAGAGCGTGATTACGCTGCGAGATATCGTGGAGAGCGACGAAATTCGACGCGAGACGTTGGAGCCACCACCGACGCTCTTTCGTTTCAATGGGAAGCCCGCTATCGCCATGGGAATTTCGACGCGCGCGGGGGGAAACGTCGTTTTTATGGGCGAGGATATCGAGAAAATTCTCGCCAGGCTCAAAGAAAGCCGATGGCCGGACAATTTGGAGATCGATATTATCTCCAACCAGGCGCAGAGCGTCACGGAAGCGGTCGACGCCTTTCTCATCAACGTCTACGAGTCCGTGGCGATTGTCGTCGTTCTCCTCATGATCTTCATGGGTTGGCGCAGCGGATTGATTATTGGCGTGGTGTTGCTCCTCACGATCCTCGCGACGTTTATCGTGATGTATCTCGCGGGCATCACGCTCCAAATAATCTCCCTCGGGGCGCTCATCATTGCGCTTGGAATGCTCGTTGACAACGCCATCGTGGTGCTGGAGGAGACTTTAATTGCCGTGCGACGTGGGAAAGATCGCGAGAGCGCGGCAGCCGAGGCGGCAACCAAAAATCAGCTCCCTCTTTTGGGTGCGACGTTCATCGCGATTCTCGCTTTTGCAGCAATTGGTTTCGCGCCAGACAACATTGGGGAATTTTGCGCGTCGCTCTTCCAAGTGCTCGCAATCTCGCTTCTCTTGAGTTGGGTCACGGCCGTCACGATTCTCCCACTTTTGTGCGTCTGGTTTCTCCCGAAGAGCCAAGAAAACGAGAGTGCAACGGGGCTGTACGATGCGCGCTTCTATCGTTATTATCGAGCGCTCGCGGAATGGGGATTGAATCATCGTGCCGTGGTGCTTCTCGGTGCGACGCTCCTTCTCGCGGCGGCAGGGTGGGGATTCACGAAAATTCCCGAGTCGTTTTTCGGAAATTCAACGCGAAATCAGTTTTTCATCGACTACTGGCGCGCAGAGGGAACCGCAATCGAAGTGACGGATGCCGACACGAAAAAAATCGAGGAATTCCTCCTCACGCTCCCCGGCGTCGTTAACACAAGCTCCTTCATCGGCTCCGGCTCCCTCCGCTACATCTTGTCATACGAACATCGAGACCCCAACTCGTGTTTTTCACAAATTCTCGTCACGACGGAGAATTATGAGCAAATTCCACAACTTGCGGAGGAGACGCGGATTTTTCTGCGCCAAAACTTCCCGGACGCGATGCCGCAAGTGCGATTCTTCCGCGAGGGACCTTCGGTCTCGTACGCGATTGAGCTTGAGTTTCGTGGAGAAAACACACGCGAGTTGCATCGCTTGGCGGAAGAGGCGAAGACTTTTTTTGCGCAGCAACCCGCCACAATCGAGCTGCGCGACAATTGGCGGCAGCGCGTGAAAGTCCTCCGTCCCGAGATTAGCGACGCAGTGGCGAAACGCACTGGCATTACGCGCGCCTCCGTCTCTCAGGCGATTCAGGCGGCGCTCCTGGGAAACACCGTCGGGTTCTTTCGCGTTGGGGAAGACGTGATTCCAATCGTGTGGCGGCTCCCAGAAAACGAACGCGCTGACGTCGAAAACCTGGGCGAAATCCAAATCTACAGCACCGCTCTCAAACACTTCATTCGCCTCGACCAAGTCTCATCGGGGACGAAGGTCATGTACGAATACCCAATAATACGCCGGGTGGATCGGAAGCCAGCTGTGACGGTTCAATGCAATGCGAGCGGCGAGCCGGCGTCCGTTTTGAGGAATCGCATCGCGTCGGCACTCAAGCGCGAAGCGTTCTCGCTCCCGCCCGGGTGCGAAATGACGTGGCGAGGCGAATTTGAGGCGTCTAACAAAGGAAAAGACCCCCTAATGCGCGTTTTCCCTCTCTGCTTCTTGGGCATGTTTTTGATTTGCGTCGCGATGTACGATTCGTTTCGGCAACCGACTATGATTTTTTTGACGATCCCATTCTCGGTGGCGGGCGTGACGGCGGCGCTCCTTCTCGCGGAGAAATCGTTCGAGTTCCTTTGTATCCCCGGTTTTTTGGGTCTCACGGGCATGTTGATCAAAAATGGGATCGTTCTCGTCACGGACACCGACGCGGCAGTCCAGCGTGGCGAGTCGATACGCGACGCAGTTCTCGACACAGCAACAAGTCGTCTCCGCCCCGTTGCGCTCGCATCGGGCACGACAGTTCTGGGCGTTGCGCCCCTGCTTGTCGACCCGTTTTATGGAGCGCTCGCCGCGACAATCTCGGGCGGATTGTGCGCCGCAACCGTTCTCACGCTCTTCCTGCTTCCCGTTTTTTACGAAATGCTGGCGGCGCGACAACGCTGAGTTGGGCGCAACTCGAACAGCGCGGCTACTCGCTTGTCTGTGGGTTTTGCTCGGGAGTAGTCGCGAAGATGAGCGCCCTTCTTGCCCTCGCTTGCGCCCACATGGGACCGAAAGAGACAGCATCGTACCACTGAATCGCCGCGTCGAAATCGCCCTCCATCTCCCTGGCGCGCCCACAAGCGACTTGCGCGGCGGCGAGAAGGGAGGAATCCGTCGGATTGGGAATCACGAACGTTTCGAAGTACGTTGCGGCAGAGCGTGCGTTGCGCACCATGAGCGAAATGTTCCCCATTGCGAAACTCGCGTCCGTGCGATACGCGCGATAGGTCTCCATCCTCTGCGGAGAGAGAGGATTTTCCGCTCTCCCCATTTTCTCCAAATCGCCATCCGACAAACGCGCACTTTGGTAGAAGCCCGTGGCGCTCAATTTGCCCGTGAGAATCCCACTCAGGTAGAGAATCCGCCCGCGCCAAAGGAAGACGCCCTGCCCTGCCGTGTCTTGTGAAAAGGGACGCAATATCTCTTCCTCCGCCGCCTCGACATTCGAAAGGAGCGCGCGATAAAGAACTATCTGAATGGGGTACGTCCAATAATTTATCGACGAGAACGCCTTCGTCTCTTCAAGCTGACGGATGAAGTGAGTCGGATTGTACGCCAGACGCACGTGGTTCTCTGCCGAGAGTGCGTTTTGAAGCACCACCATGCGCAACTTGCAGTGCCATGGAGAGGTCTCCACCAACGCGATGGTACTCGCGATTTGCTCCTTCGAAACTTCATGGGTTAGCCCTGCGGACTTCCAAAATTGGTTGAGTAATTCGGGTCTTTCGCGCACGTCCGACCATCTGGCGGGCGTCACACACACGCCGACGCCAGCTTCGCGACGCACGGAAGCCGGGACCGCCGCGCCCAACTCAGGGTCGAAGAGATATATCTCCCCCTGAGAGAGAAAACCAAGCAACAATCTGGCGGACGGCGGTTGGTTCGCGTTGGATTCTGCGGTCGAAAGGTCGGTCGTTGGGAGTAGGAGGAGGAAAAAGCTCAAATTCTGATGTCGAGCGAGGAGAATCGTGAGCCACGCGCGCTCCTGCATCGTCGCTTTCCCCGAGAGGAGAATTTCCACCGGAAGACGCGGCGTCGGCAGATTTTCGTCCACGCCCTCTTCCGCACAAAGAGTCGTATTCATCGCAACCCAATCGAAAATTGCCGAGGCTCTTTGGA
This sequence comes from Planctomycetia bacterium, assembly GCA_030527105.1. Lineage (GTDB taxonomy): Bacteria > Planctomycetota > Planctomycetia > Pirellulales > Thermoguttaceae > RGIG3701. Next base: position 47,134 of record JAUNBK010000010.1, read on the forward strand.
GTTCGTCCGCATATTGCGTCACGTTGTTGGGAATCCCAGAGACGTCGTTTCGACTCGCGGTCGCAAGATTTTCCGTCCTTGGCGAGATGTCTGGCACGCCTTGCGCCCATCGCGACACGTTCCGCAGCAAGATGTGTTCAAGCAAAATGTACGAGTCGCTCAGGCATGCAAATCGAAGCGAGCCAAAGAGATCCGTGCTTTGGCTCGGAGTGAATTTCATGCGTTGGGAGCCGATGATAATGTCGAGGCGTCGAAACGTGACGTAGAGACGATTCAAAAAGACCAACTCACTCAGCTGAATGGAGGCTCTTTCGCTCCAATTTTTGATCTCCGGGGCGCAGTGTTTCATGAACTCACGCAGCAAGAGCAACTCCTGAAGCGACTCGTCTGGAATCGCTTTGACTCCCGCGTCCAGCGCATTGGCGAGCGAAACGAGCGCCTTCTTCTGATTGTCGGACATTGATTGTCGAAAAGCCATCCCCAACTCGTTCACAACTTGATCGGGAGACGTCGCGCCTTTTTCTTGCATCAGACGATACATAAGCCGAGACGCGTCGTTAATGCTGGGCAAGAATGCGTCCATCGCCTCCTCCGTTGCTTCGAGCGTGGGGAGGAGTGTGTCGAGAATCTTGATGTGGGTCGCCATGCAGGCTGGCGGAGTCCAATCCGGTCGCGCCTCCTCACGAAGCCACGAGTCGAGACGCTCCACCACCTTGTCGTACACGGAGTACAGCTCCCCCGGACTCGAGGAATCCATCAGCCGCTGTAGCTCGGCAAGCGACGTTTGAAGCAACTTGTCTCGCCAACGCGGATCGTTCGTCTGCTTGACGACTTCGGACGAAACGCCTCCTCCCGACGTAAGAGCAACGGCATCTGAGCGTTTTTCGCTACCGTTTTTTTCGGAATTCGACGCGCCGCACCCTACTAAAAAAGCGACCAAAAGCGCACCAATCGAAAACGCAAGCGATTTTTTCATTTTTTGTACCCCATTGCGATTATTGAGTTTTGCGCCGGAACGAAACGTTTTGTGGCGCGTCTGGAGAATTGAGAGAGCCATTTTGCTGAAGCTCAAGGAGGCGTTTGATTTTATGCTCGCTAGGAATCTCGTGCGGGCTTGAGGAATCGGCAGCGCCCCACGCGATACAGGAGCCATTTTGGGTGTAGAGTTTGAATTCGAGAGCCGCCCCCGCCCCCGTTTCGACGGTCTCAAGATGAATTTCGCGCAGATTGAGGGGCGCCCAATTTGAACCAATGTCTCTCAGAAGTTGAAGCACTTTCTCAACGCGCGGATCGTCCCATTTTACGCCAGCGACGCGGCAGAGTGGGAGCGTTTCAAAACCAAAAACCAACGGGTACTTGGGAATCGAATTTTGAGGGAAATCGATCGAAGGAAGAATCACGCCGTCGTTCGCGACCGGGAGGATTTTATTGTCGGAGAAAACCGCGATAAAGCCCGGCTGGCGAAGCTCCACCACAATCTTCATGTACGGAGGATAGAATTTCTCGATGGAACAAACCCTCTTCACCCACGGATGCTCCTGAAACGTCTCGCGCATATGAGGAATTAAGCGCTCGTCGACCAAGAGAAACTCCGAAATCTTGTGTTTTTTCTCCAGACGCTCCACAACTTCTTGACGTAGATCCATCTCAACGTCGATCGGGAGCGTGCGCGAAACGCCATCGTCGGACTGGTAGAATATCTCTATATTCTCCGCCTGAATGGTGTTTTTGCTCAAAATCGCGGATTTGTGGAGCTTAAAAAGGACGACCATGCAAACGAGAAAGAGAAGAGCAATGACGCCGCACGTCGCCGCGACTCCCACCCCGGGAGTGATCTCGGCAACGCACGCTGTCGCGATCTCTTCGTACGAAATTTCGTCTTCCGAATCTCGATTTTCACGCAGCGTGCGAATCGTGTTTTTGCGAATCTGCCTCGGCATCACCACACTTCCAATTCAAGCTCTAATTCGAGACCAGTTTTCTCAAAAACGGCATCCCTCACGAACTCGATGAGTTGGAGCACATCCTCAACGGAACACTCCGGGTCGGCAACGATAAAATTCGCGTGTCTCAGAGAGACGACCGCCCCTCCGATACGCTTCCCTTTTAAGCCGACGGACTCGATGATTTCGCTCGCGTTGTCGGCAGCGAGATTGGAGTTTTTGAAAATTCTGCCAGAACATTGGTGCCCCATGGGTTGAGCCGCTTTCGCAATGATCCACTGCTTGAGCATCTGCTGGCTCAACTCCTCGCGCGCCTCAGGATGCAGCTCAAACTCGGCACGAATAATGACACAATCATCCAGAGGACTTTCGCGATAGCCGAAGAAGAGATCCGCCCCCTCGCGCGTCGTCACTTCTCCATTTAGGGAGAGAATGGCGGCGGACTTGAGGAAGCGCCCGATGTCGGTGCTATTTGCGCTCACGTTCCCATGGAGAGCGGCACCAACGGAACCCGGGATGCCGACCAAGCCCTCCAGACCACCGAGTCCCGCGCTGACGGCAGTGGTGATCAATCTGCTCAGAGGGACGTTTCCGCTCACGCGAACGAGATTTCCCTCGATGGCAATCTCATAAGGGAGATTCTCGAACGCACGAATGACCAACCCCCGCACTCCTTCGTCTCTGACGAGGATATTGGATCCTCCCCCCATAAGCCTCCACGGAATCGCCGCCTCGGCAGCCCTTTTGACCAATGCCGCAAGGGAGTCCCACGAACGGGGTTCCGCCAAAAAATCCGCACTCCCGCCCAATTGAAACCACGTATAAACACCCAACGGCGCATTCTTTTGAACGATATCGCCAAAATCATTAAATAAGGTCATGAGACGTCCTGTCGTCTAAAATCATCGAACACAATCAACAACTATACCCGTTTTCCTTTAAAATTCTCGTTTTACTTAACGCTTTGCGAGCCGTGGTGCGTAGCTCCAACGGCGGACGGAACGGGAAATTTCAACGCGAAGTAATATATATCTATTTTACCCTAAAAACGGCGTATTTCAAGCCCCTTTTGGGAAAAAATCACTTTTTTCTTCCCACGGCGAGAATTCTCTCGATAATCGCGTCCGTGAGTTCAAATCCTGGCTGGTTCGGCATCCCCTCCCACACCACGCCACCGTATTGAGGCTCAAGGAGCACGGCGTGAGGAATCCCAAACACTCCCAATGCGTTGGCGGCTCGGCGCTGCGTGTCGATCCCCACAAAGTAACGAAGATCCGACCCCCTAAAATCCCCAACGAGATTGTCTATCGACTCGCGATCCGTCTCAAAAATCGAAACGATGACTAACTCGTCGCCAAAGCGCTCGTGCCAATGGTTCAATTCCCTTATCTCGCGCCGACACGCAGGGCACCACGAAGCCGAAAAATCGATCAGGACGTATTTTCCCTCAAAACTCGGCACGGAACCATACCACTCCTCGACACGAGCGAAGGAACGAATGCGCTCCGCCGCACTCAAACGCTCCGTCTCGTCGTTCTCAGGAAGGATTTTTCCCTCTTCGTCCAGAAGAGGCACCGGGATAAAGAGCCACGAGTCCGCCCAAAGGTTTTTGGACATCGGACGCTGCGGGTGAAAGAGCGTCGCGGACGTCGCCCCCTGCGGCATCTCAACGGGCGAAACCTCCACGGAATTTGGCGTTGCGTTGCCACCAACCACCGACGGCATCGACAACGGACCAACAAGCGTTGGTTCCAACTCGTTTCCCACAGCGGGTTTTTCCACAGAGTATTTTCCTACAGAGCATTTTTCCTCTGCGTGAGATGGCGTGGAAAATACGACCAAAAGCATAAAACACGCTCCCAAAGCCAAGCACGAACGCAAGCTCGATCCGTTCTGACGCTCCAATGAATTTGAGTTTTCACCAAATAAAACAGAACTTCTAACGCGAAGCCTCAGAAATGTGAGTCTTTTCCAAATGTGAAAATTTTCCATAAAACGCTCCTTTTTCCCTCTCTTCATCGAGAGCCTCTATTGCTATTTTTCTCGTAGAGTCATATAATATTCCCGAAAGTCCAAACATCTTTCGACCGACAAAGAGATTATACCAAGCGGTCGGACAAAAGTCAAGAGATGGGAAGAGTTGCCCGCGTATTTCTCGCAAATATTTTGGACGAAATAAACCGAATAAACCATGTGCACGACGCAGCATGGGCAAAAACCAGAGGCTTCAACGGCATGCGGCAACTTTTTATAATACTTCACTTCGCGCGGCTTTACCAAGGTCTGCCGTTGGGCACACGCACACAAAAAAATAGGAAGATACGAGGATGGAGAAAATAGCCAAAAATCTCACCGAACTCATTGGCGCAACGCCTTTGGTGAGAATCAACGCGCTCAACGAAGGCGAGGCGGAAGTCCTTGCGAAGGTCGAATTTTTCAATCCAGGAGGGAGTGTCAAAGATCGCGTCGGCGCAGAAATGATCGAAGCAGCAGAACGTGAGGGACTCTTGAAACCCGGAGGGCTTATTATTGAACCCACAAGCGGAAACACCGGGATTGGTCTCGCGTTGTGTGCCGCGATTAAAGGATATCGATTGATTCTCACGATGCCCGAGACGATGAGCGTGGAGCGTCGAAAACTTCTCCAAGCATATGGCGCGCAGGTCGTCCTCACGCCCGGGTCGGAGGGGATGAATGGTGCCATCAAAAAGGCAATTGAATTGAGAGATCAAAACCCCGGGGCATTTATTCCGCAGCAATTCGAAAACCCCGCAAATCCCGAGGCGCATAGGAAATCGACCGCGTTGGAGATTTGGCGCGACACCGACGGACGCGTGGACGCCTTTGTCGCGGGCGTCGGAACCGGCGGAACGCTAATGGGCGTCGGCTCTGTGCTCAAAGAGAAAAATCCTGCGCTCAAATTGGTCGCCGTTGAACCAGACACAAGCCCCGTTTTGTCTGGAGGAACGGCGGGGGCGCATAAGATTCAAGGGATTGGCGCCGGGTTTGTTCCTTCGATCCTCGATGTAGGAATTATCGACGAGATTCTCCTTGCGACTTCCGAAGATGCCGCACGAGTGGCACGTGACGCAGCTCGAAAAGAGGGACTCTTCATTGGAATCTCCTCGGGAGCCGCCTTGTGGGCAGGGTTGAAGCTCAGCCGTCGCGCAGAGTTCGCGGGGAAAAGGATTGTCGTCCTTCTCCCCGATGGCGGAGATCGATACCTTTCAACGTGGCTATTCGATATTTATAATACTTCTCGTTGAAATTTCCGGTGCCGTCCGCCGTTGGAGCTACGCACCACGGCTCGCAAAGCATCGCGTAAAACGGGAATTTTAAAGGAGAACGAGTATAAGCCTCGTTATAATAAAATCACCCACACGGGCGCGATGGGCGCGAGTTCCACGGACAAACGCCCCTCGCTCAACGTGGCTCTTGAGGAACCCAATGACGACTCCGGCGACAAGCGCGCTCCGCTCGGCACATCGAACGCCACGGACTGCGGCTCTCGCGTCGAATTCACGAGCAAGAGATACGTTTTCCCATCTTTGCTATAACACCGAGTCGCCACGGTCGAAGACTCTTCTGGAACCGGCATAATGCGCATTGGTTCCTCAATTGAGAGCAGAATCGGAATCCTCGACGCGACCTCCTCGGCGATTTTCGTCACGTCCGCCCAACGCTTCTCGAATTTCGCCATCTTTGTGTTCTCGTCGTCGCCGGGAGCCGCATCGTCGCGGAACAAATCGTAGTAGCTATAGCACACGATTCCGTTGGCGCCGCCAGCGATATTCATCCAAATCATCGCTCGCATTTCGTCGTAGGTGGGCGTGTGAGAGTTCTTCTGGTCGGCAGCGCTTTTTCGATAATTCGCCCAATTAAATATCTGGGGCACCTGCCACGTTGCGTGCCGATGGAAGACCGCCTCGTTCGTCATTCGGCTCCACTCCCACGCAAGCGAAATGGGCTTGTTCGGTAGCGGGTACGGGTCCGTCCCTACCACATCGAAAGTCGAAATATACGAGCGAATTTCGTTGATTTGATAAAGCACCACCCACGTGGGACGACCAGGGTCGAGCGACTCGACGAGATCCCGATGCCCAGCGAGTTCGCGAAGCATCGTGAGAGGCAATTCGTCGTTGATGTACCACGCGATAATTCCGGGATGATCCTTCATCTCGTTGATTTTTTGGATCGTTTTCTCGCGTCCCTCCTCGTCCGTTTTCACGGCAAGACCTTCGTACAAATCCTTAACGCTATATATCGTTCGAATTCCATGCGCGTAGAGCAAGTCCAACGACTCGCGCGAAATCTGGTGGTAGGGCATGATGCAATTGAACGCCGACTTCTCCAAGCGCTCGACGTCCTCAGGTTTCACGGCGCCAAAATAAAGCCCCAGTGGAAAAAATGGCTCGCCGTCGAGAATTAATCGATTGTGTTTGTCGATATACGATTTTCGCTCAGGGAATTCACTCAGACGCGTGATCGTGAGAGACACCGTCTCCTTCTTGCGCGTGTCGGGGCGCAACACCTCGCACGTCGCAACGTATTTGCCACACGCGAGGGATTCCGCGTTGAGTGAGAATTCAATCGAGTCGGTGCCGAATGCCGAGGGTTCCACGAAAATCGGCGTAGGAAGGGACTCGCCCGAGACACGCAGCGTGATGGAGTTGCGCACGTCGGAAAGAGCGTACATCGGGGCGATGCCGACGAGGATTTTCATGGTTCCGCCGGTTGTTTGGTGACGATAGTGGTCCGTGGTCATTGCGGAGACGCAGGGGATGAAGAATGGGCGAATTTCTATGTCGTCGAACCATGCCGTCCCAGTTGCTCCACGAGTTCCGTAGCATGTGAGATGGATATTTCGGGCGTTTTTAGGAGGCGTCACGAAACAACGCACTTGCGTCCAATCTGCGGTTCCCGAGATGCCTCGAGAGTAGTCTCCACCAAGCCATTTCCCATTTTCGTCGCTCCACTCGACGCAGAATGCCGCCTTTCCTCCGCAGACGTTTTGCGTTTTCACCCAGACAAAAATTTCATACGCTCGCCCGGGTTCGAGAGCAAGCGGGAGGGACGAAAGGTGGTATCGCTCCGCGTCGGCATTTTGCCATCGAAAGGACGCGGCGCCCGACTTTGAGACGGAATTGTCCCACGCATACGTGTCGGCGGGTGCCCTCCATCCGCCCGGCAGACCTTTTATATGCGTCTCGAACGACGGATCGGAAACGATTTTTAGAGACTCTTGAGTCGACTGTTCGTCGGATTCTTGCGCCAAAACGGGGATATACCCCCACCCGATGCCGAGAATCGCAACTAGCGAGGCAATTCGCAACGCAAATATTGGGGGGAGGCTTCTTTTTCTACATTCGTCCTTGTGCAACATACACACTCCTTTTTTGAGGGGGGAAAATCATAATAAAAAACGACATTATTTGTTCGTTGGAGGATCCGAGTCGCCCAAGATCGTGCCGAGCGTGAGGGGGTAGCCACGGAGGAATTCGGCGGCGGACATCGGTTTTTTGTTGGCGGGTTGGAGGTCGGAGATGCGCAAAATCCCGGAGCCGGTCGCGACATCCACGACGCTGTCGGCACGCAGCACCGTGCCCGGTCGGGTTCCTTCGGGGAGTGAATACCCTGCGCTCGCTGCGTCAATTGCTTGGGGAATCGGGAGGAGAATCAACTCAAGCGGCGGCTTCTTCTCCGACCTGCGCCACGTGGTTCGCGTCCGGGGCCATGGTTCGAACGCTCGGACTTGGTTGCGAATCTCAACGGCAGAACGATTCCAATCGACAAAACTCATCTCCTTGCGGAGTTTGGGCGCGCCCGAGGCGTCGAGGGGATTTTGTGGCACCGACTTGTGGATTTGATTTTCGTCTAGCTCCAAGGCACGAATGGCGTTGAGGACGGGCTGGACGCCGATTTTTGAGAGTTCGTACTCAAGATCCGCTGCCGTCCAAGCGTCGTCAATCGGGAGTTCCAACGTCTCCATCACGGGTCCCGCATCGACCTCCGGCGTCACGTGAAGCACAGAGATTCCAGAGACCTTGTCGCCATTATAGACCGCCCACTGAACGGGCGCGGCACCACGATAGCGCGGAAGGAGCGAGCCGTGGAGATTCACCCCGCCCAATCGAGTTGATTTGATTCCGTCCGGCGAGAGGATTTGTCCATAATCGCAAATGAAGAAGATATCCGCCTCCAGCGCGCGAATGGTCTCGACCGCCTCGGGAGCCTTAATTTTGGGGAATCGATAAATCGGGACGCCAAACTCCTCTGCGAGCAGCGCCACCTTTGGGTCGGGGAGCGGATTCCCACCCCTGTTGTATCGCACGGGGCGCGTGATCAGCCCGAGGATTTCATGATTCGAACGCAGCAACGCTTCCACTGCGGGGACGCCAAAGTCCCCGGTCTCCATGATGATAATACGCATTTTCTCTACTCACTTTGATTCTGGTTTGGATTCCCACTTTGACTCTTTCGGGCGAAAAAATAGGTTTTCATGGAGTACATGATTCCCACCCCCGCCGTGATAAAGAGGCACCCGAGGTACAACAATCCGCGACCGGGGGAATAACTCACGCTGAACCACGAAATATATATGTGGTCTCGAGGGAAATTCCCCCCCGTCAGTTTCCTAAATATCGGATCCGCAAACGAAAAAGGTCCTCGAAAAGAAGATTGAAAGACGCGATACACTCGCCCCGTTTTTGTATCCGCAAAATCAACCGGCTGATTCAGAAGAACTCGGATATCCTCTTGAACCACCTTGGTGGGGTCGTCCACGTCGAGGAGCGTCACGTCGCTTGAATAGTGCGACGGCGTTGAAGTCCCGGGATCGAGACGCCGATTAAAACGATCCAAACGCAGACGAAAACCTAAGTCAATCGTGTCGGCACAAAAAGCGACGCGCACGCTTCGATCTTTCCCCGGGAGCGTGAAAATTTCGTGCAATTCCGCATTCGGAGCTTTGCTCATCGGGTCGGGCACAAACGCTTCAAGCCACCCCTCAAACTTGTTTCCATCGCAAGTGAGACGGATTTTTACGAAATGCAGCCCCTCTTCCCTGCTGCTTCCGTGCTTTTTGTCGCGCAACTCCTCAAGAGAGAGCGGCTCAATCACGAATCCTTCCACGTCGGGCTTCTCTTCCGCGGACTTTGGAGGGCGAAGCCTCGCGCTGGTGCAATAATCGAGCACTTCAAGCGTCAGATTCTCCTGCGCCAAAACGACCGGTTTTTTTCGCGAAGTTGCGGGGAGACTCCACGGAAAAACAGGGAGACGCTCCGCCTCCGTGGGGGGGGGGCTTGGTTGCGTCTCGTCGGGCTGATGGGAATAATGCCGCCACGAGAAAGGTCCCGGGACGAAAGGTTTCTCCCACGATTGGGCGATTTCGCCCGAGTTGGAGAGGATTTCGATACGAAAGTGGAGGGATTTTTTCACCGCGACGGCTGAGTTTTCCCCCTCCGCCAGTCCGAGCGTTCCTTCCTCGCCGTATCGAAACGTGATAAAGCACCCGAGCATCAAAACGAGGATGCCGAGGTGCGTGACGAGGAATCCGAGGTGTCGTTTTTTCCACGGCAGACGCGTGAGGGCGCTTGCGAGGACGCTCAGCCCTAAGAGTCCGTTGAGCGCCATAAACCACCACGTTTTGTAGATCGCGAACCCTGCCGCCTCGCCGCCGTACTGGCTGTCCACAAACGTCGCCCAGCCGAGCACAACAGCAAGGATGAGGATAAGCCCAACCGCGAAATACATCGAGCCGATCGGCTTCAGCGGCATTTTCCATATTGATTCATTCGAAATATTTTGACTTTCAGGATTAAATGACATTCTATCTTATACTCGTCGTACGTTCTCGTACTTTCAAATTCAGTTTTCACGGCGCGTCTCCCAGATCGAGAGGCACCACACGCCGCACGCCTCATTCTACCATGGATGAATCGCGGTGTCAAGCAACCCGAAACGCTCGTTCGAGGTTTTTAGGAGATTTTTCCCAAAATTTCTCAGGCGGGTGTTGACCCCCGCTGGTTTTTATGTTACAAAAGGTGGTAGAGGTTTTTTATACTCAATCGCATTTATAATTCCGTTTTTGCGCCGAGAATTTGAAATTTCCCGGTGATTAACGTACGCAGGTCGGGCAAATACCGTTTCGGCGTCGAAAAAATCCGGAAAATATTGATTATATAGTACTTTTTTCTTGAAAAATCGCCATAATCGCACGAGCGGATTAAGGGTTGGTGAGTATGCGGGCAAAAAATGAAGGCGAATGTTGGTTTTGATTAAGAATTCGCGCAAAAGTTTGGAATGATAATATCTTGCATTGTCTACGAATACATGGATGGTTGCTTTTGAATCGTCGCAGGAAATGTAACGCAAGTTGCCAGCGTGTCGATGTTTATGACACCATTAATATTGATATGTTGATGTGAACAATTCGATTTTAGTTCCCGCTCTTCGCCCCGACGAATCCAGCTGTATGTTTTTATCAAATTTCGTCCACGTTTAGGCACAAATTTTCGTTCAGCCAAGTCGACAACCCCTCTTCTGTATCGAAGTCAGACGCGCTACGCGACCACGATACAGCCTTTGTTTTATGGCATCAACGCCACCTGATTCCCACGTTTGAAAATGGCTGCGGACGGTTTTTTTCATCCATCATCAGAACCTCCGCCACGTCGCCGACAGACCAGCCACACCCGAGCAGAAAAACGGATTGGTATGTTGGAATTATCGTCGATCCGAATAACGTTGCGGGAAGTTACAAAGTTTATTCAGACAGCATCACCATCAACCCCGCGATGACTTTCCTGGACAGCAGCGGAACACAAACCGATCGTGCGTTGAATTTTGGTTCTGTTGTGGATGATGGAAAGAAAATCGACGAAACGTCTAACAATTCGACTCGTGAGCATACGATTACCTTAAGCAACCGTTCCCAGTACGACATGTACATCTGGCAGAATGGGATTACCTTGAGTAACGGGCAGCATTTCCGAGTGAAGTCTGTTGTCGATTCATCGCAAAGTTCGCCGGTCAGTCTTGCGTCAGGACCTCTTAAGTTGGCGAAGAATAATGGAAATACGGTAACGCTGACAGTTCTTTTCGATCCTTCGGGAGAGCTTGGCGTTTTATCCGATCAAATAACGGTTGAAACGGGGTTCACCTACTCCAACGGTATCACATACAATTACGGCAACTTGCATTTCAATCTGTCGGGAACCGCCACGCCGTTGGCGCAGCTTTCGGTCAACACCGCGTCGGGAGATGCGACCAACCCGCAATTGGAATTTACCGAAACCGCTTTTGATGCATCCAAAACATCGACACGGACGTTTACGCTGACCAATCCCGGTAGCGGGGCGATGACGATTAACGCCAGTGGAATCTCGGTTCCGGCGAACTCCGGTTTTAGCGTTACATCGGTTGTGAGTTCCACGCAGGGGAATATAACGACCGCGTTGAAATCCTCTGCCAAAACCATCGCGACCTACGGAGCGGAAACCTGGACGGTCACGGTCGTATTTTATCCAGAGGAATCCAAGTATTATCAAGACGCGCTGACGATTGCGTATATTGACAAGAACGTTGCAAATTCGACGACCAAAACGAAGCAAGTGGCGCTTTTGGGATACGGAAAAACGGCGGGGAATATCCAATTCGCGGATTCAGCGATCCAATCCACTCAACGCATTTCTTTTGGAAACGTTCATGCGGACGGTACGGGGAAGGAATCCGAAGTCCGAGAGATTCAATTTTCAAATCCGGGCGAAATCCCATTGGTCGTGGAGAAAAACGGCATTTCTTTGGTAACAGGGACGCAGTATAAAATACAGTCGATAACAAGTTCGACGTTTGGAACGGTCGATTTATCGCTCGGTGCCGCGACGATAAAAGAGAATGGTGAGGAAGTTTGGACGATCAAGTTGGTGTTCGATCCATCTTCTTCGGGAACGTTGACGGACACGTTAAACATTCGGACGAACAGCGCTTCCAATCCGACAACCTCGTTTGCATTGACGGGAACCGGACTGAATCAGGCAGAATTACGGATTCAATCTGACGACGCACTTGCGGTTTCGCCAGTCGTTTTTTCGGACACGCTTGCGGATGGCACTGGCGGAAAAACCAATCTCAAAGAGTTCGTTCTGACCAACCCGGGCACCCAAACGCTGAGGGTGAACGCCAACGGGATCTCCATGGTAACTGGCGCGGCTTTCAAGGTGAAATCCGTCGTCTCTTCCACGCAAGGGGACATTACCAACAGTCTGAAATCGTCGAGTAAAACGATTGCCGCGAAAGGTGCCGAAACCTGGACGGTCACGGTGGAGTTCGATCCCGCGACGACCGGCAGTTATTCCGACACGCTGAAATTTTCGACCAACGATCCGGTCTCTGCGCTGCGCACGTTTACGCTTCAGGGTACCGCCGTTCTGCCGACGATAGAACTTGTAGGAGTCTCCGCTCCCATGAACGTTTCGGCACGTGACGCATTCACGATAACATGGAACGATTCTTATTCGGGTGGAAATGCGGATATTTCTCTGTTTTACGACACAGACACAAACGTTTCCAACGGAATGACGGAAATCAAGACCGGGATTCACGAAGATGGCGTCTCCAATCGTTATGTGTGGATGGTGCCCGACGATTTGATTGGCGAAACGATCTATCTGTATGCCAAAATCGAAGACGGGAATTATTCCGTTGATTCCTATTCTGTCGGAACGCTCACCGTTGGTAAGGCAGGGGAATATCGACTTCTCTCTGCGCCTGTCACCACGGAGGAAAACTACACGCTGGAGTTTGAATTCAACGGAACGACATGGAGCGGTCAATACCTGCTACAGGAAGGTTCCAACACGCTCTCCTATTCTGTTCCGATAAACAGCAACGAGTTCAAGACGTTTGCGTTTGACGTTACCCGAGTTTCCTCTTTGATGACCAGCGAACGGTCTGAGTACGACGATTTGGGACGATTGACTTCGGTCGTGGACACTTCCGGCACCGTGACGCGATGCGAATACGACATTCTCAACCAGTTGACTAAAATCGTTTACGATTCCGGCGAAACGGTAGAGTTTACGTACAATGCGATCGGTAACGTGACATCGATGAAAGATGATTCCGGCTGGCAATTTTATCGTTACGACGACCTGCAGCGGCTGATCAGCGTGACGTTTTCGGAGGATGAAAATCAGGATGCTTCCGACAAGACGATTGCGTACGAGTACAATCTTGCTGACGAACTAATGAAAATCACGTATCCGTCCGGCAAAACCGTTTCGTACACCTACGACACCGCAGGAAGGGTTTCAACGGTTAGAGATTCTTCGGGAACCACGACTTACGCCTATAACGCGACGACCGGGTTGATTGCTTCCATTACCCGACCGAACGGGACACGCACGAAATACACGTTCGACGACAACTTCCTTCTGACGACGATTCGGCACGAAAAAACGTCGAATTCCTCGCTGATCGAGCAGATTTCCTACGTGAGTGATGCGGCAGGACGAACGACGCAGGCAACGTTCCAGACCGCGACCGGAACCCGTGCGGAAGGGTACACTTACAACGAATTCGGGCAACTGGCAAAAGTTGTCTATTCGGAAGACGATGGCACAATCGAATCGACGGACAGAACGGTCGTTTACACGTATAATACCGTTGGAAGTCGAACGAGAATGACCGACGACCCAGACGGGAGCGGCTCGCAGGTGGCGGTGGTGACGAATTACGTTTACGGCGCGGGAAATCGGCTGGAAAAAACGACCAACGCTGCCGGAACGGTCCTGACACAGTATTATTACGACGCGCAGGGGAATCTCGTCATGGAAGTTTCCGACGACCAGACGATTCGCTATTTTTACGACGCACGTGGTCTGATGATTGGTTATTCGGACGGTGAAACGGTTGTTTCGTACGAATACGACGCTGCTGGACGACGGACGGCCAAAATCGTCAATGGCGAACGCACGGAATACGTCAACGACATTTCCGCCTCGATCTACCAGGTTCTCGAAGAGTATACCGACGACGGTTCCATTTCCGCTCAGTACACCTACGGTTCCGAACGTCTTTCCTCCACGACCGACACGACGCTATACTACCTAACCGACCAGCTCGGCTCCGTCCGCACCGTCACGAACGCCTCCGGCGCCACCCTAGGTTCAATCACCTACGACGCTTTCGGCACCATCCTTTCCGACCCCTCGAACCTCGTTTCCCTCGGCGGTTTCGGCTATGCTGGCGAAAACCTCGACGCCGAAACCGGTCAAATCTACCTCCGCGCCCGCTACATGAACCCGGAACTCGGACGATTTACCCAAAAAGACCCGCTGGGGTTTGTGGATAGCTTCGATACGTTTGTGTATTGCGCAGGGGAGCCGGTGAATAAAGTGGATCCGAGTGGATACTATTATACCGGAAATTATAGTCGTTCCGATTTTATGCGAGTTTATTGTGGAAGTTCTTCTGGGAAGTATGATGTTGCATGTGGATATTCACCTGAAAGAGAAATGCAACGAACACTTTCCAATTTTGAAACCTTTCAAAAAAATGTAAACTTAATCACAAAAGCTTTTAAGGACACACTTAGTGCTGATAATACTGGTTTTTTGGCAGTTAAAGCTTGGGAAGCCATAAAATCGTACGATAAGTATCAGGACGGAGACATGAGTGGCTATTACGAGATGTCTACCATTAGTAATTATGATAAATTTGTGAATGACCATTATCTTCCTTCCTTAAATCTCAGAGTAATAAATGGAAGTGTAGTTAAAAATTTGGATGGTACAATAATGATGTATGACGTTGTTGACAAAAATATGGATGGCTCTGTTTCTACAGGACTTGCTGCCAATATAATTTCACCTACACAAGGTCTAAGCGCGTACTCTAACACCATCTTCAACAACACGCTACCATCATATAACGCGGACATAAACACATTTAATGCCAGCAATTGGATAAATCCATTTAACACGCCCTTGTTGTCGCAAATGGATAATTCCATTCCAGGGGCAATTAATAACTACATCGGTGATCTTGGCGGCGTCTGCCTTGACAAGGCGGCGGAGTTGATCGGGACGAATCTTTCGGACATTCAGGGAGCCGTGTTCGACCCAACAACCGGACAACTGATTTTTATCGGCGAGAAGAACAAATCTTCCACACAGGGCGTGAATACGGATATGCTGTTTACCGCAATTAAACAGGTTTATAGCTCTGAAGTACCAACTTATGTTACCATTGATCCTCCCGGCAAACTCATCTATACAGACGAATTCATCCCAGGAGTGTCTGGGAAGAATACTATTACCAATGGTTCCTACTCGCAAATGGTTCTCCAACACACTCCTTTTCATTATTCAGAAGATGAAGGGTTTACATTGAACCTTTCTATTAATGGAACTTTAGTAAAATTTAATATCGACAGCTACAATCATAAGGTGGATGGAGTTTGGGATTACGCAGTACTTCAGGCTGGAAATTCTACTTTGCCAAATGGACTTGAAATCTATATTAATTATTCTGGCGGAACTGGAAACGGAGTCGAAGTATATACTTACTATGTGATTACGATTGTCAATAACACCGGTAAAAACATTACAGTAGATAATGCGTACCTTGTTTCCGATCTACAGCACCGAAAATTAAGCACTTGTGCAGAAAACACAATGCTTGGCTGGGTGATGTATGAAGCCGATCGTGTTATGAAATGTTTGGTTATAGGAAAAGACATATATACCGATGCAACATACGATAGCAGTAGTTCGCAGCTTCCAAATGGCTACAGAAACTTAGTAGAAATTAGTATCGCGAATGTACGTAACGCAGTGGAGCAAGGATTGATAAATCCAAAGGCATCGACATTTGACTACGATGAATTGCGTTTTTGGTTTACACCAGGCACCGTTTCGATGGAACAGTATTCAGAAAATGGGATGATGTCCATGCTTTTCAATGAAGCTTCTGTTCTTCTAAATTCAGAAAATTCCTTAAATGGAATAAGCGATCCTGAGGCTCAGGAGTTTTGTGAATTTTTTAACGCGCATTATGATGAGTTTGCACAAATTGAATTTCCGGTTTCCGACCCCGATGATCCTACTGGTAAAAATATTATTAACGTAAAAATTTTTGCCTTGCTCCAAGAGGCCTTGAAGGCAGTTTCTTTGGCGGAGTTCTTTAAACAAAATGACATTCCGCTGGATACGTGGTGGTTGAATGGCTATACACCCCAAGAGGTCTACATACAAAAAGTTATCCCAACAATATCTACATACGATAGTATTTCAGGAAGAAAAATTAACGTTAATAATAATGGTATTATCTCATGGTATGATTGGACGTATTATTATAGTATTTTTGGAGGTGTTCAATTTAAGGTAAATAACACAACCATTCCTGATAAAGTTATCCGTTCTGTTGTGGATCGAATCATGACACAGAAACCTGAAGAGCACTCAACTTCATGGTCGTTGGGTTCCACTGATCTGGGAAATCTCAATGTGGTTTCGATGAATTTAGCGGCGCAACGCCAATCTTCCAATGTTACATTTACTACTTCCGATCTACAATATGATACACCAGGCGATAATTCTCTTTCCTTTACCCGCTTCTATAACAGTGGTTGCCTGCAAGATAACGGTATGGGAAAAGGCTGGAGCTTTGTCATGTCGGAATTGCAATTTCAGCGTCCTGAATATATCGACGAAATGAGGATTCTAACCGATACAGAAGGAAATCCTATTACTATTTTTGCCGATTATGGCACAGGTTTCGTAGAGGGAGAAGTGCGTTTTGTGGATTACGCCACAGGAAATATGCTAAATTTTTACTCCTCCCTGGACATAAGGGCAACTTTTGACAAAAACAACGTTCTTTCCCTCGTTGCGGCAGGATTGAATTCTGATCAAGTTCCTACATTTACAGCTGGGGAATATTCCGACGGTTCGACATTGGAGCAGATACCGATAAAAACGTATGATGAGAACGGTGAACTAGCAAGTTTGGATTACGAATACATTCTAACACGCCCTGACTCGACAGTCTATCGTTATCGGATTGATGGAACGCTAAAGTATGTTACGGATTCCAGAGGATATGACCTTTTTAATTCATTTTATACTTCAAATGACAAAATTTCCTGCATCTTGAGCCTCAGTAATGCGGAAGGCTCCTCGCAAGAACTTTTGGATATGATTGCTTTTTCTTACGACGACCAAGGTCGATTGATTGAGGCATACGGACCTGAAAATACAAAGGTAACTGCAGGGGGTGTTTTTTCTCCCATAACGGCAACTCCAAGCGAAAAAATAACCTATGAATATACGGGCGACCTTCTGACCTGTGTAAAAAAATGGATTCTTCAATCCGATGGAACATATAAAAACATCGACAAAGTGGAATACATCTACGACGAAGATGACCGTATGACAAGTATCAAAACTTCTGCGGGGCAAACAGTCTTAGAAACAGAAACGAATGAACTCGGTCAAAAAACAGAGCAAGCTGATATACTCAATCGCATTTAAAATTCCGTTTTTACGCCGAGAATTTGAAATTTCTCGGTGATTAACGTACACAGGTCGGGCAAATACCGTTTTCGACGTCGAAAAAAGGTTCGACATTCTCTGAAAAAGTCGAAAAAATCAGGAAAATATTGATTATATAGTACTTTTTTCTTGA